>CAIXGY010000052.1 GCA_903919035.1 uncultured Planctomycetaceae bacterium | reverse complement strand
GCAAAACTCTGGGCATGGTGGGCCAGGTTGACCCATGTGCCGGCCCGCTCGGCGAATCCGGTCGCGGGCAGTCGCCACGTCGCGTGTTTCGTGAGCGGTGAGTCGAAGAAGTCCTGCACCACCAGCCGCGACAGGCCGGCGAACGCGGCGGCCGTGGGGTCGTCGATCCACGCGGTCGGGTAGCCGCCGGTGACCCAGGCCGCCTCGGCCTTCCCGGCGGCGACGTGTGCGACGAGATCGCCCCACGACTTCCCGCCGGCACCGTAGAGGGCGAGCACCTCCTCCACGCCGGCACGATTCGGGCACTTTTCGGCGCGGATCGTGAAGCCGCCCGGGAACGTCTCGTCGGCCCCCACCACCGGCACGTGGCCGAGGGCCAGAAACGCGTCGGGGTCGATCGACCGGGCGATCGCACAGAGCATCCAGGCTTCCTCGACCGTGAGCTGCGGCGAGACGGCCACGGCGAGGCGGCCCGCGGCCTTGAGGTCGTCACGAAGGCCTGCCACCACGTCGGCCCACTCGACCGTCTCGAAGGCTTCGTCGGCCGTGCCGTGGCCGCGCGGCACCGCGGCGCGGCGGCGTCCGGCGGCGAGGATCCGCGCGGCGTCGTGGAGATGATGCCAGCCGTACCGGCCCTCATCGCACATCCACCAGGTGTTCGTGTGCGGGTTCTCCCGGGGCTTGAGCCGGTAGACCGTGTCCTGGTTGTGCTCGGTATGGATCGAGCATCCGGCCGAGCAGCCGCCGCAGACGTTGGCCTCCCGCTTCAGGAACCAGACCCGCTGCTGGTAGAGGAAGTCCTTGTCGCCGAGCGCGCCCACGGGACACAGATCGACCACGTTTCCGGAGAGCTTGTTGTCGAGCGGATGGCCGGGGAAGACGTCGATCTCCTCCTTCGCACCACGGGACGAAACCATCAGTTCCGCGGTGCCGGTGACCTCGCGGGTGAACCGCACGCAGCGGGTGCACATGATGCACCGATCCACGAACAGCGTGACGGTCGGCCCGACATCCCGCTTGCGGCTGTGAAACGGCTGCAAGTCGGCCCTGCGCTCCGGCTGACCGTGCTCGAAGTGATAGTCCTGGAGCAGGCACTCTCCCGCCTTGTCACAGATCGGGCAGTCGATCGGATGGTCGATGAGGAGCGCCTCCTCGACCCGGGCGCGGCTGTCCTTCACGAGTTGGCTTTCGGTGACGATCACCGTGCCGTCCTTGACGGGCGTCTGACAGCCCGGCACGAGCTTCGGCACCATCGTGACCTTGCCCGTCGCCGCGTCACGCTGACCGGTCTCGATCAGACACATCCGGCAACTGGCCACGACCGAGAGGCCCGGGTGCCAGCAGTAGTGCGGAATCTCCTTGCCCGCGCGCCGCGCAGCCTCGATGCAATTGAGCCGCTCGTCGGCCCCGATCTCGATCTCGTGTCCGTCGACGATGACGACCGGCATCAGTGGGCCCCCACGATCTGGAGGGCGGGAACGGGATCGGTGACCATCCAGCCCGAGGGATTCGTGCGCTTGATGTAGTCCTCGAACTCGCCGCGAAACTTCTTGATCGCGTTCTTCATGGGCCAGGCGGCTCCGTCGGCCAGCCCGCAGATCGTGCTGCCCGGCATCATGCCCATGGTGGTGCCGAGTTCGAGGAGGATGTCGAGGTCCTTGAGCCGGCCCTTGCCCGCCTTGATCCGCTCGAGGATCCGTAGCGACCAGCTCGTGCCCTCGCGGCACGGGGTGCATTGGCCGCACGACTCGTGGGCGAAGAACCGGGCGGAGTTGTGGAGGAAATCGACGATGCTCGTCTGGTCGTCGATGACGACGACGGCCGCCGTGCCGAGGCCGAGGCACCCCACCTTGCCGGGGCCGGCGAAGTCGAGGGGAGTGTCGAGTTCGCTGGCCGTCATGAGTCCCATCGAGATGCCGCCGGGGATCACGGCCTTGGCCGCGCGGCCCTTCCACACGCCGCCGCCGAATTCGTCGATGAGTTGCCGGGCGGTGATCCCGAGTGGCGCCTCGTAGCAGCCGGGTTTCTCGACATGGCCGGAAAGGCAGTAGAGCTTCGGTCCATAGGAGCCCGGGTCGCGCGGGTTGTTCGGATCGGCCGGGACGCCGATCGACTTGAACCACTCGACGCCACGGCGGGCGATCTGGGCGACGCAGGCCATGGTCTCCACGTTGTTGACCACCGTCGGCTTGCGGAACAGCCCCTCGATCGCCGGGAACGGCGGCTTGATCCGTGGCCAGGCCCGCTTGCCCTCGAGGCTCTCGATCAGGCCGGTTTCCTCGCCGCAGATGTAGGCGGCCGCGCCCCGATGCAGGTAGATGTCGAGGGAGAAGCCCGTGCCCCGGATGTTCGTGCCGAGGTAGCCGGCCGCGTAGGCTTCGTCGATCGCCGCCTGGAGGCGATGCCATGCCCGGGGATACTCGTACCGCAGGTAGAGGTAGGCGGTCGAGGCCCGGGTGGCGAATGACGACAGGATGATCCCCTCGATCACCTGGTGCGGGTCGTCCTCCATGAGGATCCGGTTGTTGAACGTGCCCGGTTCGCTCTCGTCGGCGTTGATGCAGAGGTAGATCGGCCCCGGATGATCCTTGGGGAGGAAGGTCCACTTGAGACCGGTGGGGAAGCCCGCGCCGCCGCGGCCGCGGAGCCCCGAGGCCTTCACCATCTCGACCACGTCGATCGGCTGCTTCGCCGCGAGCGTCGCCTCGAGTGGCGCGTATCCGCCCCGGCTCTTGTAGCTCGCGATCGTGTGACCGTCGGGCACGCCGATCGCCTCGAGCAGCACTGGCTTGAACGGTGTCATGTCAGGTGGCCCTCGCGCGGGGCTTCTTGAGTTCGGCCGTGGCGGTCTCGGGCGTCATGTCCGTGAGGAGATCATCGTTGGCGAGGATGCAGGGGGCAAAGTCGCACGCGCCGAGGCACTCGGCCGGCTCGATCGTGAGTTGGCCGTCGGGCGTCGTGCCGTAGGGCTGCACGCCGTAGGCGTGGCAGAGGTGCTCGAGCAGGTGGTCGCCGCCCCGCAGCGCGCACGACACCGACCGGCAGACGAACGCCCGCACCGTGCCGTGCGGCTTCTCCTGGTGGAAGAATTGATAGAAGGAGAGCGTGTCCTGGACCTCGGCCGGCGCCAGGCCGAGTACCTGCGCGATTTCCACCACGGCCTCGAGCGGCACGTGCCGCAGTTCGGCGTTCACGATGTGGAGCGCCGGCAGCGTGAGGGCGCGGCGGTTCGGGTAGCGAGGTGCGAGCGCCTCGATCTTGGCGACCATCTCGTCGGTGAGGACTTTTCGCTGGGCGATCATGGGTGTTGCCCCGAACGGGGCTGCCCATGCCCCCTCGTCGGACGTTCGCCTCGGCCCTCCAGGCTTCGGCTCTCTGCATATCCGCTTCGCTTCGCCATCCTGGCTGCGCTCGCTTCCATAGCCCGGTCGGAGGCATGGCCAGAACCGTCCTCACCGTTGCTGGCTCGGTTGTTTTTCATCGGTCGAGCTCCGCGGCGATGATGTTGAGGCTGCCGAGCACGGCCACCACGTCGGAGAGCGTGTGGCCGCGGATGAGGTGCGGGAACATGGCGAAGTGGAGCACGCTCGGCGGCCGGCAGCGAGCCCGGTAGGCGGACTCCCCGCCGTCGCCGACGACGTAGAAGCCGAGTTCGCCGTTGGGGGCCTCGATCGCGGCGTAGCTCTCCGCCGACGGCACCTCGAAGCCACGGTTGCTCATCGAGAGTTCGAAGTGCGAGATCGTGCCCTCGATCGTCGAGTAGACCTGCTGCTTCGTCGGCAGGGCGGTCCGCTGATCGATGCCCACGTTCACCGGGCCGGCCGGAAGATTTTCCAGGGCCTGGCGGACGAGCTTCAGGCTCTCCCGCATCTCCTGCATCCGCACGAGGTACCGGGCATAGCAGTCGCCCGCGGTCGCGCAGCAGACGTTGAAGTCGAGGTCGGCGTAGGCCAAGTAGGGCTCGTCCTTCCGCAGGTCGCGGGTCACGCCGCTGGCCCGCGCCACGGGGCCGGTCGCGCTGCGGTTGACCGCCTCCTCCTTCGTCAGCACACCCACTCCCTTGGTGCGATCGACGAAGATCCGGTTGCGGGTCAGGAGCCGCTCCATGTCGTCGAGCGTCTTCGGGAACGTCTTGAGAAAGCCGCGGATCTTCTCGATCACGAGCGGCGTGAAATCCTGCGCCACGCCGCCGACGCGGGTGTAGGAATTCGTGAACCGGGCTCCGCAGAGGGTCTCGAAGATGTCGTAGATGACCTCGCGCTGATAGAAGCCGTACAGGAAGAAGGTGAAGGCTCCCGTGTCGAGGCCGACGGCGCCGTTGCAGAGCAGGTGGTCGCTGATCCGGGCGAGTTCCGCGATGATCGTGCGGATGTAGGTGCACCGGGGCGTCAAGTCGATGCCGAGCAGCGCCTCGACGGCGTGGTGCCAGGCCACGTTGTTGGCCATCGGCGAGATGTAGTTCATCCGGTCGGTGACCGTCACGTATTGATTGAACGTGAGGTGCTCGCCGATCTTCTCGAAGCCCGAGTGCAGGTAGCCCATCTCCGGCAGGGCATCGACCACCCGCTCTCCCTCGAGTTTGAGCACGAGCCGCAGCGTGGTGTGGGTGGCCGGATGCTGGGGACCGAAGTTCAAGGTCCAGAGATAGTCCTCGGACCGTGCACCCGCAGCAGGGCCGCTCGTCGGGACGTCGAATTCGGGGGAGACGATGGACATGGGGACTAACTGTGGTCCCTCGTGATGACGGGAAAGTTGTGACGTTCGCCACGTCCCTGCAACGGATAGTCCTTGCGCAGCGGGTGGGCGGTGAACTCCTCCGGCATCACGAGCCGCCGCAGATCGGGATGCCCGGTGAAGCGGATGCCGAACAGGTCCCAGACCTCCCGCTCCAGCCAGTTGGCTCCCTCCCACAGGGATACAACGCTGCGCACGGTCGGATCCGGATCGTCGACGAACACCCTGACCGTGAGCCGCTGGTTGGTCGCGGTGTTCGACAGCAGATAGACGAGGCCGTAGCGGCTCGTCGCGCCCCTGTAGTCGAGATAGTCGACGCACGTCACGTCGACGAGCAGGTCGAAGCCCGACCGCTTGAGGAACTCGAGCGCCTCGAGCGACAGGGCCTCGGGCACCACGATCCGAGCCTGGCCACGATAGACCGACGTCTCCATGGCGCCGTGGCGTTCGCACAGCGCGGCGATGACCTCGTCGACGGCAGGGGGCGTGAACGGCATGGCGTGGGGGGGTGAGGATCAGGTGCGAGCGGGGATCGACTCGGCCGCAGCGGCAAGCTCGCGCTGCAGATTCGGGTTTCGGGATGCGTCGATCGTCAGGGGAGTCGCGATCTCCACGAGTGCCCGCTTGCGGGCTTGGCGACCGGCAGTGTCGAACTCGCGGCCCGTGATCGTTCCTTCCCGCTGGATCTTGTCCTGGAGATCCATGATCGCCTGGATCAACTGCTCGGGCCGCGGCGGACACCCCGGAACGTACATGTCGACGGGAATGAAGCGATCGATGCCCTGCACCACGGCGTAGGTGTCGAACACACCGCCGGTGCTCGCGCATGCTCCCATCGAGATGCACCACTTGGGCTCGTGCATCTGCTGCCAGATCCGCTGCAGCACCGGCAACATCTTCATCACGACGCGGCCGGCCACGATCATGAGGTCGCACTGTCGCGGGCTGAAGCGGAAGACCTCGGCACCGAAGCGGGCCAGGTCGTGCTTGCTCGCCCCGGTGGCCATCAGTTCGATGCCGCAGCAGGCGGTCGCGAAGGGCATGGGCCAGAGGCTGTTCTTCCGGCACCAGTTGGCCAGCGCGTCGAGACGGCTGACGACGACGTTTTCCGGCAGTTGCAGGTCGCTCACCGCCATCGGAACACCCCCTTCCTCCAGTCGTAGGCGAACCCCACGATCACGAGCCCCGTGAACAGCATCGCCCCGACGAAGACGAGGCCACGGGATGAGACGAGTCCACCCGCCACGGCGGCATCGATTCCGGCCGCGGACCGGCTCGCCACCGCCCACGGATAGAGGAACAGCAGTTCGACGTCGAACACCAGGAACGTGATCGCCACGAGGTGAAACCGGACGTCGAACCGGCGGCGGGTGTCATGGACGGGATCCATGCCGCTTTCGTAGGGCATTTCCTTGACCGCCCCGGAACGGCGGGGACCCACCAATTCGGCAAATACCACCAGCCCGACCGAGACGGCCGCCGCGATCGCGACGAACAACAGCACGGGGAGGATGGCGTCCACGGTGGCCTCGGGGCGAAACTGCTGGATTCTGCGGCGAAACTGGACTTCGTGAAATTCGTCACAAAGTCGGGTGCGAAAAAAGCCGGGGGCGGATCAGCCTCCGGCTCGGCGGTAAAGCCGCTCCATTTATAACGGCGGCGGCGCCGGACGGGGAGATGGGCAGTTTTTGCGGACGAACGGCGGCCGGTGGGAACGATCCGGCCGCGGGGAGCGTCCGGGCGAGACGGCATGGGCGTCGCCGTAGCCGGTTGGGCGCCGTGACGCCCGAGGATCACGTGGCCTCCGTCTCAGGCCGCTCGCCGGGTAGGCGTCAGTTCGCGGACGCCGGTTGCCGGCGGTGCCGATGCCTTGCGGTAGTCGCCGCGGCTGAACCGCCGCTCCAGCCACACGCAGGCCACGATGAAGAAGTAGCGGCTGCCCATCTCGCGAATTTTGAGTTTTGCGACGCCGGTCCGTCGATTCCGCCATGTGATCGGGATCGACGTCCACGAGAAGCCGCGCACGATCGCCTTGAGCGGCAGCTCGACGGTGATGTTGAAGTGTGGTGAGATGATCGGTTCGCAGCCACAGATCACCTCGCGGCGGTAGGCCTTGAAGGCGTTGGTGGTGTCGTTGAGACGGATTCCGAAGGCGAGCCGGATGAACAGATTGGCCGCGCGATTCAGGAGCCACTTCACGGCGGGATAGTCGATCGTGCCGCCTCCCTTCGCGAACCGGCTGCCGAACACGCAATCATATCCCTCCTGCAGCGTGCGCCAGTAGCGGACGACGTCACGGCAATCGTCGCTCTCGTCCGCCATCATGACGACGACCGCGTCGCCCGTGAACGCGGCGAGCCCGCGGCGGATCGCCCAGCCGAAGCCATGCGGGCCCGGGTTCCGCACCGGATGCACCTCGCGAATCCTGGTCGCGGTCGCCTCCAGGATCGTCCATGTCGCGTCGCTGCTGCCGTCATCGACGACGACGATCTCGTGTTCGATGCCGTGGAGCCGCAACTCGAGATGCAGGTGCTCGATCGTCGACGCGATGCACCCCGCCTCGTCGCGGGCGGGAATCACCACCGAGAGCCGGCGCATCTCGGCGGCCGCTGGTGGCATTGGATCGGGATGGATGTGCTGGTGCGTCACGGGGTGGCCAGGATGCGGGAACCGCCGGTCCGCCCCGCGCGGGCGGCCAGGGCCGAGAAGCGGCGTCGAACGCGCGGTGGGAGCGGCTCGCCCGGCATGAGCCGGATGAGATCGGGAATCTTGGCGAGCGTGTCGATGGCCTGGCCGGTCGCCCCGGCGGCCATCAGACCCTCCACGGTCCGCAGCGCCGACGACACGTACCAGCGCACGCTCGTGGTCACGATGCGGTCGCGCGAGGCGGGCGGCAGCCAGTGCGAGTTGATCCTGATCGCGGCCGCCACGTCGGGCCAGCTGGCGCCGGCCGCCATCAGCCGCGCGGTCTCGTTGGCGGAGTGACGGCGATAGACGGCGAGCCGCCGCGGCTCGTACCAGACCGGCAGGTGCGCCGCGATCCGCACCCACATCTCCCAGTCGAGCGCCTGCCGGAGGTCGGTCCGGTAGCCGCCGAGCATTTCGTAGGTCGTCCGGGGAACGATCACCGCCGGCGTCTGCACCCGCTGCCGTTCGGCGATCCGGGGCAGCCAGCCGTCGAGAACCCCTGCCGTCCAACGTACCTGGGATGTGGATTTGATCGTCCGATCGGCACCGTCGACGATCCGCGTCCGACTGAATGCCATGCCGATCCGGGGAGCGCGGTCGAAGCCCCGCAGCAGACGGGCGTAGAAGCCGGGCATCACCCAGTCGTCCTGGTGGAGCAGATGGATGAGCCGTCCACGCGCGAGGGAGATCGCGCGGTTCCAGTTGCCGCCGATGCCGAGCCGTTCCCCGTGGCTGACGATGTCGATCCGGCCCGCGGGGTCGACCGAACGGACGAACTGCTCGATGAGTCCTGCGGGTGAGCCGTCGTCGACGATGCAGATCTGCATGTCGGCCGTCGGCAGCGCCTGGAGGAGCACACTCCGCAGTGCCACGCACAACAGCGCGTCGGGACGATAGGTGGGCAGCATCACCGACACCCGCGGCCGCGGCCGGTCGTCGGCGAGAGGCGCGATGGGTGGGGCCGGGGTGATGCCCGACATGGTCGGCAGCATGGGACTCGAGCCGCAGGACCCCTGGCGAGGGGCCAGACTCGTACCACGTCCTCCTGCCCGGGCGACAGGCCGATTTCCATGCCTCGGGGGCTTCTTTTCGGTTTTCTGGCCGGCACGCCGGGGCTGCCGGTCGCGACGCTCGACCGCTCGCCGTGGTGTCGCGTCGGCGCATGCCACGCGGCTAACGCGGGCCGAAACGACCCGGGCGGTTCTGGTAGTGTGGGCTGCATGTCCGACCATGTCGCCGTGCTCGCCGACCTCGTCCGCCGTCCCAGCGTGAATCCCATGGGTCGCGACGTGTCAGGACCCGAGTATCTGGAAGGTCGGGTGAGCGAGTGGCTCGTGCAACGGTTCACGGCCGCGGGTATCCCGTGGGCCCGGCAGCCCGTGGCGCCGGGTCGCGATAACGTGCTGGCCCGCCTGGAGGCGGGGCGAGCCGACGCGCCGGTGCTGCTCTGGGACGCGCATCAAGACACCGTGCCCGCGGACGGCATGACGATCGAGCCGTTCGCGCCGACGATCCGCGACGGCCGGCTCCATGGTCGAGGAGCCTGCGACGTCAAGGGTGGGATGGCCGCGATGCTCACGGCCCTCGAGCGGCTCCGCGCCGGCCCGCGTCACGCGACGGTCGTGTTCTCGGCGACGGTGAACGAGGAGTTCGGATTCTCCGGCGTCCGGGCGCTGGCGCGATTGTGGGGCGGCGGACCCGACGAGCCTGGCGACGGTCCGGCCCGCAGGCTCCTCGGGGGACGGCCCGCGCTGGCGATCGTGGCCGAGCCGACGGGACTCGATCTCGTGACGCAACACAAGGGGGCCGTGCGCTGGCGGGTGCGGGTGCATGGTCGGGCCTGCCACAGCGCGCACCCTGAGCGCGGTGACAACGCGATCTACCACGCCGGTCGGGCGATTCTCGCGGTGGAATCCCTCGCGGCGCAACTTGCCGGCCGGGAACCCGGCCATCCCTGCGGCCCGCCGACGCTCAACCTGGGCACCGTCCGCGGCGGCTCCGGCGTGAACCTCGTGCCCGATCTCGTGATCCTGGAGATCGATCGAAGGCTGGTTCCGGGCGAGTCGCCGACGGCGGCCCGCGACGAGGTCATGGCGCGAGTCGCGGCAGCCTGTCCGGGGGTGCGCATCGAGCACGAGCCGCCGTTCCTGGAAAGCGCCGGCCTCCCGGACGGCACCGCGACGCCGGCCGCTCGGGATTGGGTCGGGAGGCTGGAGGCGGCGGCGCGCGGGGCCGGAGGCGGCCGGCGGGTGGCGGCCCGCTACGGCACCAATGCCAGCATCCTCGCTGCCGCCGGCGTGCCGGCGGTCGTCTTCGGCCCGGGTTCCATCGAGCAGGCCCACACGGCCGACGAGTGGATCGAACTGGCGCAGGTCGATGCCGCCGCCGGGGTGCTTCGCGCGGTCGTCGCGGCGCCGGCCGGGGGCTGATACAACATCGCCGCCGGACCGCGTCGGGACGGGCGCACTCGGCACCAGACAGGAGGAGCAGCGGAGCAATGGCAGGCAAGATCGCGGTGCGGGGACCGGTCGTCGACCTCGACGGCGACGAGATGACGCGGATCATCTGGCAGTTCATCAAGGACAAGCTGATCCTGCCCTACCTCGACCTCGACATCCGCTATTACGACCTCTCGATCCGGAACCGCGACGCCACCGGCGACCAAGTGACGGTGGATGCCGCGAACGCGATCAAGGAGCACGGCGTCGGCGTCAAGTGCGCCACGATCACGCCCGACGAGGCCCGCGTGCAGGAGTTCGGCCTGAAGCAGATGTGGAAGAGCCCAAACGGCACGATCCGCAACATCCTCGGCGGCGTGATCTTCCGCGAGCCCATCATCATCCGGAACATTCCCCGACTGGTGCCGGGGTGGACGAAGCCGATCGTCGTGGGTCGCCACGCCTTCGGCGATCAATACCGGGCCACCGACACGCGGATCCCCGGCAAGGGCACGCTCACGCTCACGTTCACGCCGGCCGACGGCTCGCAGCCGATGGAATTCAAGGTGTTCGAGTTCCCGGGGCCGGGCGTGGCCCTGGCGATGTACAACCTCGACGACTCGATCCGCGACTTCGCGCGGGCCAGTTTCCGGTATGGCTTGGCACGGAACTACCCGGTCTACCTGTCCACGAAGAACACGATCCTCAAGGCCTACGACGGCCGCTTCAAGGACATCTTCCAGGAGATCTTCGACGCCGAATTCAAGGCCGCGTTCGCCGCCCAGGGCATCACCTACGAGCACCGCCTCATCGACGACATGGTGGCCAGTGCGCTCAAGTGGGAGGGGGGCTACGTGTGGGCCTGCAAGAACTACGACGGCGACGTGCAGAGTGACATCGTGGCGCAGGGGTTCGGCTCGCTGGGGCTGATGACGAGCGTCCTGATGACGCCGGACGGAAAGACCGTGGAGGCCGAGGCCGCCCACGGCACGGTCACGCGACACTACCGTCAGCACCAGCAGGGCAAGCCGACGTCGACGAACCCGATCGCCTCGATCTTCGCCTGGACCCGCGGCCTGGCCCACCGCGGGAAGCTCGACGGCACGCCGGAGGTCACCCGCTTTGCCGACACGCTCGAACGGGTGTGCATCGAGACGGTCGAGGAGGGCAAGATGACGAAGGATCTGGCGATCCTCATCGGGCCCGGTCAGGCGCACCTCACGACGCAGGATTTCCTGGCGGCCATCGACGCGAACCTCCGGCTGGCGATGGCCGGCTGACGCGCCGCACCCCGGAGCACGAGCCATGGCCCACGACCCTGTGTCCCGCCGGGGCATCATCCTCGCCGGTGGCTCCGGCACGCGCCTGCATCCGGCGACGCTCGCCGTGTCGAAGCAACTCCTGCCGGTCTACGACAAGCCGCTGATCTACTACCCGCTGTCCGTCCTCATGCTGGCGGGCGTGCGGGAGGTGCTCGTCATCTCGACGCCGCACGACACGCCGCGATTTCGGGACTTGCTCGGCGACGGCGGCCGCTGGGGCATGCACGTCGGCTACGCCGTGCAGCCGAAGCCGGAGGGTCTCGCACAGGCCTTCCTCATCGGCGCCGACTTCGTCGCCGGCCGACCGTCGGCGCTCGTGCTCGGCGACAACATCTTCTACGGCCACGGGCTCGTGAAGCGGCTCGAGGCCGCGCAGGCCCGCACCCGTGGGGCGAGCGTGTTCGCGTATCCCGTGGCCGATCCCGAGCGCTATGGCGTAGTCGAGTTCGATGGCACGGGCCGCGCCGTGAGCATCGAGGAAAAGCCGCGCGAGCCCCGCAGCCGCTACGCCGTGACGGGTCTCTACTTCTACGACGAGCAGGTCGTCGACGTGGCCCGGGCCGTGAAACCCTCCCGGCGCGGTGAGCTCGAGATCACCGATGTCAACCGCACCTACCTCGAGCGGGGAGAACTCGCCGTGGAGATGCTCGGCCGTGGCGACGCCTGGCTCGACACCGGCACCCACGACAGCCTCCTCGAGGCAGGCCAGTTCATCCAGTCGCTCGAGAAGCGGCAGGGGCTCAAGATCTGCTGCCCCGAGGAGATCGCCTGGCGGAACGGGTGGATCGACGACATCCAGCTCGCCTCTCTGGCCGAGCCCTTCCGCAAGAGCGGCTACGGAGACTACTTGCTCGCCATCATGAAGGACGGGTTGTTCTCGTGAACGCGATCGCCACGGCCATCGACGGCGCGATTGTCATCGAACCTCGGGTCTTCGGTGATGCCCGTGGCTTCTTCTTCGAGAGCTGGAACCGGCGGGCGTTTGAGGCCGCCGTCGGCGGTTCGGTCGAGTTCGTGCAGGACAACCACAGCAGGAGCGGCAGGGGCGTGCTTCGCGGGCTCCACTACCAGGTGGTGCGGCCGCAGGGGAAACTCGTCCGCGTGGTGGCCGGCGCCGTGTTCGACGTGGCGGTCGACATCCGTCCCGGATCGCCCACGTTCGGCCGCTGGTTGGGCGTGGAGCTCTCGGCCGACAACAAGCGGCAGTTGTGGGTTCCGCCGGGCTTGGCCCATGGCTTCGTGGTGCGGAGCGACTCGGCGGACGTCCTCTACAAGGCGACCGACTATTACTTTCCGGAACACGAGCGGTGCATCCGCTGGGACGATCCCACCCTGGCCATCGACTGGGACATCACGTCCCCGCCGCTCGTGTCGGACAAGGATGCCCGCGGGGTGGCGTTCCCGCCCCCGGATGAGCCGTAGCGAGATCGGCGCGCCGACCGTCAGTGGCCGCCGAGCAGGCCGGAGGCGTGGAGGAACGCGATCGCCACGCCCATGAGACTCTCGCCGGCGATGATGCCGCTGCTCACGGGCACGACGTAGGTCTCGGCAGCCGCCGGCCTGAGCCGGGCCAGCGCCGTCGCCACGAGCGCGCCGACCAGGAACGCCATGCTGTCGTGGAATTCGATCACGAAGGCCAGGCCGAGACCGGTGGCGCTCGGGATCCAGCGGACGATGGATTTCGGCGCGAGTTGCTCGAGGACGGTGATCAGCACGCCGAGCGCGCCGCCGCAGATGATTCCCCGGCGACAGGTGGGGTGCAGTGTCTCGATGCCGCGCGACAGCAGCTGGGCCACGCTCGCCCAGACGCTCGCGGCCGGCGCCGTAAAGCGGGCCGCATCGCCGGAGATCACCGAGGCGTCGGGGACGAGCACGTACCAGGCGGGCACGATGACGGCCGCGCCGAAGAGGATGCCGGCGGCCTGGGCGAGCGTCTGCAGTCGGGCGTTGGCTCCGAGGAGGTAGCCTGCCTTGAGGTCGGTGAGCAGGTCGGCGGCGGCCCCGGCGGCGCCGGCCGTGACGCCGGCCGTCATGAGGTTGGCGTCCATCCGCTGCGGCATCGCGATGCCGTAGAACAGTTGGGTGACCTTGCCCATCGCACCGATCGGCGTGATGTCGGTCTCGCCGGCGGCGCGGCAGGCCACGAGCGAGAGCACGAACGCGAGGAGCACGGCCACGACGCCGAGGTGCAGCGGCACGCCCCACTGGGCATGCATGATGGCGATGCAGCCGCCGCCGGCGACGAGCGTGCCGGCGAGGAACCAGCTCGTGGGCACCTCGATGCGGGCGACCGGATCGTGCGTGGCGGAGCCGGGCCGGCCGAAGAGTGAGCCCATGCCGGAGAGGGCGTGGACGAGGCTCCGCCACTGGAAGGCAAACGCGGTGAGACCCGCTGCCACCATCATGGCCGAACCGGTCCACAGGCCCCAGCGCCGGATCGCGGCGGGCGAGACGTCGGGGCCGTCGAGCGCGCCCGCCGCGTGCATCTCGGCGAACACGCCGGACGCATCGAGCCACGGAGCGAGGACTCCGAAGAGCACGACCGCCCCCAGGGCCATCGAGGCGGCCGTCCGCAGGCCCACGATCGCGCCGGCGGCCATCATCTGGGGGTCGATCGGCAGCGCGAGGCCGTAGGCGGCGGCGGGCCGGCCCCCCATCCGCCACGGCAGGTGCCACACGGCTGGGATCGCGAGCACGGCGAACCACGCCGGAGCGCCGACGGCCTCGACGAACTCGGGGTGTCCCTCGACCAGCCATTTCACGACGAGTCCCGCGGCGAGGGCGAGGAACAGGCTGCGGGCCTTGAGGAGGGCGGTGCCGCCCCCCGCGTAGAGGCTGCGGAGTGTCTCGGCCGCGGCCACGCCGGACGGGAAGGCGAGTTGTTCGCGGTTGATCATCTGCCGCTTCATCGGCACGGCGACGGCCACGCCGAGGAGCGCCAGGAAGATCGTCCACGCGGTGAGCACGGGCCAGGGGATGTGCTGACCCGAGATGATGAGGTGCGCGGCGATGGCGCTCACCATCGTGCCACCCGTCGAGACGCCGGCGCTCGTGGCGGTCGACTGCATGCAGTTGTTTTCGAGAATCGTCATCTCGGTGCGGGCGAAGCCCACCTGCATGAATGCCCGCCAGATGGCGTAGCTCAGGATGCAGGCGGTGATGCCGACGCCGAGCCCCCAGCCGGTCTTGAGGCCGATGTAGAGGTTGGAGAGGCTCATGACGCCACCGATCGCGCCCCCCATGAGGATTGCGCGGAGCGTGGCTTGAGGAACGCCGTCACCCCGATAGACCTGCTCGAGCCAGACGCGATCACGGTCGGCGACGGGCACGCTCGCGAGGTCGATGGGCCGGCGGTCGGTGTCCATGGGAGCGGAGTGTACCCGCACCGCGTCCAGGCATGGTGCCGGGGTGCGCCCGTAGTCACACGGCTTTCCTACGGCTCACACGGCATCCTCGCGCATCACCCCGCCCAACCGGCGTCGGGGATGCCCGTGTTTCGCCTGACGTCAGAACACGTCGAGGTGGAAGTGGTGGCCCTGATACCACCGCCGGCTCTTCGGGTAGTCGTTCTGCCAGTTGCGGTTGTAGACCGGAATCCGCATCTCCTGCGGATAGCGGTAGTAGAGATCATTGGCCGACTGCAGATAGCCGTCGGCGTAGAAATTCTGCGGATACCACACGTAGGGATAGTGGTAGAGCCGGTTCCAATCGTGGGTGTTGTAGGAATAGCCCCACTGTTGACCGTAGGCCTGCGTGCCGGCGGCCGGCGGCTGGGCCGAGGCGGCGGCGGTGAACAGACCCGTGACCACCGCAAGCGCGGCGGTGGCGAGAAGGTGGCGGTGCATGCGGTGATTCCCCCCGGAAACCGAACCGTCAGGGGTATCGTCCGGTCGCACGACCGTTCTTCACGGAAAAACCGGCAGCGTCGGCCACCCCGGGCCCCGGCATCCGAATCCGCTTCCCAAGGTTCGCCAGATCGCGTCTACAGTTGGGCCGGGAGGCGGCCCTCGGCGAGTTCGCGATCCCACTCGTCGATCAGCGGCCAATGGGGGGCGCAGGTGCCGAAGTCGGCGAGGGTGAGGTAGCCCTCGAGCCGCGCGATCGTCCGCGCGAGCAGCCTGTCATCCTTGCGGAAAATCGGCCCGTGGCTCGGCAACAGCCACTCGACGTCGCTCGCCGCGATCCGGCGGAGCGAGGCGATGAAGGCGGGAATGTCGCTGCCGTGGTGGGCGTCGATCGCACCCACCGATCCGTCGCGGTAGATGTTGTCGCCGGAGAGGAGCAGCGCGCCGCTGCGAAAGGCGAGTTGGCTATCGGTGTGGCCGGGAGTGTGCCAGACCTCGAGTCGCAGTCCGCCGACCTCGATCACGTCACCGTCGACGATCGTGCGATCGACCTTCACCGGCGGCATCTCGAGGCTCACGTTCTGGGCGGTGATCTCGGCGAACGTCTTGATACGGTCGCCCGACTCGAGGGCCGCCACCGCTTTCGGATGGGCGAGCACCGGCGCCTTGAGGATCGATTTGGCCTTGGCGAGCCCTTGGATGTGGTCGACATCCGCATGGGTGGCGACGAGCGCCCGGCACTGCGTGAACGGGAAGTCGAGTTGCCGGATCATCTCCACGATCTCGTCGACGCTCTCCTCGTAGCCGACGTCGACGAGCAGCCAGTCCCGCTCGTCGTAGACCACGTAGACGTTGCATCCGATCCGCCAGCCCGCCTGGTGGTTGATCTCAATGACACCGGGAAAGAGCGGGCGACGGGCGAGCATGGCGGGCGCAGCGTGGGGTGATTTGCGGGGGCAACCGGCGGAAGCGAGACTGGTTTTTTCGACCGACGCCGGCAACGCCGTCCGCAGAGTCTAGGACTGCGGCCGAGTGCAGGCAATCGGCGGCGACACCCCGCAGAGGATCGTCACGCAGTGGCAGAGCGAAGCCGTTCCGCCGTGGGCTCGTTCGCCGCATGGTCCGCCCACGTGGCCGACCTGTGCGGCGCTTTCGACGAGGTCGCCCCCTTGGCCGCGGCGCTCGGCGCTCCCGATCCGTCCGCCTGCGACTGGCACGGATCCCTGTTCGGAAAACTGCGGCCCGAGGTGTCGCGCGAGCCGGTGCTCGTGGCGGCGGTGTGCGGCGGCACGAACACGGGCAAGAGCCTGATCACCAACACGCTCGCCGGCTCGACGATCAGTCGTTCGCTGCCCGAGGCGGCCCGCACGCTCCATCCGGTTGCCAGCCTGCCGCGGGGCCTGGCCTCCCGCATCGACGTCGCCGCGCTCTTTCCCGGTTTCACGACCGTCGCCTGGACCGGCGCCGACGACGCGCTCTCCATGACGTCCGAGCACCGGCTCGTCTGGCGGGAGGATCCCACCGGCGCGCAGCCGGAGCGGCTCGTGCTCCTCGACACGCCCGACATCGACGGCACGCTCCGGGAAAACTGGCGGCGGGCGGAACTCGTCCGCGATGCCGCCGACGTGGTCGTGGCCGTGCTCACCCAGCAGAAGTACAACGACGCTGCGGTGCGGGATTTCTTCGCCGCGGCCGCCGCCGCGGGCAAGACCGTGTTCGTGGTCTTCAACATGATCGACTGGCCGAAGCAACGGGAGCGGATCGCAGGCTGGCTCGGCACGTTCACCGCCGAGACGGGTGTCAGCCCGGCGGCCGTCTATGCCGCGCCGCACGACTTCGCGGCGGCCGAAGCCGGTCTGATCGCCCTGCATCCGCTGCCGGAGCATGCCGCCGACGGCGCCGCCACCGGTCTGGGCGAGCGGCTCGCGGTCTGCGACTTCGACCGCATCAAGCGGCAGGCGATGGAGGGAGCGCTGGCGGTCGTGCTCGATCCCGGCCACGGCCTGCCGGCCTGGCTCGACGCGGTGGACGAGGCCGCTTCGGGGTGGCGCACGGCACAGGCGCTCGTCGAGCGCGAGGGGCGGGTGTGCGTCGAACTGCCCCCAGTGCCCCGGGAGATCGTGTGGGAGGAGGTCTGGGCGTGGCTCGAGCCCCGACGCAGTGGCGTCGATCTCGCCGTGAGTGCGGGCTATCGCTTCCTGGGGCGGCAGATCGCCCGCGCGGGAAGGCTCGTGGGGCTGGGGCTGTCGGCCGCCGAGCGGCAGGAGGATTTCGCCGCGACCGAGCTCGAGGCCCTCAAGCGGGCCCTCGCCGAATTCGTCGATCGGCTCGACGATGCCTGTCGACGCGATGCCCGGCTCGCGGGATTGCTGGGATCACGACTCGCGGCGGCCGACCGTACCGCGTGGTACGCCGACCTCGAGCGACGCCATGCCTGCTTGCCGCTCGTGTCCGCCGGCTATCGCGGGTTCGTGCGTCAGGAACTCGACCGCTTTGCCGCGACCAATCCGGCAACGCTCAAGGCCATCGTCACCGGCCTGACGGTGGGATCCGTGGCGCGGCCCGTGCTCACGCTCGCGCTGTTCGGGGCGGGCGCGGCGGCGGTGCCGGCGGCGGCGGGCGTCGTGCATCACCTGATCGACGTCGGGGTCACCGTCGGGGCGCCGCTCGTCGGCGAGGCCGGCGTGGCCGCGGCGAGCCAGGGTGTGCGGCCGCTGCTCGAACGGCTCTTCGCGGGGTGGTCAGCCGAGCGCGGCCGGATTCTCGCGGAGACCATCCACGACGTCGTGCTCGGCGACGCCGTCGAGGAACTGGGTCGGCTCGCGGCCGCCGGCTCGCGGCCCGAACTTGCGCGGGTCCGCACCCTTTTGGCCGCCTGTGCCGCGGAGTGTCGCTGACATGAACGACCATGCCGATGCCGGAGCGACGCCGCAGCCCGCTCCCACCGCCGAGCCCGACGCCGCGGCCTTCGACGCCCTCGTCGACGCGCTCGACCAGTGGGTGGCGTCGGGTCCCGAGTGGCCTCCGGCGCGCCGCGCCCGGATCGAGTGGGAGGCGGTCGCGCCGCGGCTCGACCGGGCCCGCCGCGAGTTGTCGCGGATTCTCGTCGTCGGCGTGATCGGCGGCACGGGCACCGGCAAGAGCACGCTCGTCAACGCCCTCGCGGGGGCCTGCGTCACCGTCGCCGGCGACGAGGCCCGACCCACGACCGTGTCGCCCGTGGTCGTCGCGGCACCGGACGTCGACCTGGCCTGGTTGCCGTTGGAATCGATGCGGGCCAGGGTCGTGCGCAGCGATGCCGCGGCCGTGGCGAACGTCGTGCTCGTCGATTGCCCCGACCCCGACACCCAACCCGACCATGCCGCCGATGCCGCCCGGCCCCGGCCGAGCGACTCCAATCACAACCGCGACCTGCTCGAAGCCGTGTTGCCAGCCTGCGACGTGCTCGTGCTCGTGGCCACCGCGCAGAAGTACAAGTCGTGGATCGTGGCCCGGGAGGTGGCCGCCTTCGCGCCAGGAAGGCCGCTGTTGTTCGTGCAGACCCACGCCTCCCGCGATCCCGACATCCGCGTCGACTGGCGGCGCGAGCTCGAGTCCCAGGGCCTCGACGTGCCGCGGATCTTCCGCGTGGACGGGGTCGACGCGGCCGCCCGGGCGGCCGCCGGGCTCGAACCCGATGCCGGGTTTCGCGAGTTGCTCGAGGCAGTCGATGCCGAACTCACCGGCCGTGCGGCGCGGCGCGTGCGGCGGACCGGAGCCGTCGATCTCGCGGCCTGGTTCGTGCGGCAGGCCGGGCAGGATCTGGCTCCCGTAAGCGGTCCGCCGGCGGAGCTCGCCGCGGGTGTCGACGCCGAGCGCCGTCGCCTCTCGAATCTGCTCGCCCGGACGATCGGGGAGCGGTTGCGTGCGGAGCGGGCCGCCTGGCAGCGGCTCATCGCCGATGACGTGGTCGGGCGCTGGCACGGCGGGCCGTTCGCCGGCTTCCTGCACGTGATCGCAGCCATCCGCGGGCTGTGGAGCCGAGTCCGTCCCGGAACCGGTCTCGTGGGCAGGCTGCTCGCCGGACAGCCGGCGGGAGTCGCGGCGGGCACGGACGGCTCGCGGGCGCTCGAGGACCTCGGCCTCGCCGTCGGCGAGATCGAACAGTCGCGAAGCGTGCTCGCCGGCCTCGCCCAGCGGGCCGCCATCGGAGACCCTTTGGTGGGGCGGGCGCGGGCCGACGGCCCGCGGGCGACGGAGGCCGCGGCGGCCGTCGTCGACCGCGCGAGCCGGCTCTTGGCGACGGGCATCGAACGGCTCGTGGCCGAGCGACGGTCCCGCGTGGCCAGTCCGTTCATGCAGTGGACGTTCGAAGCCCTGTTTGGAGCGCTCCTGGTGACGGTGCTGGTGCGGGCCGGCTGGAGTTTTTTCCACGGCAATCTCTGGGAGGGGCGGCCCGTGTCGGGCGTGGGCTTCATCCAGGAGGCGATCGTGTGGCTGGTGCTCTGGGGGCTCCTGTTGCGTTGGCTCGTGCATGCAATCGTCCGCGCGGGCCTCGATCGCGACGTGGCGGCGCTCGTGCGCAGCGCGGAAGGCGCGGATCTCGCCGCTCCGCTCCTCGCCGATTTCGCCGCGGCTTCGCTCACCGTCGGCGGCTGGGCCGCCGACGGTGAGCGGCTGGCTGCCGACGCGGAGCGCCTGGCCGCGGCCTGCGGCGGTCCCATTGGCCTCGGGCGCTTGCGAAGGGGTAAGCCGTGAGGCGACTCGGACATGTTCGCGCGCCGGTCGCGGCCGTGCTCGCGATCCTGGCCGTCGGCGGCACAGTCACGCGTGCGGCGGAACTCGACGAGGTCGTGCGTCGCGGCGCGCTCGTGTGGGCGGCCGATCAGGAAGGCGGAGGCCCGCACGTCTTTCCGGATCCCGAGCAGCCGACTCGGCTCACCGGCTTCGAGGTCGAACTCGCCGACCTCGTCGCCGCCGAACTCGGCGTGACGGCCCGCTTCCAACAGGGGCAGTGGGATCGCCTGCCGCTCCTGCTCGGCCGCTCGGCCGACTGCGTCATCAATGGTTTCGAACTCACTCCCGAACGCAGGCGGGACTACGGCTGCTCGCGGCCCTACTTCGCCTACGCGTTGCAGTTCGTGGGCCGGAGGGGCGCGGCGCCGGCCACGCTCGCGGATCTCGCCGCCCCGGGACCCCGGGGCGCCTGGCGGGTCGGCGTGCTCACCGGGTCGGCGGCCGAGCAGGTGCTGCGGGCCCGGTCCGATCTCCAGGTGGAGGTGATCGGCTACGACGGCACCGTCGACTCGCTCGAGCAGCTCCGCGGCGGCGTGCTCGACGGCGTCGTCATGGACGATTGCATCTTCACGTTCTACGCCGACCGCTTCGCCGACCTGCGGGCCGTGGACCGGCCGTTCGCCGGCGGCAGCTACACCGTGCTCACGGCGGCCGCCACGCCGCGGCTTGCCGCCGCGATCGACGCGGCCCTGGGGCGGCTCATCGCCGACGGGCGGCTCGAGGCTCTCTACGACCGCTGGGATCTCGCGGGCCGGCAGCAGATGCTCCTGCTCCGCGACGCCGCCGAGATTCCGGCGGCGACCCGCCGGGACACGTGGGATCTCGTCCGCGACACGGCACCGTTGCTTCTGAAGTCGGCCGGCATGACCGTGCTCTTGTCGTGCGCCGCGTTTCCGCTGGCGATCGCGATCGGCCTGGCCGTGGCGATCGGCAGGCTCCACGGCCCGGCGTGGCTCGGGCCCGTGCTGGCGACGTATGTCGAGGTGCTGCGCGGCACCCCGCTCATGCTCCAGCTCTACGCCATCTTCTTCCTCCTGCCGAAGGTGGGCCTCGCACTGCCGGCGATCGTGGCGGCGGTCGCCGGATTGGCCCTCAATTACTCGGCCTACGAGTCGGAGATTTACCGGGCCGGCCTGCGGGCCGTGCCGGCGGGACAGCTCGAGGCGGCCATGTCCCTCGGCCTCACGAAGTGGCAGGCGCTCCGCCACGTGCTCGTGCCGCAGGCCGTGCGCCTCGTCATGCCGCCGGTGACGAGCGACTTCATCGCCCTCTTCAAGGACACGAGCGTCTGTTCCGCGATCACGGTGATCGAGCTCACGAAGCGGTACAGCGTGCTCGCGCTCTCGACCGGCCGGATCGTGGAGCTGGCCGTGGCGACGGCGCTGCTGTATTTGGCGATGAGCTGGCCGTTGGCGATTCTCTCGCGCTGGTTCGAGCGGCGGCTGGAGCGGCCCGCGGGAGCGCGGCCATGATCGCGGTCGAGTCGCTCGTGAAGACACGCGGGGGTGTCCGCGTGCTCGACGAGGTGAGCCTGGCGGGCGCCGCCGGGGGTGTGACCGCCCTGGTGGGGGCCAGTGGCAGCGGCAAGACGACGCTCCTCCGCTGCCTCAACGGGCTCGAGACCTTCGAGGCCGGGAGCCTCGCCGTGGCCGGCCACCGGCTCGTGGCGGGCCCGCATCCACCCGCCACGCTCGAGGTGCTCCGGCGTGACGTGGGCATGGTCTTCCAGCAGTTCAATCTCTTCCCCCACCTCTCCGTCGTGGACAACGTCACGCTCGGGCCCCGCGTGGTGTTGCGGGAGACCGTCAGCGTGGCCCGCGGCCGGGCGCTCGACCTGCTCGACCGCGTGGGACTCGCGGACTTCGCGACGGCGCGCCCGGCGACGCTGTCAGGAGGCCAGCAGCAGCGGGTGGCGATCGCGCGGGCCTTGGCCATGCGGCCGCGGGTGATGCTCTTCGACGAGCCGACGAGCGCGCTCGATCCCGCGATGACGGCGGAGGTGTTGGACGTGATCGTGGACCTCGCCCGCTCGGGGCAGACGATGGTGGTGGTGACGCACGACCATGGCTTCGCGAGGCGGGCGGCGACGTGGGTCGTGGAACTCGCAGCCGGCCGTGTCGCCCGCCAGGGGCCGCCGCCGGACGTGCTCGGGTGACGCAACTCGCGATGTTTGCCGCCATCGATGCGCGGCGGTTCGGCGAGTCGTCGTCGGCCACGCTCGTCCGTGCCCGGCGTCGGTGAGCCACTCCGGGCCAGGGACGAAACGCGCATGGCCTCTCGTGCGCGAACTGTAGCAATCGGGCGGATTCGTCCCTGCCCGTGCCGGATTCGTCACTTTTTCGGCTTCGAACCTTGACGCCGCGAAGCCACTCCGTAACGTGCGGGAAATGGCTGCCAGTTTTGCTCTGAACAAGGAGTGTCGTCATGTGCGTTCGTAACCCGAGCCGGGCCTGGTTGGCGGCTGCCGTCGCCCTGTCCTGCCTGCTCACGATCCCCGCCCGTGCCGTCTCGATCGACTGGGCGACGGTGAGGAACGGCGGCAACGCCGCCGACACGACCGGCTACGGCGCCGTCAACTACACGTACATGGTCGGCAAGTACGAGGTCACGATCCAGCAGTACACCGATTTCTTGAACGCAGCGGCGACCAGCGATCCGTATGGGCTCTACAACCCGTCGATGGCCACCGACCTGAACGTGGCCGGCATCTCACGATCCGGGACAAGCGGCTCGTACGCCTACAGCGTGTTGAACAACGCCGGCAACAGCGGAAACCGCCCGATCACCTACGTGAGTTGGTTCGACGCGGCCAGGTTCGCCAACTGGCTGCACAACGGCCAGGGCTCGGGCAGCACCGAGACCGGTGCCTACACCCTCAACGGCCAGACGAGCGGCACGACGCCGGCGCGGAACCCCGGTGCGGTTGTCTATATCCCGACGGCGAACGAGTGGTACAAGGCGGCCTTCTACTCACCGCTCCTGAATTCGGGCTCGGGTGGCTACTACTCGTACGCGACGCAGAGCAACACGGCCCCCGGCAACGTGATCGGCTCGGGGACGAATCAGGCCAACTACTACGCCGCGGGCGTCGGATTCTCCGTCACGCAGCAATTCACGCTCGTGGGCACGCAGAATTACCTCACGAACGCGGGGGCGTTTTCCAGCAATGCGTCGTACTACGGCACCTACGACCAGACCGGCAGCGTGTTGGAATGGAACGATATCACGGGCGCCGCCAGCGGGCTGAAGCAGCTTCGCGGAGGTGCTTGGGACAGGACGGCGTCCTCCGCGATCTCCTCGGCTGGATTCGACACGGTCCCGACGAACCAAATCAGCGCTTACGGCTTCCGTCTCGCCGCGGTGCCCGAGCCTTCCACCTACGCGATGGCCCTCGCCGGCCTGGCCTGTGGTGGGTTCTCGATGTGGCGGCGGCGGAAGCGGGCCTGACGTCGCCGCCTCGGACCGGCACCCTCCGCCCCGACCTCGTGGTTCCGGTCACGACCGTCGGTGGAGAGCGGGCCGCTCCGACGCGCCGAACATGCCTACCACAAAAAAGACTCCGCCCGGGGGTTTCCCCCCGGGCGGAGTTCACTGGCCGTTGTCGGTCGACGGGTCTTGGGCGACCTGTCGACTCGGGATCACTTGACCGAAGCGACCGACGTCACCGTGCCGCCGATCGACGCCGAGCAGTCGGGCGTCGCACCGCAGGCCGGATCGGCACCGCAGGCCGGCTCCGCACCGCAGCCGGGCTCGCAGCCGGCGCTGCAGTCGGGCTCGCAGCAGCTCGCCTTCCGGCACTTCTTCGCGTTGTGGCACGCGCGGATGAAGTCCCGGATCGGCGTGCCGTGCTTCTTCCGGCAGCGGACGACCGTCGCACAGCTCGGCTCGCAGCAGCCGTTGCCGGCACCGCAAGCGGGCTCGGCGCAGCCGTTGCCAGCACCGCAGGCGGGCTCGCAGCAGCCGTTGCCGGCGTCGCAGGCCGGCTCGCAGCAGCTGTGCTTCCGCTTGCAGCAGTCGAACAGGCCCTTCAGCCCGCCGAACAGGTCGCACTTCTTCCGGCACTTCCGCACGCCGCAGCAGCCCGCACCAGCGTCGCAGGCCGGCTCGCAGCAGCCGTTGCCGGCGTCGCAAGCGGGCTCGGCGCAGCCATTGCCGGCACCGCAGCTGGGATCGACGCAGCCATTGCCGGCACCGCAGCTCGGGTCGGCGGCACATCCGGCACCGGCATCGCAGCCGGGCTCACAGCACGAAGAGCAGCAGCCCTTGTGGCCGAGCATCCGATCGAGGAGCTCGAAACCGAAGGACTGGCTACAAAAGGTGACGCCGAGAACCAGCGCACCGAGGAACATCATACGCTTCATCGAGCCACATCTCCTTTGCTTGTGAACCACACGAGAGTGTCCGTCTCGTTCGCGAACGACGTCATCCCGAGGTTGTGATCCACGAACCTTTCCGCGACAGGCCTGTCGAGCCAGTCCGTGACTCGAAGAATCAGGTTGCTGCCGCCCCCTGGTTGCCCGACGGGCACGTTGATGCCCCGGGGGACAGACGGGGCTATCGGCGGCCCGACGGAGATGGCTTGAGCGCCTCCACCGCTTTTTTTCCGCGGTGTTTCGCGCGTTCGTGTCGCGTCGAGACTGCCACGCAATGCGCGTGCGCAAAGGCTGCGGCGCGGCGCCGGATCACCGTCACCGCTTCACGCGCGAGGTCCCCGCGACCGGCAGGGTTTACCGTCGTGCGCCGCGGTGACGGTCGAGCATGACGGTGATCCGGCCGGCCACCGCAGCGTTGACAGCCCCACCGCGACCGGTAGACTCTGCCAACGACTCTGGTGGCCGGGCGACGGGGCACTTCCTGCGTCCGGCAAACAGGGAACTCCGGTGCGAATCCGGGACGGCCCCGCCGCTGTGATCAGGCGTCGAGGTCGGCTGTGTCGAGCCATTGCGACGCCGCGGCGGACGCGAGAAGGCATGCAGTCGGCCGAGCCTGAGAGTCAGAAGACCTACCAGATGTCGTGAGCACGCCGGACCGCGAGGGCGGAATGGCGGGCACGGTCGCGAGAGCGGCCGGTTCGGCGGTCACACCCACGGAACGTGTCGGGCATTTCCGCCAGTCGCGGCCGCGCCTTGCCCGGGCACGCGCTGCAGAGGCGGCATGCCCTGCTCGGACGGCATGGATAAGGCAGTTCCGATCGGCCTGCGCCCGACATGCGGTGCGACCGCGCGCCCCGGGGTGACTCTCGTCGAACTGCTCGTGGTGGTCGCCGTGATCGCGGCCCTGGTGGCGATTCTCCTGCCGGCGGTGCAGGCGGCCCGCGAGGTGGCGCGGCGGGTGCAGTGCGGCAACAACCTGCGGAACGTCGGCTGTGCCCTCCATGGCCACCTGATCGCAAAGCGGACGTTCCCCGTCGGCTGCCTGGAGTGGCGCCTCCCCGGTTCGTCGCGGCCCGCCGACATGGGCAAACGCAACTACGCCTGGAGTGCGTGGATCCTGCCCTGGCTCGAGGAGCAGCGGATTGCCGACGCCATCGATTTCGACCGCCCCTACGACGATCCGGCCAATCGCGATGCTGCCGCCACCGTGATCCCGACGTTCCTCTGCCCGGCCTCCGGCCGGACGGAGGCACGGGTCGGCGGGCTGGGGGCGACCGACTACGGCGGCATGAACGGGGAGCGGATCGTCTCGCCGAACAACCCCGCCAAGGGCGTGTTCGTCAACGACCGTGGCTTCTCGGAGCGGGAGATTCCCGACGGGTTGACGAAGACGATCTTCGTCGGCGAGTGCGCCCGCGAGGCGTGGACCGAGGGCCAGTGGATCAGCGGCTACAACCTCTTCGACCAGCGGTACGCGATCAACTGGCCGACGTGGGAGGATGAAATCCGCAGCCGCCATCCGGCCGGCGCGAATGTCCTCGCCGGCGACGGATCGGTGCATCTGCTTTCGGAATCGATCGACCTGCGCGTCCTGGCGGCGGCCTGCACCCGTGGGCTCGGCGAGGGCGTTCCCAGTCCCTGGAGCCTGCCATGACCGTTTCCATTCCGTTCGCGTGCTCGAGCCGTCGTGGTGCGCCGCCGACCGCGGTGACCCTCCTCGTGGTGGCGATCGTGTGCGTGGTCCGGCCTGCACCTGCGGACGTCGTCACGTTCGAGGACATCCCGCTGCCGCCGGCCGGCTATCTCAACGGCGATCCGGGGGGGCTCCAGCCCGGACAATTCGTGAGCGTGCCGTTCGTGTCGGGCGGTGCGTCGTTCGGCAACACCTATGGCGTCGATGCCTATGGCGCGCCGCCGAACCAATTCATCTATCCATATTGGTTCGGATTCGCGATCTCGAACGTCGTGAACACGACCGACGGCAGCTGGACGAACCAGTACGCGTCGTACCCCGGCGGCGGCTACGAATCGACGAACTACGCGGTCGCGTATGCCGACGGGGCCATGGTCGCGTTACCCGGCCCCGCGACCGTGTCGGGCTTCCGGATCGCGAACACGACCTACGCCCGCTCGACGATGGTCTCGGCCGACCCGGAGCAATTCGCCAGCCCGCTTCAGCCGCCGAACGGATATTTCCAGGTCACGGCCACCGGGCTGCTTGGCAGCGCGACCACCGGGGTGGTGGAGGTATTCCTGGCCGACTTTCGCGGCGCGTCGCCCCCCGGCGTGCTCGCCGATTGGTCCTGGTTCCCGCTGACGGATCTCGGAGTGGTGGATTCGGTCTCGTTCACCTTCGCCGGTTCCGACGTCGGCGACTACGGCCTCAACACGGCCGCGTATTTTGCCATGGACAACCTCACCTATATGCCCGTGCCGGAACCCCGGGCCATGGTGCTGGCGGTGGTCGGTGCGGTCTGGTTGGGTGGCCGTCGCATCCGCCGGCGGGTTGGTAGAGTGGAGGGCGGATTTCTCGCCGCCGCGAGTTCGCCATGATCTGCCTCACGATCCTGCTCACCGTGAACGATGCCGCCGACGTGCCGGTCGTCCGCGACCTGCTCGCCCGGGCCATGCGGCTGAGCCGCTCCGAGCCCGGCTGCCTCCGGTTCGACGTCTACCACTCCTCCGCCGAGCCGCGCCGGTTCACGCTCGTCGAGCACTGGGCCGACCAGGCGGCCATCGACGCCCACCGCCTCGCCGAGGCCTACACGACCATCTACAAACCGCGGGTCATGCCGCTCGTCGACCGCGAGGGGCACCCGGGCACCCTCCTGGAATGACAATCGTCGACCGCACGGCATGATCCTGCTCATCGACAACTACGACTCGTTTACCTGGAACCTCGTCCAGCGTCTCGGTGAGATCGCTCCCGGGATCGCCGTCGAGGTGCATCGCAACGATCGGATCACCGGCGACGAGATCGCCGCGAAGGGGCCGACGCACCTCGTGATCTCACCCGGCCCCTGCACGCCCGACGAGGCGGGCATCTCCTGCGACGCCGTGCGGCGCTTCGCGGGCCGCATGCCGATCCTCGGTGTCTGCCTCGGACACCAGTCGATCGGCCAGGTTTTCGGCGGCACGATCGTCCGTGCCCGGCGGTTGATGCACGGCAAGGTCGACGCGATCGAGCACGCGGGAACGGGGCTGTTCATGGGCCTGCCAAGCCCGATCGAGGCCACCCGCTACCACAGTCTCGTCATCGATCCACCGACGCTGCCTCGCGACTTTCATGTGGACGCCTGGTCCACGGCGCCGGATGGCACGCGGGAGATCATGGCGATCCGCCACGCCACGCTTCCCGTGTACGGCGTGCAGTTCCATCCCGAAAGTTTCCTCACGCCCGCGGGCTACGACATCCTGCGGGCCTTCCTCGCCGCCGCGCCCCTGGCCGCATGATCGACCTTGCCGCCGCGATCGACCTCGTGGAGCGGACGGCGGCGCCGCTGCCGCCGCGGCGACAGCGGCTGGCCGATGCGGTGGGCCGCCCGCTCGCCGGTCCGGTCGTCGCTGACTGCGACTCGCCGCCGTTCGACCGCGCGATGATGGACGGGTTCGCCGTCACGGCGGCCGACTTCGGAACAGCCGACGAGATCGTGGAACTCGAAGTGGCGATGGACCTCGCCGCCGGCGATGCGACCACGGCCACGGTGCGGGCGGGCCGCTGCATGCGGATCATGACCGGGGCTCCGGTTCCCCGGAGTGCCGACGCCGTCGTGCCGGTCGAGTGCGCGGTCGACGGGACGGCGGGCGCGCACGCGGGCGGCCGGGTGCGGCTCCGCGATTCACGCTTTCGGCCGGGGCAGCATGTGGGGCGGCAGGGCACGGCGTTTCGTCGTGGCCAGGAGATCCTGCATGCGGGTGACGTGCTCACGCCTGCCGCGGTGGGGCTCGCGGCTGAGGCGGGCGCGACCCATGTGATCGCCGCGGCGCGGGTCCGCGTGGCGATCCTTTCGACGGGCAGCGAACTGGTGCCATGCGACACCGTGCCCGATGCGGGCCGGATCCGCAATTCGAACGGCCCAATGCTCGCCGCGGCCGTCGCGGCACTCGGCGCCGAGCCGATCGAGTTGGGCATCGCGCCCGATCGCCCCGAGTCACTGCGATCCGCCGTCGCCGCCGGGCTCGGGGCCGACGTGCTCGTGCTGTCCGGCGGCGTGTCGGCCGGTGATCTTGACCTGGTGCCGGCCACCTTCTCCGGGTGCGGGGTCACGAAGGTCTTCCACAAGGTGCGACTCAAGCCGGGCAAGCCCGTGTGGTTCGGAGTGCTGCGGCGCGCGGCGTCCACGCCGACGCTGGTCTTCGGTCTGCCGGGCAATCCGGCCAGCAGCCTCGTCTGCTTCCAGCTGTTCGTGCGGCCGGCGATCCACATGCTCGCCGGAGCGCCGCGTGAGCACTGGCACCTGCCCCGGGCAGCCGCGCGGCTCGTGGCGGCCGTGAAGTCCCCGCCCGACCGGCCCGTCTACCTGCCGTGCCGACTCACGCGGTCGGGCGCGGTGCTCGAGGCGGAGCCGCTGCCGTGGACGGGCGCGGCGGACCTGGTCGGCCTGGCCACGGCCGACGGCCTGCTCGCCCTGCCGGCAGGCGGCCGCATTCACGAGCCGGGCGAAACGGTCGAGGTCCTGTACGACAGCGATGGACGGTAACGCGGTGGGCGGAAGCCTCCGTCGCTGTGAATCGTCGGCTGGACGCCCTGCGGCATGGTTCGTCGAGCGGTGCCAGACGATTCAAGGCTTATCCGGCCGCCATGCCCGGTGGGCGGAAGCCTCCGTCGCTGTGAATCGTTGGCTGGACGCCTTGCGGCATGGTTCGTCGAGCGGTGCCAGACGATTCAAGGCTCCTCCGGCTTCCGCCCACCGGGCGTCTTCGTCGGGCACGCATGAATCGGCTCACACGTGATCATCACGGATCACCGCGCCTGTCCCGGCGTCGGGGCTGCCCGTGCCGTCTCGCTCGGACGTTCGTGACGGGCGTCGTGCCCGTCGCTCACTCGATGCTGCCCTCGCTTCGCACCCCTTGCTGCGCTCGGCCAGCAACGCCGGCTCGACGGCACGGGCATCCCCGCCGCCTCGCCCCCATGGAAGAGAGGAAGGATCGGGTGTGCCTAGCCCCTCGAGACGGCGTAGACCGGCACGCGCAGGCACGAAGCCGGAGCGCAGCCGTCTCCG
>CAIXGY010000051.1 GCA_903919035.1 uncultured Planctomycetaceae bacterium | reverse complement strand
GATGCCGTCGGCGAGGGCCGAGTCGCCCGAGACCGCGAGGCTCTCCAGGGCCGTCGTGCCGCCGACCGAGGCCCGGGCATCGAGGTTGCCCGTCACCGCGAGCGACTGCTGGCCCGCCGACGTCCCGTCCACCGTCGAGAGAAACACGGCCGTGCCGGACGTGGCCGAACCGGACAGCGTGATCGCCACGGGGGCCGCGAGTCGCGTCGCGTCGTTGAACAGGGCGTCACCGCCGGAGGTGGTGATGTCGGCGGACGCGACGATGCCCGCGGCCCCGGCAAGCCTCACGGTCGTGCCGCTCGCGGCGCCCGCGACGATGTCCCCGGTCGCGTCGAGCGTGAGCGTCTTGCCGGCGGTGATGTCGGCGGTCCGCGACACGGCGATGCCCGCGATGGCGGTCCGCGACGCGGCGGCGGCCACGGTGCCGATCGTCAGGCCGTCCGCATCGCGGTAGGTCACGCTCCCCGTGGCACCGGCGGCCGCCACCGTGCCGACGTTGTTGTCGGCCCGCGAGAGCGTCCAGTCCGTGTCGGCCCCCTCGAGGCCGAGGCCACCGGCGCGGATCGCCTTGGTCTGCGTGACTGCGACGGGCGTCGGCAGGGCGTCCACCGTGACGAGCCGCACGGTGCCGCTGCCGGCCCGGATGCCGGTCACGGTGGTCGTCTGCTTCGATGGACGGGACGAGTCGGTGGTCTCCACCTCGCCGATCGAGTAGCCCGAGTCCTCCCGGAGCACGACGTCGTCGTCAGTCGTCTCGATGGCGACGGTGTCGAACGCATTGCCGGAGTCGGCGAGGTGCACGGCCCCATCCGACGTGACCGCCAGGCTGGGAGCCGTGATCGCCGCGGCAAAGCCGTCGTTCTGGATGACGGACGACGCGGTCGACGAGAGCGACACGGTCTGCGTGGCCGACACGGGCGCCTCGAGCAGGATCGCCCCCGCGGCCGTGAGCCGCACCCAGTCGTTCCGCTCGGCCGCAGTCTGGTTGATCGGCGCCTTGACGGCGATGGTGGCGGAGCGGGCCACGAGATCGAGGTAGGCCGCCTGGGACGTGACGTCGACAGGCTGCACGACGGTGATCGACCCGCCGACGATCGTGGTCGTATTCAGGAGTTGCGAGAAGCCGTACTGCGAGCCGATCGAGCCGACGGTGACGGCGCCCGTGCCCGCGGCCTCATCGCCGAGCACCACCCGCTTCCAGCCACCCTGGATGGCGCTGATCGCGGCGTCGGTGATGAGCAGGCCCGTCGGCACTCCCGGGGGCGAAGCGATCATCATGGGCAGCGACGGGGTCCGGGGCTTGATCGTGAGCGTCGCCGCGGCCGCGCCCGACGTGGCCGCCGACGTGGAGATGATGGCGGCATTGAAGCCCACCTGGTCGGTCGTGAAGGAGACGTCGCCCGTGGTGCCGCCCGCGCCGGTCGAGCCGAAGCCGGCCTGCGCGATCACCCGATCGCGGCTGGTCACATCGGCCCCGGCCACCGACACGTCGCCGAGAAAGCGGACCGCCCCGGACGCATCGATGATCCGCAGCGCGCCCCCGACGGTGAGCGTCCCGGAGAACGTCACCGCGGCGGCGCTCGTGATGGTGAGGTCGCCGCCGACCGTCACGTTGCCGGAGAACAGGACGTTCGCAGCCTGCGTGATGGTCAGGTCGTCGCCGACCGTGACCGTGCCGCCGAACGTGACCGATCCGGCTCTCGCGACCAGGAGGTCGTCGTCGACGGTGACCGCCTGCTGCAGGCTGACCGGCTGCGACGCCTGGGTTGTGAGCGTGAGGCCGTCGAAGGGCGTGATCGAGCCGATGGCCCCGGTGACGGTGATCGCGGAGGTCGCCTGCAACGTGAGGGCCGCCGCCGCGGCCCGGTCCACGGCGTCGATCCGGCCACGACTGTTGCCGAAGATCTGCACGTAGCCGGCCGTGGCCTCGATCGTGGCGGCACCGGCGTCCACGAGAACGTTGTCGTCGATCTCCACCACGTCGCTGACGATGTTCGGCGGCACGGTGACCGCCAGCAGCGCCCGCGGTTCGAGCGGCTCGGCCCGCAAGCCGACGCCCGCGGAGGCGGCCGGCCGCCGCCGGACCCGTGATTCCGCCCGTCGTTCCCGTCGCGATCCGAACACGCCGTATAGCCTTTTCATACGCCCCTCGAGCCCGCTTGGCGGACGATGTTGACCTTGTTCTTGTTGACGCCGGCGCCGAAGACGTTGGTCGCCTGCGAGCTGCCGGTGTTGACACCCTGGACGAGGATGCCGGCGATGCTGTTGCGTTGGAGGGTATTTCGCGACAACCGTAGGTTCCGCGCACCGATGAAGGCGAACCCATAGTTGTTGCGGGCGAAGGTATTGCCTGTGACGGTCGTGCCGGCCATGTCGCCCTCCGCCCGGATGCCCGTGCCCGCGTAGGTTGGGCTCGACGCGACGGAGAGGTTGTCGACGAGCAGATTGGCGGCACCGAGCTCGCCGAAGACGAGGTTGCGGGCGTTCTGGAGCAGCGCGCCGCGGAGCCCCCGACTGAAGGTGTTGTTGATGACGCGAGCGCCACGGAGGTCGCCGGTCGCGTACAGTCCCATGGACTGCAGCGTGTTGAGGCCGGTGGCGCGGTTGCCGTCGACGAGGATGCCGGCCGCGGCATCGAGGTGGATCCCGTAGGCCCGGTTGGCGGCGAACGTGTTGCCGACGATCTGCGTGCCCGACTGGAGGCCCGATGCCCTGATGCCGTTGCCATTGGCCTGGATCACGCAGCCGCGGATCGTCGTGCCCGGCGACGCCTGGAGAACGATGGCGGCGTCGGTGAAGTTCTGGAGCGTCACGCCGGTGACCGTGCTGCCCGCTGCCCTGGCGTTCAACACGAGACCGCGGGCGACCGCATTTCCACCGTCGACCACGACCCCACGTGCCCCGCCATCGAACGCGAGCCGCGTGGCCACGGTCAGCGGGGAGGCGATGGCCAGCACCGCGCCACGGGAGAGCGTGTCGAAGATCACCCGCCCTTCGACACCCGTCTGATTCGCGTTGTCGACCACCTTGCTCAAGGAGCCATGTGCGCCGGGCGTCGCCGTGGTCACCGACCAGTGGATCGGTTTCGCGGCCGTGACGCCGCTCCCGGAAACGACGCCCGCCGCGATGCGACCACCGGTGGGCACGCTGATCTTCCCCCCGGCGTCCAGGCCGATCCGCCCCAGCGGCGCGACCAGGCCGGCCGCGCCGACCGCCAGATCGCCGATCCCGACGAGGTGGATGTCGCCCGCAGCGGAGACCGCCGTCACCTCGCCCGCCGCGATCCGAATCGGCACAGCCGCCGTGCCGATGTCGCCGGCGGCGACGAACGTCACGGTGCGACCCGGCGCCCGGAACACGCTTGTCGACCCGCCGCCGATGGCGCCTTGCGCGGCTTCGAAGCGGGTGTCGGTGGGCATGTCGACATCGTCGCGATATGACTGGCTGCCGGTGGTGCGGACGGACGCCCCACGGACGCTCGTGGTGCCGCCGGCGTCGGTGGTCAGGCTCGCCAGCGGGACGAGGCCACCCACGGGCCCCATGAAGGTCGTCGTGCCCTGGGTGTCGGCCACGAGCGATCCAGGGCCGTCCAGCCTGTCGGCGAACGTGATGGCCCCGCCGTTGTCGGCCGCGAGGGTGGTTGTTCCACCGAGCCGGACGTCGTCGTAGTAGATCTGGCCTGCCAGGCCGGCGGTGGTGACCGCTCCGCCGTCGATGTTCGTCGATCCGCCGGCGTCGGTCGTGAGGCTCTCCAGCGGCGTGCCCGCGCCGACCGTGCCGCCGAACGTGGTGAT
>CAIXGY010000050.1 GCA_903919035.1 uncultured Planctomycetaceae bacterium | reverse complement strand
TGGAGATGCCCACGCGGCCCAGCGGCGGCATGAGCACCAGATACCGACCCGGAATGGAGATGTACGTGGAGAGGGTCGGCCCCTTGGTGCCGAAGCCCTCCTTGATCACCTGCACGAGCACCTCGTCACCGCGGCGCAGCACGTCTTGAATGGGCGGCTTGACCCGCGGCCGGTCGCCGAGCCGGGGCTTGCGGCGGATGGCCGTGCGGCCGGCCGCATCCGCCTCGGCTGCCTCGCCGGCACGGCCGGGCGGCTCCGCGTCGAACGCCTTGTCGGGATCGAGCCCTCCCTGGCGGTAGTACTGCGGCTCCACATCGCTGATGTGGAGGAAGCCGTTGCGACCCACGCCGAAGTCGACGAAGGCCGCCTGGATCGAGGGCTCGATGTTGACGATCCGGCCCTTGTAGATGTTGCCCACGAGATTGTCCTGGCTGGTCCGCTCCACGTAGAGCTCTTCCAACACCCCGTCCTCGATGATCGCGATCCGGCATTCCTCCGGCTGCGACACGTTGATCAGCATTTCCTGTTTCATCGGATCCCTTTCGTCTCCCTTCAGCGGGCGGCGTCGCCCCCGGCGACGGCCCTGGCGAGCCGCCGATTGAACTGGTCTCGCAGGTAGGCCTTCACCTCCCGCGCGCCGTCCATCGTCAGCGCCTTCTCGGCGACCAGGCGGCATTCGGCGACCGAAACGCTTCGGACCACCTGCTTGACTTCCGGGATGGCGCTCGCGGGCACGCTCATGTGCCGCAAGCCCAGCCCCAGAAGCAGCTGCGTGTACATCACGCTGCCGCTCATCTGACCGCACACATTGGCCGGAACGCCGGCCGCGTTCGCCACGTCGAGCGAGCTGCGCAGCAGGCGCAGCACCGCCGGATCGCAGGCGTTGTACAGTTCCGCCACGTCCTTGTTGCCCCGATCGACCGCCAGCGTGTACTGGATCAGGTCGTTCGTGCCGACGGACACGAAGTCGACTTCCTTGACGAGCGCGTCGAGCATCAGCGCCGCGGCGGGCGTCTCGACCATCATGCCCACGGGCATCTTCGGATTGAACGCGATGCCGTGCTCGAGCAGATCCTCCATCACGTCGGCGAGCACCATCCGGGCCTGCCGCAACTCGATGATCGTCGAGATGAGCGGAAACATCACCCGCACGTCGCCGAGGGCGCTGGCCCGAAGGATGGCCCGCAGCTGCGTGCGGAAGACGGGGAGTTGTCGCAGCGAGAGGCGGATGCTCCGCAGCCCCAGGCAGGGATTGCGGTCCTCTTCGGGGCGGCTCTCCGTGAGCATCTTGTCGGCGCCCAGGTCGAGCGTGCGGATCACGACGGGCTTGCCGTTCATCGCCCGCACGACGGCGCCGTAGGCCGCGAAGTGGTCGTCCTCGCTCGGCTCCCGGCGACTGCGGAGGTAGAGAAACTCGGTGCGGTAGAGTCCGATCCCGTCGCAGCCGCGGGCGATGCAGTGCTCCGCCTCGTCGGGAAACTCGATGTTGCCCGTGATCTGGATCCGCACACCGTCGGTCGTCTCGGCGGGCAGATCCCGGATCAGGTCGAGTTCCGCGGCCACGGTCCGCGCCGCCTCGAGCTCCTGCCGGTACTGGGCGATCGTCTCCTCGTCCGGCTGGAGGATGATCAGTCCCTGGTTGCCGTCGAGGATGACCGGCTCGCCCCCCGAGACGTCGGCGAGAAAGGGGCCGATGCCGACGACGGCGGGAATCTCCAGGCCCTCGGCCACGATCGCCGTATGGCTCCCCGGGCCGCCAAGCTCGGTGGCAAATCCCTTCACGAACCGCCGGTCGAGATTGGCGGTCTCGCTCGGCGTGAGATTGTGGGCGAGCACGACGACCGGCTGAGAGATGGCCGCCAGCGTCTCCCGCCGCTGTCCAAGCAGGTTGCGGAGCAGGCTTTTCTCGATGTCGTAGATGTCGTGGGCCCGCTGGGCGATGTGGTTGTCGAGGTTTTGGAAGGCCTTGGCGTACCGGCGGAGCGTGCGGCTCACGGCGTACTCGGGCCACCAGTTGCGGTCGCGGACCGCGCTGGTGAGTTCCTGCTGGAGACGCTCGTCGTGGAGCATCGCCAGGTGGGCGTCGAAGATGGCGGCGTACTGGTCGCCGAGTTCCGACCGGATGGCGTCGCGATTCCGCTCCACCTCGCGAGTCGTCTCGGCGACTGCGGCCTGCAACCTGGCCAACTCGGTGTCGACGGCGCTCCGCTCGACGAACCGACGCGGGATCCGAAAGCCCTCGGTGCCGAGAACGAGCGCCTCGCCGATCGTGACGCCGGGCGAGACGGCGAAGCCTTGGAGTTTCAGCATCGGGCGCAGTCCGCCCGCCGGCGGCCGACTCCGCGGGGAGACCGCACGTCACATTCCGGCCGGCCTGGTGGCACGGCGGACGGCGGCGATCGGATCCCGGCGGGGGGCGCCTGGCGGCTCGTTGCGGCTCCTCGTGGTTCGGTGTGGTGTCTCGGTCTGCGACCGATGGCGGGGCCGTGTGGCCCGTGGGCCGCCGGTCAGGAATTCCGTTCGTTGTCGTGTTCGTTGAATTTCAGCTCGAAGAGGCGGCTGATGGCCTCCAGCGCCTCGCCGGCATCGGGCCCCGTCGCCTCGACGACCAGCCGCGTGCCCGCCTCGGCGGCCAGCGTGAGCACCTCCAGAATGCTCTTGCCGTCGACCCGCTGCGCGTCGGCCACGAGTTCGATCCGCGATTGCCATCGCCGGGCCTCACGGGCGAGCAGATCGGCCGGACGCGCATGAAGCCCATGGGCGTTGGCGACGACCACCTCACGGCACAGCGTGGCCCGCTCCGCGGCGGTCGATCCGCCCGAGCCATCCCGGCCGTCGTCACAGGTGGTGATGCCGCTCACGAAGCCACTCCCTGCGCATCCGCCTCTTCGAGCAGGTGCTGGATGTCGACGGGACCCTTGGCGGCCTTGAGCAGCCTGCAGAACGTGTCGTCCCGGAGTTGACGGGAGATGTTTTCGAGGGCCCGCAGGTGATCCCCAGGCCGATCCGGCGGCGACACGAGCAGGAACAAGAGGTGGACGGGCTCGCCGTCCAGGCTCTCGAATTCGATGCCTGCGGGACTGACGGCGACGGTGCCCACGAGGCGATCGACGCTCGGGTGCTTCGTGTGGGGCACGGCCACGCCGCGGCCGATGCCCGTGCTGCCGAGGTCCTCGCGCTTCATGATCGCCTTGACGATGCCCTCCTGCTCTCCCGCCGCGATCCTTCCGGCATCGACGAGTGCCTGCACCATCTCGCGAATCACACCTTCCTTGGAGCCCGCGGCGACGTGCGCCCGGATGGCGTCGGTGGCGACGAAGTCGGAGAATTTCATGCGTGGTGTCGTCTCGGGGTGGATCGGCCGGGGTCAGGAGCGGCGGGTGTTCGCCACGTGCTTGTGGTCCCGCACCTTCTCCTTGTGCTTGCGGAGTTGCTGTTCCATCTTTTGGACGGCGCCGTCGACGCTCCGCCAGAGCAGGCCCGAATGCTCGTGGCTCACGAGGTCGTGAAACCGCTCGGCAGAGGCCACGATCTCGACCGCCGGCAGCGAGGAGTTTTGCAGATCGACCGTCACGTTCAGGGCCGTGAGCCGGTCGAAGTAGCGCCGCAGCCGCGACACCTTGGAGGCGATCTTCGACTGGGAGGCCGGGCTCAAATGGCCGTGGCGGGCCGAAACGTTGACTTGCACCCTGGCACCCTCCGCGGTTCATGGGCGTTTTCCCGCCGCGTTGGCGGGCTTCGCGGAGCATAGCACCCGTCGCGGCCCACGGACAAACGCCGGGCGCAGGCATCGCGGATGACGCATTTCGCGCGGCCGCGGATCGGGCCGTCAGTGTTCGCCGGCCGCGCGCCGGACGCGGCCCTGTTCGAGCCGCGCGTGCCACCAGGAGGCACCCTTGGCGCGCAGGCCCTCGTCGGGCCAGTCGGCGCGGTAGCGCAGCAGGTCTCCGCCGGAGGAGCCGCTGATCTCGACGAGGTTCTTGATCGCATAGCGCCGGATCGCGAGGTGCGGGCTCTCGAGGGCCCTGACGAGATCGGCCGCGGCCCCCGCCTCGAGATCCTGGTCGGTCACGCCCCGCGCAAGCCGCACGATGGTGTCGGCCGTGCCGGGCGGCCCATGCTCGGCGAGGGCCCGGGCGAACGCGTCGGCCGCCTTCGGCCCCCGCGCCAGTGTCGGCTGCACCGCGACGAGGTCGAGCCGCTCCCATTGTTTCTCGCGCAGCGCGGCGGGGCCGTCGGCCGTGATGATCCGGGCGAGTTCCGCGAACTCCCCGATCAGTGCGAGCGTCGCCGCCGCGGCGAGCCGCTGCTCGGTTCGAGGCGTGGTCGCCAGATCGCGGAGGGCCGACACGGCGCCGGCGCCCACGGCCAACCGGCTCGCGAGGGCCCGCGCGGCCTGCACCTCGATGCCGTCGGCGGGCCGGCGATCCACGAGGCGGTCGGCGGGAAGCGGTGCCGGCTCCACGACCGCCGCGTCAGCCGCTGTGCTTCGCCACGTGAGCGCCTCACCCACGGACAACTGCCGCTCGGTACCGTCGCCCCCGTCCGCCGTTGTCGGCACCCACGTGAGCATCGGGCCGTCGGGCATGACGCGCGCGACCCGCTCCGTGGACCCGGTCGGGGCTCCCGGCTCGCGGTGGAGCGAAACCTCGATCACGGCCGGCGCGGCGGGGGCGAGGGTCACGGCACCGCTGAGTCCTCCAGCCACCAGGACGAGGCGACCGGCCCCGGACACCGTGGCGCCGCCGAAGATCACTTCCAGCGCGGCAGCTCCGTCGGTATCGCGCGACAGCACGGCGCGCGTGCCCGGACTGAACGCGACCCGGACGTCGCCGACGACGACCTCCGGTCGCGCGAATGGCGGCACGACGACGTCGGCAGGCAGCTCGAACTCCGCTCCGCCGGGCCCGGCCGTCCACGCATCGACGTCACCACCCACCGGCCGATGCAGCAGCACCTCACCCCCCACGACGACGACCGGCGCCGCTGCCGGCGGCGGGGCGCTCGACTCGACACCGTCGACGGCCGGCGCGGCGGAGGATCGGGAGATGTCCGAGGGCGACACGGCCGGCGCCGCGATGGCGAGGGCATCTCCCTGCGGCACGCGTTGATCGCCGGCTGTGGCCGATGGGCCCACCGGAATCACCACGTCGGCCTGCAACGGTTCGTCCGCGGCGGCCGCTTCGAGTCCCGGCCCGGCGGCGGGGGGCAGGTCGTCCGCGGGCGGGTGAGCCGGGACGTCCGGCGGAGCGGGCTGTTCGATCGGCGGCACGGCGACCGCTGCGGGGTCGACGGATGATTCCACGGAACGCCGCAGCGGCGCAGCATCCTCCGCTCGCGACTCGTCGGGGACGACGCCATCCACAGCGCGGCGTTCGATCAACGGTGCCGGTGGAACCCGGGCGGCAGGGGGCTCGGTCGCGGCGCGGCGCTCGGCGAGTTGGCGGGCAGGCCGCCCCAGGGACCAGCCGAGCACGCCGATCAGCGCGACCAGCAACAGGATCGCCGTCGCGACGAGGAACCATGCCGCCGTCGGGGTCGACCGCGGCCGAGCGGGCCCCGCGCCGGCCGACTGCGGGGCGATCGCGACCCTGGGGGCCACGTCATCATCCGGCACGGCGGTGGCACGGCCGGTGGCGGCACGACCCTGGACCGCAGCCAGGAGCCGCCTCCGGGCGGCGCGGTCGAGCGCGGGCTCTGGTTCCCGTGACCAGGACGCGAGGGTCTCGTGCGTGGCAGCCGTCTCGGCCAACTGCGCGTCGGACGCGAAGCAGACCTGTTCGAATTCACCGATCCGATCCGCCGGCATGACGTTGTCGAGATACTCGGCCGTCGAGTTGGCGGCGGCGGCGAAGGCGGTGGCGTCGAGGGGGGTGGCCGACAGGGTTGGCCGGGCCACGACGTCGTCGATCCGCGCGGCGAGTTGACGGGCCGCGGCGCTGGCCTCGATCTTCGCGGCCAGCTCGGCAGCCGCATTGGGATCGAGCATCCCGTCCTTCCACGACAACAGCGTCCGCAGCGTCAAACGCATCGGTGGCTCCCGAATTCGTGGTGAACCGAAGTGCCCGGTCCGGAATCGACGTGACTCCGGCGGGAACCCGGGGCTGCCGAGGGAAAGAGTGGCAAGATCCTCCGATTTTCGTGCAACTGGCGCGAAGAATCCCGGCAACGGGCGATCGCCGCCTCCATCGGCGTCGATCCGTCAGGGCCCCCGGTGCGTAGAAGCAGCGGGTCCAGCCACACTGCCGGCAGGACTGCCCACTCCTCGGGAACTGCCTAGGATTCCAATGCTGGAAAGCCCTCCGGGTCAATGTCGTTCATGAGCACATCCGTGGGTTCTGCATCGACCGTGTCCAGTCGTCCCCCCATTCCCCCCGAATGGTTTCTGCGCCGCGCATCCGGCTACGTCGAACTCGCCGAATTGCTCACCGATGGCAATGCACCGGCCCCGAGGCCGGCCAGGGCGATGCTGCGGCGGGCGCTGGAGGAACTCCGGTGCCTGTCGGACGTGGAGCGGCTCGGACCCGCGGCCAGCCTGCTCGAGGGTGAGGCCCGTCGGGCGGCTGGCGAATGGGAGGCGGCACTCGCCCCTTTCACCCGAGCCGTCGCCGGACGCACGGGTCGGCTCGAGGCCTGGCTCGGGCTGGGCTGGTGTCACAAGCGGCTCGGCGACCTGCCGGCCGCGATCGACGCTCTGGAGCGGGGGCTGCGGGCGTTCCCGGGACAAGCGATCCTGCTCTACAACCTCGCGTGCTACCACTCGCTCGCGGGCGACGTGGCGGTGGCGATCGAGCGGCTGACGCAGGCCATCGCCCTCGACCCGCGATTCCGCGACATGACCGGGGCCGAGCACGACTTCGATCCGATCCGCAGCGACCCGCGGTTCGTGGCCGCCACGAGCGTCACCGTCTGACGAACGACGTCAACGACTCGCTGCCGGTTCGGCGATGCGATCGAACTTTCCGGCCAGGGCGGTGGCCGCCACGCGGACGTCGGCCACGGAATCGTCGGCAAGGTTCGCGACGGCGGCGCGGATCGACTCCGGCGGCGTTTCGCGAACGGCATCGACCAGCAACCCGACCGCCTTGAGGGCGTTCACCACGATCAGCGCGCGACGGTAGCGGCTCGCCTGGGCCGCCTCGTCCCCCGCTGCGACGGCGACATCCGGGACAGCGAGCATTTCGGCCAGCGTGGCGTAGGCCTCGGGCCGCCCCAGCCGCGCCAGACCAGTGGCGGCGTTGAAGCGCACGTCCTCGGCCCCGTCGGCCGCGAGCGCGCCGAGCCGCTCGGCGGCGGCATCGCCCCCGAACACCCCGAGAGCGAAGGCGGCCGCCGAACGCAGGCCGGCGTCGTCGCTCCGGGAGGCTTCGATCACCGCGGCGGTGACGGCGCCCGGATCCGCGAACCCGCGGCCCGTCGCTGCGAGGCTCGCCGCGAGCACCGCCAGCGCCTCGACGGCTGACCGGGCGATCCGCGGCTCGGCGACATCGGCCGCCCGGGCCACGAGCGGCGGCGCCGCCTCCGGCACGGCGAACTCGCCGAGGGCGCGGCAGAGATAGTCGCACAGTGCCCGCGACTGTTCACCGCCATAGCCCGACGCCCGCGGCCTTCCACTGGCCGCCTCGGCGTTCAGGATCCCGGCCAGTTCTCCCGCCAGGGCGGCATCCTGCTTCAAGGCTTTTCCCCCGGGTCCACGGAGGTCGTTGGCGAGATTGAGCGCCGCCTGCCAGCGGCCCTCGGTCGGCCGACGCAAAGCTTTGAGGTAGCCCTCCGGGTCGTTGCCCAATTGGGCGAGCCAATGAAACGCAATCCAGACCGCGACGATGATGGCGACGATGATCGCCGGCACGAGGAACAGCTGCACCAAGAACCCGGCGCTCGGCGGTTCGACGGGCGGGAGCGTGTCGTCCTGACTGATCGCGCGGCGAGATGGTTCGACCATGGAGTCCTTCACGACATGCGGCGGTATGCTTCAGAAGTCTATCGCCGCTGGAACCGGCGACCATTGCCCGGGCGACACGGAGCCGGCTTGTGCCGCGATCGACCAAGCCCAACCGGGCCGTGCATGCACGGCCACCGGGCAGCCTGGAGCGGCCGCCGGTGAGCGAAACACCCCCACTGCCTGCCGCATGGCTCGCCGTCGATCTGGGCGACGCGGCCGCAAATCTCGCGCTCGACGAGGCGCTCCTGGAGGCGGCCCATGCGGGCACCCTGCGGGAACCGATCGTCCGCACCTGGATGGCCGTGCAACCGACGGTGGTGCTCGGCTCCTCCAGCCGGATCGACGACGAGGTCGATCGCGAGGCCTGCGCAGAGGCAGGCGCGCGGCTCCTCCGGCGGCCAAGCGGAGGTCTCAGCGTGCTGCTCGGGCCCGGCTGCCTGATGTGGTCGGTCATCACGCCGCACCCCGGGGGCGTGCCGCCGATCGATGCCGTGCATGCCGCCATGCTCGAACCGCTGGCCGCCGGCCTGCGTGCCGCGGGTCGACCCGTGGAACGCCGCGGCACGAGCGATCTCGCGCTCGTGGACTCGGACGGCGATCGCAAGGTCTCCGGCAACGCGCTGCGGGTTCGCCGCAACGCCGTGCTTTACCACGGCACCCTGCTCGACTCCTTCGACCTGCACGCCGTCGCTCGCCTCCTGCGGCACCCTCCCCGCGAACCCGGCTATCGCACCGGCCGCCCCCATGCCGCCTTTCTGGCCAACCTCCAACTCGGCCGTGCCGTGCTCGAAGGGATCGTCCGCGATGCCTTCGAGGCCGTCGCCGCCGCCGCAGACTGGCCGCGCGAACGGGCCATGGCGCTCGTTGCCGAGCGCTACGGTCGGGACGACTGGACGCAACGGCTGTGACTGCCGGCCACCGGAATCGCGGTGCCTGGCAATCTGGGAAGACGATGCGGGAGCCGACGATTGGGGGGCGGATCGAGCCGGCGGTGAATCCGGCTCCGCAGCCCGGCCGATAGCCCTTAGCGGAGGGGATCGTGGGCTGGACGCCCGCGAAGTCCGTCTTTCGCCGACGACGGCTCCGCGGTACGGTTCGCGATCCGATCGACAGGAGGTCGATTCGACGGTCCGCAACAGGAGGTTGCCCTGCCATGCGTCTGCACATGAATGCCGCCGATGTCCGCGGCCTGGTCGCCCGCCATTTCCTCAATCTCGGCGTCGATGCCGACGAGGTGGCGGACGTGCAGGAAAACATCCGGATCGATCGCGGCAGGTGCGTGGCCCGATGCTATCGCGTGGCCGAGATGTTCGCGATGTGGTTGATCGACGTCGGGGTGCTGCAGTTCTACGACGCCGAGGGCGAGATGCTGCACACCGTGAACTTGTTCACTGAATTGCAGCCGCAGCGGGCCGCGGCCTGACGCGGCGGGGGCCGGCCGACGGCCCGACGGTGACACCAGGCGCGTGATCCGGGGGGATCGTGCGCGTTGCGGACGGGGGGATTTTTGGCATGTCGAGACCGGGGAACGCGCCTGCGCTGTCGATCGTGATCCCGGCGCCGAGCGACTCGGCAGCGCTCGAGGCGACCCTCGTGAGCGTGCTCGAAAACCGACCCGCCGATTGCGAGATCGTCGTCTCGCTGGGTTTTGAATACGCCGATCCGTGGAACATCGCCGACGAGGTGCGGCTCGTGCCCGCACCGCCGGGCTCGGGAATCGCGGCGTGTGCCAATGTCGGCATCGCGGCGAGCGCGGCGTCGGCCGTGCATGTCCTGGCTGCCGGCTGGCTGGCCACGCCGGGCTGGACGAATCGACCGTTGGAGTTGCTCGCGGCGGGAGGCGTTTCAGCGGTGGTGCCCCTCGTGATCACCACCAGCGCCGACGGGAGCATCGACGCGGCGGGCCTGCGGGTCACGCGCGGCGGTCGACGCCTGGAAATCGTCCCGTCGCCGCGGGCTGTACGGTCGGGGCGATTCGACGCCAGCAGGGTCCGCGCGGCGGGGCCGCTGTTGGAGGCCGGCTTCTGGGCCGCCGACGTCCTCGCGACCGCCGGCCCGGGCTTCGCGACGAGCTGTGGCGACTGGCTCGCCGACGCCGACATGGCGACGGCGCTGGCGTGTCTGCCGGGCCGGGTCGTCGTGGCCGCCGAGTCGCGGGTCATCCGCGGCGCTCCGCGGCGCCGGCCGCGGGCCTTCACCGCGGGCCTGCAGGCGGAGCGGCTGTTCTGGCGGGGACTCGCCCGCGGATCCCTGTCGGCTGCGGTCGTGGGCCATGCCATCGAGGTGGTTCGCGATGCGGTGGCGACGGCACCACTCGGCACGCTGCCGATGCTCGCCGGCCGCATCGCGGCGCTCATGCAGTTCGGCGACTACGTGCCGCGGCTCGTGCGGCTGCGGGCGCTGCGTCGATCGGCGGCGGTCGATGAGACTGCCCTGCTGCGGATCGACGCGGCCCATGCCGATCTCGCCCGGCCGCGGCGAGCGGCCGCCGATGCCCGGCCGCTCCGCAGGTCGGCCTGACGCGGCCCGATTCCGGCCGCTGCTCCACGTCGCCCTTGTTCCCGGTCAACCGCTGGTAGAATCCCGGTGAATCGAGCCCGCCCAGCGGGCCCTGCTCCCGTAGCTCAATTGGATAGAGCGTCAGCCTCCGGAGCTGAAGGTTACAGGTTCGATCCCTGTCGGGAGTATTTC
>CAIXGY010000049.1 GCA_903919035.1 uncultured Planctomycetaceae bacterium | reverse complement strand
CGCATCGGCCGGGGTGGAAGGCCGCTCACTCGGGGAGACACTGTCATGGGACGTCGTGCTCACATGGACGCGAAGGCCAACTGGCGGTCACGTGCAGCGGGTCGATCCCGCCGGTTCACCACCGGCATCGAGATGCTCGAGCGGCGAGCGGTGCTGAGCGGCATCTCGCCCGCCGTCCTGCCGCCACCGCCGATCGACGGGTCGGAGGTCGTGGCCCCGCCGACACCGGTGGTGGCGGGGCTCCGCGTCCTGCTGCCCTCCGTCGTTCCCAACGGCGTGCCGACCGTCGCATCGGTCGTGGCGATCGACGCCGCGGGCCGGCCGGCCTTCGGCTGGTCCGGCTCCGTGAAGCTCACGTCGTCCGACGCGGCGGCCACGCTGCCGGCCACCGCGACCCTCGTCAATGGCCGGGCGATGGTGCCGGTCACGTTCCGTACCGCGGGCCCCCAGACCGTCAGCGTGACCGATGCCGTCGTGCCGACCCTCGTGGGCACCGTCTCCACCACCGTCGCCCAGCCGCGGGTCGCCGCGAAGATCAGCCTGGTGATGCCGGCCCGGACGCGGGCCGGCGTTCCGACGACCGTCCTGGCGATGGCGGTCGACGCCGCGGGTCGGCCGGTGCCGACCTTCAGCGGCACCGCGACCGTCGGGAGCAGCGACGCGGCTGCCGGTCTGCCGCTCGTGCCGGTGATCTTCAAGGACGGCCGCGCGTCGTTCGCCGTATCGTTCGCGACCGCGGGCCGTCAGTCCGTGACCGTGACGTCGCTGGGTGATGCGGGCGTCACCGGAACGGCGGCCACGGCCGTCACGGCCGCGCAGACGCTCGCGTCGTTCCTGATCCTCATGCCTCCACGATCCGCGGCCGGAGTGGCCGTCAATGCCACGATTCTCGCCGTCGACTCCGGCAAGCGACCGATCCCCGACTACTCGGGCGCGGCGACCCTGACGAGCAGCGATCCCGCGGCCACGCTCCCGCAGACGGTCACGTTCTCCGGCGGCCGCGCCGTCGCCCGCGTCGCCTTCGCCACGGTCGGCAGCCAGACCCTCACGGTCCGTGGCGGGGCGGCGGGAGACGTCGCGGCCGTGGCCTCGACGCTGGTCGTGACCATGCCGGTCGCGACGCGGTTCGCCGTCATGATCCCGCGGGGCACAGCGATCGGCCGTCCGGTGGCGGTGACGATCGTGGCCGTCGACGCCCAGGGGCGGCCGGTGCCGACGTACACGGGCACCGCCACGCTGGCATCGAGTGACCCGGCGGCCCGTGTGCCGGCGACGGTCACGTTCGTCAACGGCCGGGCACTCGCTCGCGTGACCTTTGCGACGCTCGGCCAGCAGACGCTCACCGTCTCTGCCGACGCCATCTCCGGCACCGCCACGATCAACGTCGGCGAGGTCGCGATCTGGCCGGTGATCGACGGCGGCCCGATCGTGCTGAAGTGACGATTGGCCGTTGATCGGGGGTGGGGCCGTCCCGGCCGGGAAGGCGCTCCAGCCTGCGGCTCACGGCGGACTGCCGACGCCCCAGTTCCGGTTCGGCTCGGGACCGAGATCCAACTCCAGCGTGCCGCCGCGGTAGAAGTCGCGCTGCGGAAACCAGCACCGCTCCAGCGGCTCGCCGTTCAGGCGAGCGGACTGGATGTAGACATTCTTCGGCCCGTTGTTCCGGGTGATGATGTGGAACTGGCGGCCGGCATGGTAGTCGGTGTTGAGTCGGATGGTGACACGGTCGAAGATCGGGGCCGTGATCTGGTAGGTCGCATCCTTCCCGGCGCTGCCCGCCACGTCGAACAGGCCGATGGCCATGAGCACGCCGAGTCCGCCCATCAGGCCTTGATCCTCGTCGCCGTTGTAACCGCCGTTCGGCGTCACGTCGCCGAACGCCTGATCCTTCACCGCGCGCACCCATCGCTGGCTGAGCCACGGGGCGCCGGCCAGATTGAACATGTGGGCCATCGCCGTGGAGGGCTGGTTGTCGTAGTCCACCCACATCAACTCGTGCTTGCCGTGCGGGGCGACGAACCGGTGTGCCTCCGACTCCTCGAACTGGCGGTCGAGAGCCGCGACATACCTGTCCGCCCCGCCGAACAACGCCGCCAAGCCCGGCACGTCGTGTGGCACGAAATGCGTGTAGATCGCCGAGTTGGCTTCGCAGAAGCCTTTCTTCGCCCGCGGCCCGACCGGCTCGAAATTCGGCAGCCACGAGCCGTCCTTGCGCCGCGGCCGCATGAATTGCACCGACGGATCCCAGACATGTCGGTAGTTGCCCGCCCGCTTGCGCAGCCATGCTGCGTCGTCCGCCCGGCCCAGCGAATCGGCCAACTCGGCCACGCACCAATCCTGGTACGCATATTCCAGCGTCATCGACGCGCCATCCTTGTGCATGCCGTGGCCTTCGATGTCCTCCGGCACGTAGCCGCGTTCGACGTAGTATTTCATGCCACCGCCGCTGGCCGTGGGGGCGTGTTCATAGCCCGCGTGATCGCGGATTCCGCCGGGCAGGGCGTTCTTCCGCAACCCTTCGTACGCCGCGGCAACGTCATAGTGGCGGATGCCCCGATGGTACGCGGCGGCGAAGAAGGGAGCGGCCGGGTCGCCGATCATGACGTACGTGTAGTTGCCGCCCGCCGGCCCGCGGGGGATCAGTCCGCCGTGGCGGTACATGTCGACCATCGTGGCGCAGAACGCGTCCATGACCTCGGGATACGCCATCGGCCACAGCTGATTGATCGACCAATGGCTGCCCCACAGCGAGTCGAAGCTGTGGTGCGGAAACAGCGGCGTGCCGTCGGGGCCGGGCTGCACCTGCCGCTCCACCGGCTGCTCGCCCGTCATGTCGCAGTAGCGACCATCGACGTCGCTGACGATCCGCCGGCCGAGCAGGGCGTGCCAGAGGTCGGTGTAGAACTTGGTTCGTTGGTCTTCCGTGCCGCCTTCGACTTCGAAACGCCCGAGCCAGCGGTTCCAGTCGTCTCGTGACTCGCGGACCACGCGGTCGAAGTCCCAATGCGGCAGTTCGGCCTCCAGGTTCCGGCGGGCTCCGTCCTCGCTGACGTACGAAATCGCCACCTTCAGCAACACCGGCCCCGCGGTGTCGGGCGGAAAGGTGACATAGGCTCCGGCCTTGGCACCCGACACGCGGTCCCCAGGCTCGGTCTGCAGCGTGCCGTCCTGCCAGCCGCCGAATGACTCCATGGGCCGGTCGAAGTGCGCGACGAAATAGACCGTGAACGGCTTCGGCCGACGCGAGGTCGGGGCCATCACGGCGTGGCCCGCCAGTTCCCGGTCGTTGACCCGCCGCACCTCGCTCGACGTGATCGGCGCCATCAGCGTGGCTCCCGTGTCGAACAGCACGTGCGATGCTCGCCCCGCGGGCAGGGTGTACCGGTGAAAGCCGACGCGGGTCGTCGAGGTCAGCTCGGCCGTGATGCCGTAGGTTTTCAGGACGACCTTGTGATAGCCGGCGCGCACCACTTCGTCGTCGTGCGAGTATTCCGACGCATAGGCATCCATCCCTTCAGGCCCACGCATCTCGCCGCACGTCGGCATCACGGCCACGCCGTAGGCCTGCCAGTCGTGGATGTGGCTGAAGCAGCGAATCTTGGTTTCGCCGTACAGATACCCGTGCAGCCAATCACCGCCGGTCTTCGTGTCGGGGCTCAGGTTCACCATCCCGAACGGCCGACAGGCCGAGGCGAAGAAGAACCAGCGACACTTGTGCGTGTCGATCTGGGGCTTCACATGGTCGGCCGGCGTCTTGGGCTCGGCCGCGGCGGTGACGGACAGGCACGACGTCGAAAGCACGACACCGCAGAACCACGATCGGACAATACGCTTCATGCTCATGATTGCGAGGATAAGACGAACGCGTGCCCTTCCGCAATCGCTCGCAGGCCGACGGCCCGCCATCACGGAGGCGTGGCTCTCCAGTACCGATCGCCCGCGGATCGGGGGTGATGCGGCTCACACCCGGACCAGGTCGCGGAGTTCGCGCTCGAAGGCGTCGAGCCGTGCCTGGAACGTCACCCCGCCGGTGCCCGTGCGGCAGTGGGTGATCTCGGTGCCGAAACGCCTGCCAGGCGTCCTCGCCGACCGGCCCGCCACCGTCACCGCCCTCACGCGCATCTGCTTGGACGAGATCGATGCGGTTCCTCGGCGACGCGGTCGGCCTCGTGCCTGACGCCTCGGCCCGACCGTCCCATCCTTTCGCCAACGGCACCGGAGCGGCGCGACGCCGCAACAAACGAACGTGCAACCGAGAACGTGGCCAGTTGACAAGCCTACTCATCCGGAGGAGACTCCATTTTAGTCGTACCGAAATGGCGTAGGCTCCCGAATGGCAGAAGCGTGGACGAGGCTGCTGTCGCTCGATCTGCCTCGTGGGCAGTCGGCCTTCCTCTGGGGAGCACGCAAGACGGGGAAATCGACGCTGCTGCGGACGGCCTTTCCGCAGAGCCTCACCTACGACTTTTTGAAGACCGATCTGGCCCTGTCGTTCGGTGCCAGGCCGGCCCTGCTCCGGGAGCAGCTTCTGGCCCGATCGGCGGGGGACCTGAATCGCCCGATCATCCTCGACGAGGTGCAGAAGGTGCCCGGCGTCCTCGACGAGGTGCACTGGCTGATCGAACACCGGGGGCTGCGGTTCATCCTTTGCGGGTCGAGTGCCCGCAAGCTGAAGCGCGGGCGAGCCAACCTGCTCGGTGGCCGTGCCTGGCGGTTCGAGATGTTTCCGTTGGTGACGGCCGAGTTTCCCGCGGCCGACGGGCCGCACGGCCGTTTCGACCTCCTCCGGGCGTTGAACCACGGCCTGCTGCCCTCCCATTATCTCTCGTCGCATCCGAGGCGATCCCTGGAGGCCTATGTCCGCGACTACCTGAAGGAGGAGGTTTTCGACGAAGGACTCACGCGGAACGTGCCGGCCTTCTCGCGATTCTTCGAGGCGGTGGGCTATTCACACGGCGAGCTCGTGAACTACGCAAACATCGCCCGCGACTGCGGTGTGGATGCCAAGACGGTCAAGGAATATTTCCAGATCCTCTGCGACACGCTCCTCGGCCGGCTCGTGCCGCCGTACAAGAAACGGCAGGAACGGCAGGTCATCAGCAAGGCGCCCAAGTTCTATCTCTTCGACGTCGGCGTCGCCGGCGCACTCGTGAAACGGCATCTTGCGGAGCCGCGCGGGGAGCAGTTTGGCCGGGCTCTCGAACACCTCGTGTTCATGGAGCTTGCTGCCCACGCCTCGTATCGGGAGCTGGGCTATGACATCAACTTCTGGCGAACCAAGGCCGGTGCCGAGGTGGATTTCGTGCTGGGGCGGGGGGAGGTCGCGATCGAGGTGAAGGGCACATCCCGCGTCGACGACCGGGAGCTCAGATCACTCGCGCTCTTCCGCGAGACCCACCGCCCAAGGCTTTCGGTCGTGGTCTGCAACGAGCCCGAGGAGCGTCTCGTCGGCGGGATTCGCATCCTGCCCTGGCGCCTCTTTTTCGAGGAACTCTGGAACGGCCGCATCATCGACGGCTGACCGCTCGGTGTGCCAGGCGGCACTCACCCTCACCCCGGAGAGGGCGGGCATCAGCGCCTACTTCACGGCGGCCGTCCGCGAGGATTCTCTCACAAGACCTGGGTCAGGCTTTGGGGAGGGGGCAAGTTCGCATGACGACGTTCAGCACACCGCCTGAACTGGAAGGGCCTTCGTGAACACGTCGTGCCGCGTCACACGCCGACCAGGTCGCGGAGTTCGCGCTCGAAGGCGTCGAGTCGTGCCTGGAGCGCGGCCTTCACGGCCGGCAGTTCG
>CAIXGY010000048.1 GCA_903919035.1 uncultured Planctomycetaceae bacterium | reverse complement strand
CGCAGCACGGATTGCGAAGCGAGGGCAGCATCGAGTGAGCGACGGGCACGACGCCCGTCGCGAACGTCCGAGCGAGACGGCACGGGCATCCCCAGACGCCGGGACAGGCGCGGTGACGCGCGAGGATCACGTGGAATCCGTGTGAGCCGTATCAGTCCGCCGTGGCCAACTCGTAGCAGACGGCTTCCTCGGCGTTCCGGAGATAGAGCCGGTTCGCGACCACCACCGGATGATTCCACGTCTTGCCGCCGAGAGCTTGAATTGTTCCGAGCTCCTCGTGCTTCTCGGGAGTCGCCCGCACGAGCACGAGCTCTCCCTTCTCGCTCACCACCACGATCAGCCCCGAAGTGGCGAGCAGCAGCGCCTGCCCCTTGCCGTAGCGCCCTCCCTTCCACTTCCGCTTGCCATCGGCGAGGCCGATGCAGGTGAAGATCGAGCTGTCGAAGCCGTAGACATGGCCATCGTGCACGAGGACGTCGTTGTAGTCGGGCTTCATGGCGAGCGTGGTCCAGAGCTCCCGCGCCGCGAGGCCGTCGTCAGCGGTGAAAAACTGCACGAGCCTCGTGCCGGTCCCCATGCCCGAGGGAATGAGCAGTTTGTCGCCGTCGATCACCTGCGCCTGGCAGGCCCGGTAACCCGAGTGGGCGAACGGGTAGTCGTAGACCGGCTTGCCCGTCGCCGGCTCGAGGAAGTGCGCTCCGGAGTTCGAGAGCAGGCAGAGATAGTCGCGATCCAGAAGCGTGATCTTCTGCACGGAGGCGTATGACATCTCGCCGGCCGGGGCCGTCCAGGCCACCGCGCCGTCGGCGGCATTGAATGCCACGATCCCCTTGTCGCCCGTGCCGCCGGCATGGACGACGACCACCCCGCCGTCGATGCATGGCGAGCAGGAAAAGCCCCACATCGGCGGCCCTGTGCGGCCCGCCGCCGCCTTCAGGTCGGCTTTCCACACGAGCCTGCCGTCGACGGCGCTGACGCGCACCAGGATGCCTTCGGCGCCGAGCGCGTAGACCGAACCATCGGCGAGCGTCGGCGTTCCCCGCGGCCCGAGCCCGCCGAGCGATTCAAAGAATCGTGATGGTGTGGCGAACGACCAGATCTGCCGACCCGTCTTCGCGTCGCAGCACGACACCACCTCGTCGTCGAGGCGTTGCTCCTGCGTGAACAGCCGGTCGGCACCGATGGAGAACGAACTCCATGCCGGGCCGATGCGTTTGCGCCAGATCTCCCGGGGCGGATGGGCGGTCCAATCGTCGCTGAAGCGGAGGCCGGTCTGGACACCGTTGCCCCGTGGTCCGCGGAAGTGGGGCCAGGGGGCTGCTTCAAGTGCCGACAGCAGCGCCTCGGTGTCGACCGGCTCGTCCACCGCGCCGGGCCCGGTCCGGGCGATTTCTTCACTCGCCAGCTGCTCGGCAGTCGGCTTCCAGCGCCAGTCGAACCCGAACGAAAAATCCCCCCACACGCCGTCGGTGCGGACGAGCGCCGAATAGGCCGTTGCCAGCACGGCCAGACCGAGCGCCAGCCAGGTCCGCCGGACGGAGAGCATGCGGCCGAAGAGCATGGCGCCGATCGCGAATGCCGCGATCGCCGTCGGAATCGTCAACACGATCGGCAGCGGCCCGCGCATCGACGGATGGCAGATCGCCTGTTCGATCCCCACGGCGACGCCGAGGCCGACCAGCCCCAGGAGGCGTTCGAACCACCGGGCCCGGCTGGCCAGCATCCACCACAGCATGACCACCAACCCGATCAGAAACGGGCCGAAGGCGCTGGCCATCCAGATCATCGACGGCCCGTTGGGGACGAGCCCCGGGATGAATCGCATCAAGCCCATCAGGGGCACGAGCACGATCGCGATCCAAATCCGCAGGGGCCGCCAGGTGCCGGCGGGCGTCGTCGTGGGTGGGCTGATCATGGTCAGGTGCGGTGGTCGTCGCCATGCCCGCACATGCGACGGGAGTCGCTCGATGCGCGACCGCGCCGGCGGTGGGTGGCAGGATAGGTGGGCCGGCGCCGGTTGGGCAAGCGTCGGCACGTGATCGTTGCGGCAAGAACCTCGTATACTGAAAACATGTGGATCTTGGCTTCGGAACGTGAACGACGACAGCGTGACGATGCGGCCTTGGCCGATCGCACCCGCGATCTGCTCCGCGCCGCCTTGGCACGGCATGTCCCGGGCACGGCGGCGTGGGTTTATGGCTCGCTGGTCAAGCCCGGTCGCTTCCATGAGTGGTCGGATGTGGATGTGGCGCTCGAATCGCTTCCGCCCGGCATGACCCTCGAATATCTGCAGAGCCTGCTTTCCGCGGACGTGGGCCGCGAGGTGGACGTCTGCCTGATCGACCGCACCCGCCTGAAGCCCGTGATCGAAGGGAGCGGCGAACGATGGATCGCATAGCGCTCCAGATCCTCGAGGATGGCTGGGAACAGGATGGCCGCGCGATGCGTCGCGCGGTGGGCATCCTTGGGTCACGGCTGCCGCCGAGAATGCGGCCCGCTGCGTCGCCGGCTTCGACGGCTGGTGCCGTTCGTTCCTCGAGGAAGTCCGCCGCCGATATGGCGAACTGCTCGCGTAATCGGTGCCGCCGCGGCGTCGATCGCGTGTGATACGGACCTCACGTGATCCTCGCGCGGAGGTAGGCATCTCGTCGGCAGCCGGCCTGTGTCGCCCAACCGGCTCGGG
>CAIXGY010000047.1 GCA_903919035.1 uncultured Planctomycetaceae bacterium | reverse complement strand
CTTCACGATCACCGGACCCGGAACCTCGCACTCCTCGGTGGCCCAGTGGCCGCTGCACACCTTCACGGTCTTCGTGTAGTGCACCGGCTTGCAGACCGTCTTGCAGACGTCGCGCTCGCGGGTCTCCCACACCGGCTTGCAGACCGTATAGGGGATCTCCTTGATGCAGGTCTCGTAGACCGGCTTGTTCGCAGTTTCCCGACATGCGCGGGTCGCATCCGGCGCCGCTCAGAGCCTGTGGCTGCCGATCGCGGGCAGTTCGCCGAGCGAGGCTTGGAAGACGTCGCGATCGTCATGGATCTGCACGAACTCACCCCGGTCGGTGGGCGGGCCACGAGCGGGCGACGCCGGTGGTGGCTCGAGCGGTTCGCCGCGATGCGTGAGGGTTTTTCCGAATCGGCCCCGGGTGGCGGACAGGATGTCCGCAGCAACCGGAGCTTGCCAACAGTGCGAAGGCCAGGGATGGTTTCGTACTGGAAAGTGGAGTTGCCGAGAAGCTTCCTCTCCGTGCTCGAGGCCGGATGTCTCTGGTCGGTGCAGGCCGGCCTAATTTGTCGAGATTCTGCGCTGACCGGCGAGGAGCGTGTCGAGCAGGTCGCCAACCCCGATCGAGACGGCCATCTGCCGCATGTGTTCGACGTCGAGCCCGTCGCCGATGAGAGCGACCAGCTTCGACACGTCGTCCCACTGCCGCTCGGACGTTTCCTTGGTCAGCCGGAACCATTCGAGTTTCGCGACGATGGAGTCCTCGGCCGTCGCGATCGGAATCATCGTCGATTCACCCATGCCGAGCGGCTGTGGCGTGGCACGCTCCATCGCCATCTGGTCGAACGGACGGCCACGACTCACGAACACATCGACCTTGTAGGACGTGGGCATGTGAATGAGGTTGAAGCACGACTTTCGCTGCACGGCATCGCGAACCGCGGCGGGGCTGACGTAAAACTCGTCGCCAAAGGATTCGACGAAGGCCGCGACATCGGCCGGCCCCAAATCACAGACGAGATCGACGTCCATTGTCGAACGGATCGCTCCGTGAAACGTGCTGGCGACGCTGCCGCCTATGTAGTGTCGGACGCCGAGCCTGCGAAGGACCTCGGCCACGGGAATCAGGGCGGCGATCAGGTCATCGCCGTCGCTCACGCCCTGCGCTCCTGCCGCCAGCGGCGCACATTGGCGGCGATCTCGCCACCGTAGGCCAACTCGATGTAAGCGACCTGCACGTCGTCGTTCGCGAGACCAGGATGTCGCCGCCGAATGGCTTCCATGGCCATGAGCCTGTTTCGCATCGACATGACGCACGCCTTCCTGACCCGCTCCGCCGGCGTCAGCTTCCGAAAGCACTGCAACTGAATAGCCGTTGCCTCGGCCGTCGTGTCGCTTGTATAGGCCGGAACGCTCATGTTCGCTTTCTACCGATTGATTTTATACCGAAGGACAGGTCGGCCAACGGCACTTCGGCAGGCATCGGCCGAGCGGGGCGGATCATGAGGAGCCGCCGCCGGGACCGATCGGGCTGGATGCGGCCCGATTGTGGACGCGCCGAGGAGCGTACTCGAGCGTTTCAACCGTACGTGTGTCGCCGGCTTCGGGGGCGGCAAAAGTCTCGTCGCCCGGGCGAGGATACGCCCAAGGCTCCTCGAGCGGGCGACACCGGTGGTGGCCCGAGCAAAACCGAGAATCCGCGAACCGCGTGAACCTGCGACACAGGGATTTCCATTGAAACAACGCAATCAGCCGAGTGATGGTCTCTTGCCCTCCTGTCTCTTGCCCTCGCTTGGTGTGCACCATCGGGGGCTCTCTCTGAAAATGGTGACGTTTCAGAGGGGGCGGGTCCGATTCACTGCCGCAGTGTGAGCGTCACGCGGCGGACGTCCATCACGCCTTCCCCCGGCACTTCGAGCGCCTGCAAGACGAGCGATCCGCGACCCTGCTCGAGCCGGATGGTGCCGAGGGACAGCGGCCGGAACTCCTTCATCGTCGACTCGATCGGCGGCCGCGGGAGCGTGTCCTGGTTGGTGAGCAGAGGCGGGTCCCAGCCCGGAGCGACGGTGCCGGAGAGCCGCTGGCCGTTGCAGGCGAGTTCCACCACCGAACCGGCGTCGGCCTCGCAGCAGGTGTAATCAACGACCACGTCGTAGTCGCCCGTTGTCCGTACGTCGATCTCCCAGGTCATGGTGCCGGCGGTGTCGGTCCAGTTCACGAAATAGGAACAGTTGGGGGCCGCCGCGCTCCGCCTGATGCCCCCCGCGGGCCGACCGTCGCGAGCCGGCAGCATCGTGATCGGAAACTCGGGGTAGCCGACGCCGATCGGCCGCGGGTCGGGCGCTGTGTCGGAGCCTGCTCCCGGAGGCGGCAGCCGCACCTCCTCCCGCCAGGCAGCGACCGCAGCGGCGAGCCGCGTCGCGACCTCCGGCAGGTCAGCCGCCAGATCACGGGTCTGGCCGCCGTCGGCTTCCATGTCGAACAGCCGCCCCGCGGCGTCTAGCCGATAGCGCTGCGACCGCACGCTCGTTTTGCCCGCCCAGGTGGAATAGAGGAGCCGATCGGGCCATTCGGCGGCCGCCTCGGTCAGGAGGACCGAAAGGTCAAGGCCGTCAAGCGGCTGCCCACCCGCTCTGTCCACGCCCGCCAGTGCCGCGAGCGTCGGGAACAGATCGATCGCGCCGGCGATCTGGGGCACGACGCGGCCGCCCGCCAGCCGGCCCGGCCAGCGGATGAAGCAGACCGACCGCACGCTCCCTTCGTCGGTGCCGCCTTTCCGGCCCGCCATGCCGCCGTTCCACCTCGGCGAGTTGGGACCGTTGTCGGAGAAGTAGACGACGACGGTGTCGTCGGCGATCCCAAGCTCCTCGAGCTCCCCAAGCAGCCGGCCGACGTTGGCATCCTGATTCTCGAGCATCGCCAGGGCACATCGTGTCTGGTCGGGCACCTCGTCGGCGGGCCGCGTGGCCTGCTGCGGCAGCGACCGATCCCGGAAATGCTCCCAGTTCTCCGCCGGAGCGGCCCATGGGGAGTGCGGCGTGGTGAACGGCACGAAGCAGAAGAAGGGCCGGCCGGCCGATTCCCGGATGAAGTCGATCGCAGCGTCGGTGCAGACGTCGACGATGTAGCCGCGAGCTCGCTCCATCCGGCCATCCCGCTCGAGCGGCGGATCGAAGTACTCGCCCCAGTGTCCGGCCGTGTACCCGTAATAGTGGTCGAAGCCCCGGGCGAGCGGGTGGTACGGCCACTGGCTACCGTTGTGCCACTTGCCGAAGCAGCCGGTCGTGTATCCAGCAGCCCGGAAGGTATCGGCGATCGTCGACTCGTCCACGTCGAGCCGCTCGTGCCCGGTGGAAACGCCGGTCACCCCCGTGCGGGGATACCAGCGACCGGTGAGAAACTCGGCCCGCGTGGGCGAACAGACCGGACAGACGAAGAACCGCTCAAAGCTCACCCCGTCGCGTGCCAGCCCATCGATGTGCGGCGTGCGGGCAAGCTGGTTGCCATTGGCCCCGTAGTCGCCCCAGCCGGCATCGTCGGCCAGCAGCACCACGACGTTCGGGCGGTTGGGCTCGGCGGCGGCCGCGGCGGCGCTCCCGGTGACGACGGCCAGGAGTGCAAGCCAGGAATCGATCCGCATGCCGCGCCTCGGCTTCTCAGGCCTGAACGGCCTCGAAAATCCTGTGACAGAAGGATAGGACGGTCAACGGCCCTTTCGCAATCGATTGCCGGGTGACGGTTGGCCCGTGAGCGGGAGTGTGGCCTCCACGGACCCGATGGTGGAGCCTGAAGGCGCTCCGCCAGCCGCGGATGGCGGGGAATAGCGGGGTGATTTTCAGCCTGCGTGCAGGCTCGCGTCGGATCCGACCGTGGGTCGGATGCATCAGAGGCTGCTGATGTCGATCACCGGCAGGTCGTCGGGCGACGACTGGATTGCGTCGCGGTCGTCATGCACCTGCACGAGCCCGGTCCAACTGGTCGGTGGACCCCGGGCCGGCATGAGCGGCGGCGGCTCGAGCGGCTCGCCGAGATGGAGCAGGATCTTCCTGATCGGCTCCGGGTCGCAGGCGACCTCACGCCACACCACCTTCGGCACGCAGCGGGTCACCGTGTAGGCGACCTTCTTCGGCACGAGGCGGCAGACGTCGATCGTCTTGGTGTCGTGCACGG
>CAIXGY010000046.1 GCA_903919035.1 uncultured Planctomycetaceae bacterium | reverse complement strand
GGGCCGCCCGGTCGTCGATGCCCGCCTTGGTGAGTTGCGTGCGGCCGGCAGGAATCAGCGCGAGCGCCGACACCAGACCGATCGCGAGGATGCCGATCGAGATCAGCACCTCCAGAAGGCTGATGCCCGCCCGCCGATCGTCCTGTCGATGAACAGCTGCCATCGTCAATTCTCCGCCATGCCGTAACCTACCGACAGCCTCACGAACCGCTGCGACGCCAGCACGCTGGTCGTGCCGGGAGCCACGTTCGCAAACTTGACCACACCCGAGTTGTTGTCGATGCACAGCCAGACGCAGTCGCCATATTGCCAATTCGCGCCACCCCGCTCCTCCGGTGGCGTGGCTGCCGTATCACGGCTGGCGGCGGGGTCGTAGGGATTGCCCGCCAGGTCGGCCTCGCCGATCAGCAAAAAGAGTGGCTCCCCGACGGTGGTGCGCTTGCCACCGGAGTGGACGAGTTCGATCGGCTTGCCCACCGCATCGAACAACAGCGAGATCGCATTGTCGTCGAGGTTCGTGCCCATGAAGTCGCGGAAGGGCCGCGTGCCCAGGCAGCACCACGCCAGGTCGATCGCCACCCCCTTCTGCAGTTGGAGGATGCCGCCCGTGCCCCGCTTCGGCTGTCTCCAGATCCTGAACGGCAGGCCATCGACACCCGTTCGCGGCCAGGCGGTGTTTCGTGGCGACTGATTGTCGTCGAACCACATCGTCACCCGATCGGGCGGCAGGAACTTGAACTTTGGGCCGTATCCGCCGAATTGGATGGCGTCGCCGGCCTGACAGAAGTCGGTCTCGAGTGCGAGCCGACTGCGGGTCGCTTCATCCGGCAAATCACCCCTCGCAAGCACGAACGCCATCGTCAGCGGCCCCGTGGTGACGTTCGTCGCCGGTGCGATCACGACGGTCGATGCGGCGGTCTCGCCCGCATACACATCGGGCGTGTCGGCGAAGTAAAGGTCGATCGCCGTGGTCGTGTTTGCGGCGAGCGGCTGAATCATGAGGCCCTTGGGCTCGGCCGCCCCGATGGCCCGGGACTGGCAACGGGACACGAACGCCGAGACGTTGCGGGCCGCCTCGCGATACCGCCGGGCGGCGATCGTGTCGCTGATGTTCGGCAGCACGACAACCGCCAAGAGGCCCATGATCGCCACCACCACGAGAAGTTCGATGAGCGTGAAACCAGGGGGCGAGCCTCGGGCCTTCATGGTGGCGTCGCGAGCGATCGCAGACATGACGTCACCTGGTGAGATCGTGGTTGTGGATGTTGTCGCTCGCGCCCGGGCCCGTGACGGAGCCCACGGTCTGGAAGGCGGCGTCCGGCACCGTCGGAAAGCCTTCCACGGAATCGACGATGGGCTTTCCGGCCTGGCTGGCCACGAACGTGACTGGTCCGTCGCCCGGCCGCACGACGGGCACGAGCACGACGGCCGGACCCGTCGCGCTCGAAGCGGGGTGCTCCGGGTCAGCCACGAGGCTTCGTTCTCTTGCCTTGTCGTAGGCAAAGGGATCGTAGGCGGCCCCGGGCCCGCCATACGCGAGGTCCGGCAT
>CAIXGY010000045.1 GCA_903919035.1 uncultured Planctomycetaceae bacterium | reverse complement strand
CGCGGTGGTTTCGCTCCTGTTGACGGCGTCGCTGGCGATCGTCGCTGGGGGCGGGGTGCCCTCACGATTCGATCCACGGGCCGTCTCCTATGCCGGCACGAAGAAACGCGACATCGAGGCTTGGCCCCCGGCGTCCATCACGGTCGAGGATGCTGAGCAGGGCAGGCTGCCCGTTTTCGGCGCCCCGGAAGGTACCGCCACGTGCCTCGTCTGGGGCGACAGTCACGGCCGGGTTCTCGTCCCGGCCGTGGCCGCCGCCTGCAAAACCCGCGGCATGCGGTGCCTGCAGGCCACGCGCCCGAGGACGCCACCGACGCTGGGCTTCTCCGTCGGAACGACCGCCGGTTTGAACGACAGGGCAGTGGAGTTCAACCGTGCGGTCGTTGACCGTGCCCTAGCGGAGCACGTCGACATTGTCATCATGTGTGGCTACTGGTCGAAGCACGTCAGGCATGCGAACTTCGAGCGGTGCCTGCGCGACACGATCAGGGAATTGTCCGCCGCTGGCATCCGGGTCGTGCTTGTTCGTGATGTCGCCGAGATCCCGGAGCACGTGAACCCGACGCTCGCGCTCGCCACGGCGGTTGAGCGGGGCGAGGATGTGCGCAGACTCGGCGTTCCACCTGCCGACCATCGCCGTGCCAACGAGCAGTGCGACGCGATCTTCGATCGGCTTGCCGACGGCGACGTCACCGTTCTCGATCCGGCTCCGGCGTTCGTCGACGAGACGGGGCTGTGGCGGTTGGAATATGGCGGCGCGTCGATGTACGCAGACAATAACCATCTCTCGGTCGCCGGCGCCCTCCGCCTGCAGCCCTGCTTCGAGGCTTTGCTCGAGGCGTTGGATGACGACCTGCCGGGAACCCGGGACGATGTCGTGCCGCGTTGACGGCCCCCACAAATGACAGCAGTTTCACGTTCGGGGCTGGTCTTCCGGTAGACCAGTTCTGTGCGGCGAGAAGATCCGAGCCGTTCACCAAGTGCGAACAACTCAAGGCGTCGTCACCATGGATTCATTCCACCGAGAGGCCGCTGATCCGTTCCGCGTCATTTACGACGTGGGTGCCCACAACGGAAATGACATTCCGTACTATTTGAAGAAAGCCCATCGGGTTGTGGCGATCGAGGCAAACCCTGACCTGTGTCGGCAGATGCAGGCGAGGTTTGCCGCAGAAGTCGGCGAAGGACGCCTGATTATCGAGCACTGTGCGCTGACGGCGGACTCCACCGACACCGTGGTTCCTTTTTATGTGCACATACACAACGACGTGAAGAGCCGGTTTCCGAGGCCACGTGCAGACGCCTTGAGGCACTACCGCGAGATCTCGGTGCCAGCGCGATCGATTCTCTCCATGATTCAAGAGCATGGAGACCCGTACTACGTGAAGTTCGACATCGAGGGCCACGACGTCGCAGTGCTGCGGCAACTCTTCGCGGCCGGCATCAAACCCCCCTTCATCTCCGCCGAGTCGCATTCGATCGAAGTGCTTTCCGTCATGATCGCGTCGGGAGGATATGACGCGTTCAAGGTCGTCGTGGGCAGCTCTGTGGGCCGCCAATTCCGCAACCACAGCATTTCAACGCTGGCCGGTTGCGACACCCACAGCTTTCCCCCGCATTCCGCCGGGCCGTTTGGCGATGATCTTCCGGGCGAATGGATGCCGGGAGACTTGTTTTTCCAGCAGCTCGCCATCACCGGCCTTGGCTGGAAAGACGTTCATGCCACGTCGGCCTTCGAGCCCAATCGGCACGCACGACTGACCATCTGGCCGCATGTGACACGCCGGCTCGCGCGACGGTGCGGACTGCATCGCATCACGAATCGCCTGCCTGCGTTCATATCCCGCGCGTGTACATTCTTCACTCCACGATGACCACCACACACTGCGCTCACCGGCGACGGCGCCACGACGGATGGCTGGCGGCAACACGGAAGGGAAGCGAGACGCACCACCATGCGGCGTACCGCGGGATGCTGACCGGCAAGACGCGGGCTGCCCATCGTTTCCCGCGAATGCCGGCCGGCGAGGGGAGCATCAGCCGACGAGCTTCTACCGTCGGCGGGCATCCGCCCAAGACAGCGACGAGTTCCGGTACGGCATCGCCGACTCGAAGTGACGCGAGGATGACGCGGAGCGTCTCGCGACAGATTCTCTCGGTGCGTTCCCGTGTCCGGGCCGCGAAGAAGGCCGCCCATTCCGAAGGGTGAATCCGCTGGATCAACTCCCAGGCGTCGATGAAAGTCTGCAGCCGTAGGGAGCCTCGCTGGATGTCGGCGAACGCCGAGATGAGAACAAAGTGGAGTTCGTCCGCGGGGGACAGGATCCGCACGGCACGACCGGCCAGTTCGAGCGATTCGGCCCGGCTGAATGCCGCCGCGCCGTCGCACCGAACCCCGGGCAGGCGTGACATGGACCAGTGGAGATCGAGTTTGACGCCGTCGCGTTCATAGTCGAAGGCGTGATTGAACCGCGTTGACAGGTTTCTTCCAAGCACCGTCCGCGAGAGCCGGAACGCACCGATACGCCCCAGGAGCGTCTCCATTCGCGCAAGGTCTCCTTCCGCGACCATGATGTCCAGATCCCAATACCCCCGGGCCGCGATTCCACCGTAGCAACGCCGCGCCATCGCCGGCCCCTTCACGATCAGAAACGGCAGCGCGTCGGTGCGGCATTCGACGTCGATCGCGTCCAGCAACACAAGGCAACGATCCGCGACAAGTTTCTGTCGTTCGTGGGTGGCATGGATGCGGTCGTTCGTTGCAGGCGGGAGTTTGCCCATCCAGGCTGCGTCCACCGCCCGGGTGGAGAGCAGCGGGCCCAGACGGTGACGGGCAACGAGCGTGTCGACCACCGATGCCGGAAAGGCAAGTGTCCCGATGATGGCGTCGACGTCTCCTCGGAGCAGGCCGCCGGTGAAATCGAAGAGGTCATCGGCCGCGCAGGGGAGGTGGCGCCACGGGTGGGGAGGGCGTCGCCGAGCCATCGCTCTGGTTCTCCAGGGTGTCAAGACCGCGGTCCAATGCCACCCGTACGGCACGTTCCGATGAACATCCGCGAAAGGGACTGATTGTCAGTGACTCACGCTTCCGTCCCATGGCATGGTGGCCGGACTGGCCAACGTGCGAACGCCCTGTCGATACCGGTGGCAAAAACCAGACGCGGCTAGCTTGTGACAAGTCTCGCGCACCGCCTCCTCGGACACCTCGAAACGGGGCTCCCGATCAAACACCTCGGCGGTTGCGAGGCGCGGCCCGGGCGAAAGCAGTGAGGAACGGAGCAGATTCATGCCTTCAAGCGTCGGCAGCGACTCAAACTCCGCATTCCCGAGCCGATCATCCCGCTCCGGGAAGAGGAGTATGCCTACGGGCGCCTCGATCTCCGCAGAACGATCGGTGATCTCGAGGAACTGCGCCTGACTGAGATACACGCTATCACCCGGTTCCGTCGGTTGCACCCTACCAGATCGCACTTCAGCCAGCGTCCGCGAGGGACGGTACGGCAGGTCACCGAGACGTCGCCTGAGTGCCTCGAAATGCCGCAGCGTGTCGGTGCGAACGCTGACGATGGTCGGCATGCCTTGGGCAAACCACGCGGCGTCGCGGTGAAAGACGAAGAAGCGATCGTTCGCGAGAAATCGGGTGCGAGGCGTCTGGAGCCAATGAATGAGTGAGGTCGTCTTGCCGGCCCTTTTCGCACCCAAAAAACCGACCGCCACGCCGCTGACGACGCACGCCGCTCCGTGAAGCGGCAATGCCCCGGACCGCAGGGCTCGGACGGTCGCGATCTCACGGAGCACTCGCATCACGCCGACACGCAGTTTTGCCTCCGGCGAATCGGCGATCACATGGAAGACATCACGGGCCTCATTGACACACAGCATCAGCGAAAGGGTGTCAAGCCAGATGACGAGTCCTCCATCGGCTGACGCGCAGCCACTGAACGACTCGAAGTGACCGTCGAGCGTGAAGCAGTTGTAGCGACGAGTCTGGCCACGATGCATCCTCCGGTGCAGTTCGAGGTGCCGCTGCGAATCGATCTCGGCGTGCACGGTTTCGGTCGTGGCGGCCTGCGACATCGATCGTAGTGCGGGCGAGAAGAATTCGGTCGCCCAGCGGAGGTTGTCACGAGAGCCAAGGAGCCTGGTTCCGCCGCCGAAACCTGCCAGTCGGATCTCCGACAGATCGCCGTCGTGTGAACCGTGTGTGTGCATCGTCGGGCACTCCCTTTCTCTCAATGTGGACCACGAGCCCTCCCCGGGGAATACCGCGTGGACCGCGACTCAGGATTCGGGCCGAGCGGACGGGCTGGCGGCACGATCAGGAGGCTGAAAGGTAGTGCGCAGCCGATGCAGCAAGCGCTCGATTTGGCCCGGCAAGCCGCTTCTCATTCGCATCACGATCGCCCCGGTCAAAACGTGGGCTTTCCAGAACAGGCCATGTCGAAGAAACGACGCGCCATCACGGCACTCCCCGTAGCCCTCCAGAAAAAGCTGCCAGTCTGCACCTGACATCGGCCAGCGATACCACGTTCGTGCCAAATCCTGATCCAGCGCCGAAATTGCGAAGGTGGTGTTGTCGATACAACACACCTTGCCCCGGCATACGACCAGGTTCTCTCCGCAGAAGTCGCGGTGCGACAGTCCATACTGCGCGTACTCGGGTCTTTGTTCAGTCGCGCGATTCCAGACACGTGCCGCCAATGACTCATCGATCATCCGGTGAGAGATCAGTTGATGAATTCGTGACTCGAGCCGCTGTGCGCACTCACGCGTGCTCCGCAGGCCTTGCGCCTTGCCGCACTCGGGTGCGTGGGTCTGATGAACCAAGCCGAGTAGTCGACCGCTCTCCAGAAGCCTGCCCGCAGTGGTGCCAGGGCTGTCGAGCGATTCGCCATCAAACCATTGCTCGAGACTCGCTCGGGATTCCACCGCCAGAATCCTCGGAAATCGATCCGCTGGGAGGCGACTGAGTGCGTCACGCTGATAGCCAATGTCCTCGCTGGTTGGACACAACCTCGCCTTGGCCAGGGCGCCGCTGCGAAACTTGACCTGATAGGTGGCGCCGTCATCCAGGGGTTTGCCTGCCAAGCCCGTGATCGGAACGATCTCCTCAAGATCCTCACGCGCGCGGGCGAGCAGGGCCGCTACGTCGGGAGGGAGCGAGTCGAAGGAAATCGGGGGCGACATGGACAGGACTGCCGACGCGTGGCCTCGAAGCGTTGCGAAACGCCTTTATCAACAAAATGCACGCAACCCCGCAATGACGGAAGCGCCGCGTCGCTAACCGTCCTCTCGACGCCGCCGAAAGTACTCGGAGGCGTACCGATGCATCTCGGGCTTGCGCGAAGCCCAGCGCCAGGCTCGGTGTTCGTCGAGCGCGAGATCCTCTTCGGGGTCGAACTGAAATCGGCTGAAGGCCTCGTACCGTGTTTCGTATCCGCGATCCGCAAGGTCGCCATGCCAGAGATGGAATATCCGGACAGGCGCGCAGGTGACCCGACTGTCCACTTCGTCGTGCAAGGGGGCGGCCCACCGCAGGAAATGCGACGTTGCCCGGTCGTTCAAGCGATGGGCATCGATCGCTATGTCATAACAACCAGACAAGGCGGCCAGAAGCGACACGTCACCGCCGCCAAGGATGTCCACATCGTAGAGACCGCGCTGTTGGAAGAGGCTGCGGCGAAACGCCCACCCGAAACCGATGGGGCCTGGAAACAGACGGCCGGGGGCCCTGGGAGCGCTTCGGCACACCGTCCGCAGGTCTGTGGCGGATGACACGAGTCTGCAGACCGACGGCCGCTTCTCGAGGCCTGAGATCGCCTCCGGGAAGCAGGGCGATTCCTGCCGCGGCAGCCGAACGAGTTCGGAGAAAACCTGCACCATGGGATAATCTTCGAGCAGGGAAGCGGCATGCAGCGACCACCCGTGGTCTTCGAACAGGATGTCGCAGTCCAGCCACGCGACCTTGGTCACGTGTGGCGGCAGGCTGTCGATCGCGATGTTCAGCAATCGCTCCTTTTGCCACATCACATCCCGGCCTGGAATCTGCACCAGCGTGGTGGCGTCCTCGGACGTCAGGTCATACCGCCCCCCGAAGCCCAACTCGACGGTCAAGAGCGGAACGCCAAGTTGCTGATGAAAGACGCGGTAGTTTAACAACCTTCTTCGATACCCGGCGGGATTGAAGTAGGCGGTGATCGCCCAGATCGAGTTCGAGTGGGCACGATGCGCGGCATGCGAATGCGTCGGTTCGATGGATTCACCCGTCTTCCCGTCTGGAGGCGAAGTAATCCCGCACGTAGTTCTTCATTTCGACATCATCGGTTGCCCACCGCCATACACCGGTTTCGTTGAGCGCGAGATCGCGCACGGGATCGAAGTCGAATCTGGCGAAGTCCCGGTAGCGGCTCGCATAGCCACGATGCTCGATGTCGCCATGCCATAAGTGGGCGATCCTCCCGTGCACGACACCGAAGGTGCCATTCACCAGCCGATGAAACTGGGTGGCCCAGTCGAGGTAGTTCCGACGACGCGCTGACCCCATGCGTTGGTAATCGACGACGATTTCCGGCATTCCGCAGGCGGCGGCGAGAATGGCATGCTCAGCCCCGCCGAGGATGCAGGTGTCGTAGATGTCGAGATCGGCGTGCAGTTCCCGACGAAAAGCCCACGCCATGCCCATGGCGCATGTCGAACGAGTCTCTGCGGCCTGAATGCGGCGGTCGATGAGCGCCGGGTTCCGCTCGGCTCGCCAGAGGCTCGCGAACCCCTGCCAGGCCCGAGCAAGGTCAGGAAATCCGAGTTTCCCGGGAACTGTGTCCCGTGGCTGGTCGTAGGCCTGGGTGAATAACTGAACGAACACGTGATCATCAAGCGCTCGGGAAGCCTGCTTCGGCCACGACGGGTCTTCGAAGATCACGTCGCAATCCAGGCGAGCGATCTTGTCGCAGTCGCCGGGCACGGCCGCCAGTGCGAGATTGAGCATTCTTTCCCGCTGCCACAGTACGTCACACGCATCGCAGCGAATCAGGATGTCCGCATCCGATTCCCCGAGGTCGTAGTGACCGTCGAGCCCCAGTTCCACGGTCACCAACGGGATGGAGAGATGCGCGCGGAAATGGCGGTAGTTTTCCAGGCGCCGCCGATAGCCGATGGGATTGAAGTACGCCGTGACACCCCACAGGTCGGAGTGTTGCTCGAGATGTTGCGGCCGTTCCATCGTCATGTGTCTTGGGTTGGCTTGCCCTCGACCGGGCGATCGTGGGGGATATGGCACTCGCGGATGGCGTTCGGCATGATCGCTGGACGAGGTTGAACGTGTGTACGGCTGTGAATGCCCGCTCTCAAGTGCCGCGCGCGGCGAGGCGTTCAGGCGAAGAACTTCCGGGCGGTCGGTTCGCGGCGGAGCCACGCGGCGAGGCGCTCCAAGTCGACCGTCGCGTGACTTTCGCCGGTGTCGAATCGGGCAAACCGGTGACCGCCCAGGCGCGCGAGCCGCTTGAAGTGATCGGGGCTCCGGGCCGTGAACTCGACGATGCCGCGGCCGGGTCGCATCCAGACCGCATTCGCGAGGCCGGCGCCATGCTGGCCGATCACGAGGGCGGCGCGTGCGAACGTCTCGATTTGCTCCACGAAGTCCATGTGCTCGAGCTGCACATTGCGGAACCGGAACTCCGGACGCACGAGTCCCTCGATAAGGGACCGCACTTCGGCGTGATTGACAAGCGAGCGCCGGGTCGCCCCGGAGGTGCCGCGGATGCCCGGGCCGCGCTGGCGATAGTAGGGGTCCGGCGGCACCCGCTCGACGAGCACGACCAGATCCGGTCGCTCGACCTCGGCGATCCGATACCGGTCGAAGACGAACCGACGGAATTCCAAGAGCCATCGGGGGTTGATGGCGATGCCCTGGGGATTCATGCCGACGAGGGGCAGGCGAGGGACATCTGGAGGAGCGTCGTCCGGTGTGAGGATTGCCACACGTTCGCCGAACAGCTCGGAAATCCGGCTCGTGAACGGACCGACCGGCGGAATCGCGAACCGTGCCGCGGGGTCGACGCGCGAGAGCAGCCGGCAGAGCGGCAACATCAGGTCGAAGAGGAAGTGGTAGTAGGAATCGACTTCCCCGCGGCAGCCCGGCGGGGAACGCGGTATGAGCATCACCGAAGGTTTTTTTGGGGCCTTCCCAGTGCACCGTCCGATCGAGCGCGCCAGTGTGCGCTGGTTGAGCTCCACCCGCATCCGGCCCCATGGGCGAATCCCGATCAGCGGTCGCATGGGCGAGATCAGCAGCCAAGTGGGGGGAAGAATGGCAGTCGTCGGGGACGATCTGGCGACACCATGCGCCGCGTCCAAGGATAGTGTGGCAAATGGCACTTCGGCCAGCGTCGGCCGAGCGGAGCGGATCACCAGGAGCAACCGCCGGAGTTATACGGATTCCACTTGATCCTCGCGCATCACCGCGCCTGTCCCGGCGTCGGGCATGCCCGTCCCGTCTCGCCCGGACGATCGCGAAGGGCGTCGTGCCAATCCTGTTTGGCACAGCAGATGCGATGGGGGATGATCTGCGTCTCGAACGCAGCGACGATCGTGTCGAACGACGCAGCAAATGCCGCAGCGACGACTTTCATGACGCCGCCGACCACGCAGCCTTCCATGCAGCCTTCGAGGACGTCCTGCTGAGCGCCGGCGGGCTGCGGGCGGTGCGGTTGCTGACATTCCGCCTGATCCCAAACCACTGGCATCTCGCGCCCTGGCCGCAGGTCGATGGCGACCTTTCGCGGTTCAACAACGATAGGAAGGTCAACGGCACGTGCGCAAGCGATAGCAGGGTGACGGTTGGCCGGTGATCGGGAGTTGGGCATTCACTGACAGGATGGAGGAGTTTCACGGCGCTCCGCCAGAAGCCACGGCCACCACTCGGGTTACCGCGGGTTGTTCGACGATGACGCCGATTACCAAAACGAGTCCGCGGCAGGATGCCGCGCAGAAACAGGCCGCACTGGCCATGGATGGCAGTGCGGCCGTGAACCAGCGGCAGGATGCCGCGCAAAAAACAGGCCGCACTGGCCATGGATGGCAGTGCGGCCGTGAACCAGCGGCAGGATGCCGCGCAAAAAACAGGCCGCACTGGCCATGGATGGCAGTGCGGCCGTGAACCAGCGGCAGGATG
>CAIXGY010000044.1 GCA_903919035.1 uncultured Planctomycetaceae bacterium | reverse complement strand
TGCCCGCGCCGCGCTCGCCGAGCGGCCTGGTGAGGCCCTCGAGCTTCCGCAGGTTGCGGTCGGCGGTGTCGACGGGCGTGCCGATGCCCTGGACCGTCTTGCGGAGGTCCGCCATGACGGCGGGGAGATCGTCGAGCGCCGCTTTGATCTTGTCGCGGGCGGCCGGATTCCCGAGCACGTCGTTGACGTTGGTCATGGCGACATTGAAGGCGTCGAGCGCGGCCTCCGTCTTCTCGACCATGCGCGAGAAGCGATCATCCTCGCCGAGCAGGAGCTTGTCGATGTTGGCGGACAGCTTCGACACCGACTCGCTGGCCTGGGAGAGCGAGTCGAGGGCGCTGCCGAGTTTGGGCTCGAGTTGGGCGAACACCTCGAACGGATCCTTCGACACGGCTCCCATGAGAGCCTCGTCGGCCGCGAGTCGCTGCCGCGGCGGCCGGATGGTGCCGGGAACGAGTTGGATCTCCGCGTCGCCGAGAATGGTGCTCGCGATGCGCGGCTGCTCATCGCGGTACATCGGCACGTGGGAGTCGATTTCGGCGACCACGCTCACGCCACCCGTGGCGTCGAGTTCCACCGAGGTGACGCGGCCGACGAGGATGCCATTCTTGCGGACCGGGGTGCCCGTGGAGATGCCGCGGGCGTCGGAAAAGCTCATCTTCAGCGGGTAGGTCGCCTGCACGAGCGACGGCAGGTCGCCGAACAGCACGATCAGGATGCCGGCGATGATCGCGGTCGCGAGCACCACGACTCCCACGCGGAACTGCATCACGCGGTCGTTCATGCCGACGCCTCCTCGCGGCCCTGCTCCGCCTGTAGTTCGCGGAGACGCGAACCGGCCCGGCCCTCCACGAACTGCCTGATCCGCGGGTCTCGGCAGCGATCGAGCTCGTCCGGGGTGCCATCGAACACCACCTGCGACTGGCCGGGCCCCAGGCGGAACAGCGGGTAGAGCATCACGATCCGGTCGGCCACCTTGCGGGCGGTATGCATGTCGTGCGTGACGACCACGCTCGTGACGCCGGGCCGGCGCTTGACCCGCAGGATGAGTTCGTTGATGACGTCGCTCATGATCGGATCGAGCCCGGTGGTGGGTTCGTCGTACAGCACCACTTGGGGGTCGAGGGCGAGCGCCCGCGCGAGGCCGGCCCGCTTCCGCATTCCTCCCGAGATTTCGACCGGCTTCTTGGGCAGCACCGTGCGGGGCAGCCCGACCTCGTCCACGAGCGTGGCCACGATGTCGCGGATCTCGGCCTCCGGGAGGCGGGTGTGCTCGCGGAGTGGGAAGGCGACGTTGTCGGCGATCGAGAGGCTGTCGAAGAGGGCCGCACCCTGGAACACGAAGCCGTACCGGGTGCGAAGATGGGCCAACTCCCGGTCGCCCATGCCGGCCAGCGAGCGACCGTCGAAGAGCACGTCGCCGGACGTGGGCCGCACGAGCCCGATCATGGCCTTCAGCAGCACGGTCTTGCCGCAGCCGCTCTCGCCCAGGATCACGAGGGTCCGGCCGGCGTCGAGGTCGAGCCCGATGTCACGGAGGACCTCCTGCCGGCCGAAGCGGACGCCGACTGAGTCGACCCGCAGGAGGGGCGGTGCGGCGTCGTCGCGGTGGACGGGACGGTGTGGGGCGGCAGTCGGCATGGGCGTCAGAGGAGGCGTCGGGGGCCTTCGGGGCGGAAGAAGTCGTGAACGTCGTTGAGCCAGATGCCCAGGAACAGGTCGAGAACGAGGATCAGCACGAATGAATGGACGAACGCGCTCGTGGCCGCGCGGCCCACCCCCTCGGCGCCGTGGTCGCAATGGAAGCCGTGATGGCAGCTCACCAACGCGATGGCGGCGCCGAAGAACACGCTCTTGAAGATGCCCATCAGGAAATCGAAGCCATCCACGTAGGCCCGGGAGTTCTCCCAGTAGTGGTGGTAATCGATGCCGAGGAGCACGTGTGAATAGAGGTAGCCGCCGAGCACGCCCATGAAGTCGGCCATCACCGTGAGCGACGGAATCAGCAGCAGGCAGCCGAGGAACCGCGGCACGACGAGGTAATAGATGGGATTGGCCCCCATGCTCTCCAGCGCGTCGATCTGCTCGGTGACCCGCATCGTGCCGAGTTCGGCCGCCATGGCGCTGCCGACCCGGCCGGCGAGCATCGTGGCGGCGAGCACCGGACCGAGTTCACGGACGAGCGAGAGGTTGATCACCGACCCCAGCCGGGTCTGCAGGCCGAGCGCCTTGAACTGCCCGTAGCTCTGCACGGCAAGCACCATGCCGATGAACAGCCCGGTCAGGGCCACCACCGGCAGCGAGCGGACACCGATCTGGTAGAAACTCGGCAGGAGCACGTCTCGCCGCTGGCGGCGGGCGACAATCCAGCCGACCGTGCGCACGGCGAACAGCGACACGTCGCCGATGCCGGCGACCAGCGACATCACGAACCCGCCGAGGTTGGCGACCTGTTCGGCGAACCAGCCGGTGACGCCCGGGGGAGGCACGGCTGCAGAGTCGGGCGTGGTGGCCATGGTGATCGCGGAGAATGGGCGCGGCTGACCGTGCCGGATGTATCGGCGGCAACGGTCCGGCGGCATGAGCGGGTCGGGGTGACAGCGCGGCCCGCGGGCGAACGCTGGGCAGGCTGGGCAGGACGGGATGGTCGGGCACGGCGGAGATCGGGCCGGGCGGCGGCTGCTCCGGAGCCGCCCGGCGGAACCATGACGACCGGCTCGAAGCCGTCTTGCCATGATGCAACCCGCTTCCCTACATCTTCCCCAATCTTCCACTCGTGTCCCGGCCACCTGCGGGCCGATATCTCGACGCCCCGGGCTTCGAACGCGTGAACATCGGCAAACTCATCGGCGACGCGTTCCAGCGCCTTCCGGTCATCGGCCGCGCCGTCCAGCGCTTGCGGACGACGCTCCGCGAGCGTCGTCTAGAGGCGCGTCAGGCGCGGGATGGGGGCCCGAGGCAACGCTACGCTCGCTGGGTGCGAGACTTCGACGTTCCGGCCGTGGCGGACGACGTGCTGATGCGGACGCGGGTCAACGCGATTCGGTCGCGGCCGTTGATCTCCCTCATCATGGTGCCCGACACGCCGGATGTGGCGCTGCTCGAACGCGCGATCCGGTCGATTCGGAGCCAGGTCTATCCGGCGTGGGAGTTGTGCATCCTGCCGCCGTCACCATCGGTCGTGCTTCAGGAGTCGCTCGACAGGCACGCGAACGCGGATGCCCGCGTGCGGATCGTGTCGCAAGGCCTCGCTGCTTCCGTCGCGGCGATCCGCAACGTCGCGCTCGACCATGCCACCGGTGATTTCGTGGCCATCGTCGGCGCGTCCGACGTAATGCCTCCGCAGTCGCTGCTGGAGATCGCGGAAGCCATCGACCGTGAGCGGCACGCCGTGCTCGTGTATGCCGACGAGGATCGGATCGACGTCGCGGGCTGCAGGAGCGAGCCTTGGTTCAAGTGCGATCACAATCGGGAACTGCTGCTGACCCACGATGTGATCTCACGGCCGGCCGTGTACCCGCGTGGCCTCGTCCGCACGCTCGGCGGCTGGCGTGACGGGTTCGCGGGCGCCGAGGACTACGACCTCGCGCTGCGGGTCGCGGCGGGTGCCGACCCGGGCAGCGTGGTTCACGTTCCGCACGTCCTCTATCACCGGGGAACGCAGCCGGATGCGGCGATCGCATCCGGTCGGCGGGCCGTGGCCGAATGCGTGCGCCGCCTGGGGATCGCCGCTGAGGTGGAACCGGCCCCGGAGGCTCCGGACTGCCACCGCGTGCGCCGACAGCTGCCCTCCGCCCCGCCGCTGGTGTCGATCGTGATCTGCACGCGGGACCACGAGCGGCTGCTGCAGGTCGCCGTCGATTCCATCCTCGCGCGGACGACCTATCCGCGCTACGAGATCATCGTCGTCGACAACGGCTCGGTCGAACCGAGGGCCGTGGCCTATCTCGCGAAACTCGCGAACCGGCCTGGCGTGAGGGTGCTCCGCGACGATTCGCCATTCAACTATTCACGGCTCAACAACCGCGCGATGGCGGTCGCCCGGGGAGAGGTGCTCTGCCTCCTCAACGACGACATCGAGGTGCTGACGCCTCATTGGCTGGAGGAGATGGTGGCGCTCGCGGTCGAGCCCGATGTCGGAGCGGTCGGCGCCCGCCTCTGGTATCCGGACGGCACGCTCCAGCACGGCGGCGTGATCGTCGGCATCTGTGCCGGAGCGGCCCATGCCCATCCGCGACTCGGCCGCGGCGATCCCGGCTACTTCCGCCGGGCGGTGCTGCCGCAGGAATTGTCGGCCGTGACGGCGGCCTGTCTCGTGGTGCGGGCGGCCGTGTTCGCGGAGGTGGCGGGGCTGGACGAGGTGCTGGAGGTCGCGTTCAACGACGTGGATCTGTGTCTGCGGATCCGGCAGGCGGGCTATCGGAACGTTTGGACGCCCTACGCGGAACTCGTCCATCACGAGTCGGCTTCGCGCGGCCACGACGACACGCCGGCCAAGCGGGCACGCTCGGAGCGTGAGATCGGCCTGCTCCGCCGCCGGTGGGGCCAGACACTGCTTCGCGATCCCTTCTACAACCCGAACCTGTCACACGTCGCGGCCGACTTCAGCATCGACTGCCCCCGCCACTGCCGCCGGGCCGCCTGACGGCTCGCGTCATCGGGCTCCCATGCGATCCTCGCGCGCGGTGAGCCATCTCGTTCGCAGCCAGGCTCGCCGCCCAAACGGCTCGGGTCTGCACACGTGCTCGCGCCGGACGCTCGCTGCCCTCATCCTGAGCTCCGCTCGCCCGGAGACGGTCGCGCTCCGGCATCCATGCCCGCGCTTGCCGTCGACTCCGTCTCGAAGGGATGGGCAGCCCCGACCCTCCTCGACCGTATCGGGCAAGGTACGGGCGTCCTCCACGCCGGTTGGGCGTGTTGACCCACGAGGTACACGTGTGCGTCGAATCAGGACGCGGGTTCCGCGGCCGGGCCCACCGCCACCGGTTCGGCCGTCACCAGCCCGGTGAACTTGAGCTGCTTCTTGTCGGCGACCTCGATGCAGTCGACCTGGATCGTGTCCTTACCCTCGAATTCGCCCTTGAGCAGTTCCTCGCTCACGGGATCCTCGATGAAGTTCTCGAGGGCCCGCCGCAGCGGCCGGGCGCCGAAGTCGGTGTCGGAGCCCTTCTTGATGAGGAACTGCTTCGCCGCGTCCGTGAGTTCCAGCTTCAATCCACGCTCCGCGAGCCGCTCGCGGACCTTCGCCAGCTCGATGTCGATGACCTGCTTGAGATCCTCGACCGTGAGGTGATGGAACACGATCACGTCGTCGAGCCGGTTCAAGAACTCCGGCCGGAAGACCTTCTCGATCCGCTCGTTGACGCGGCCCTTCATGCCCTCGTAGCTGGCGTCATCGTCGGGCTTCTGGAAGCCGAAGGAGGCCTCGTTCTTGATCGCCTCGGCACCCGCGTTCGTCGTCATGATGATGATCGTGTTGCGGAAGTCCACGTTGCGACCGAAGGAGTCTGTGAGCCTTCCCTCCTCCATCACCTGGAGGAGCATGTTGAAGACGTCGGGGTGGGCCTTTTCGATCTCGTCGAGCAACACCACGGCGTAGGGACGCCTGCGGATCTTCTCCGTGAGTTGCCCCCCCTCTTCGAAGCCCACGTAGCCAGGCGGGGCGCCGATCAGGCGGCTGACGTTGTGCTTCTCCATGTATTCGCTCATGTCGATCTGGATGAGCGCCTCGGCATCGCCGAACATGAACTGGGCGAGAGCCTTCGCGAGCAACGTCTTGCCCACGCCGGTCGGCCCGGCGAACACGAAGGAGCCGATCGGCCGCTTCGGGTCCTTGAGCCCGGAGCGGCTGCGGCGGACCGCCTTCGACACGCTCTTGATGGCCGCATCCTGGCCGATGACCTTCTTGTGGAGTTCGCCTTCCATGCCCATGAGTCGGGCCTGGTCCTCGGTGCTCATCCGCGTCAGCGGAATGCCGGTCATCTTGGAGACGACCTCGGCGACCACCTCCTCGTCGACGGCGCCGTCGGCCTCGCGGCTCTTGTCGCGCCAGTCGCGGGTCATCGACTGCTTCTTCTTCTTGAGCTTGTCGGCCTGGTCGCGGAGGGCCGCCGCCTTCTCGAAGTCCTGGTTGGCGACCGCCTCCTCCTTCTCCTTGTTCAGCCGCTCGACCTCCTCGTCGATCTCCTTGAGGTCTGGCGGCTTGGTCATCGCCTTGAGCCGGACGCGGGCCCCGGCCTCGTCGATCACGTCGATCGCCTTGTCCGGCAGGCAGCGGCCGGTGATGTAGCGGCTCGAGAGCTCGACGGCCGCTTCGAGCGCGGCGTCGGAGATGCTCACGCGATGATGGCTCTCGTAGCGGTCGCGGAGGCCCTTCAGGATCTCCACCGCCTCGGCCTTCGTCGCCGGCTCCACCATGATGATCTGGAAGCGACGGTCGAGCGCCGAGTCCTTCTCGATGTACTTGCGGTACTCGTCGAGCGTGGTGGCGCCGATGCACTGGATCTCGCCGCGTGCCAAGGCCGGCTTGAGCACGTTGGAGGCGTCGATCGCCCCCTCGGCACCGCCGGCGCCTACCAGCGTGTGGAGCTCGTCGATGAACAGGATCGTGTTCTTGGCCCGACGAACCTCGTTCATCACCGCCTTGATCCGCTCCTCGAACTGGCCGCGGTATTTCGTGCCAGCGACCATCATCGCCAGGTCGAGCACGACGATCCGCCGATCGGCGAGCAGTTCCGGCACATTGCCGTCGACCACCCGCTGGGCGAAGCCCTCGACGATCGCCGTCTTGCCCACGCCGGCCTCGCCGAGCAGGACTGGGTTGTTCTTCGTGCGGCGGCAGAGGATCTGGATGGCCCGCTCGATCTCCTTCTCGCGGCCGATGACGGGATCAAGCTTGCCCTGCCGGGCGAGTTCCGTGAGGTCGCGACCGAAACTGTCGAGCGCGGGGGTCTTGCTCTTGCCCCCCTTCGGACTCGCCTCGCCGCCGCCGCCACCGGCGCCGGCGGGCTGCCGACCACCCATGCCGGCCCGCTCGCCCCCTTCGCCCTCCATGCCGTGGCCGAGCAGATTCAAGACCTCCTCGCGGACGTCCTCGAGCTTGAGGCCGAGGTTCATGAGCACCTGGGCCGCCACGCCCTCCTGCTCGCGGAGGAGGCCGAGCAGGATGTGCTCCGTGCCGACGTAGTTGTGGTTGAGGTTGCGGGCCTCCTCCATCGAATATTCGATGACCTTCTTGGCCCGGGGAGTCTGCGGGAGCTTGCCCATGGTGACCATGTCGGGGCCGCTCTGCACGAGCTTCTCGACCTCCATGCGGATCTTCCGCAGGTCGATGTCGAGGTTCTTGAGCACGTTCGCTGCGACGCCGCTGCCTTCCTTGATCAGCCCGAGCAGCACGTGCTCGGTGCCGATGTACTCGTGGTTGAAGCGTTGGGCCTCCTGATTGGCCAACTGCATCACCTTGCGGGCGCGGTCCGTAAAACGCTCGTACATGGAAAACCTTCCGGAGGTGTTGTCGTGCCCCGAGGCCCGAGGATGCCATTCCGGCAACCCCCGAACCCATGGGATCGAGGCTGCAAATCTCACGCCGTTCAGGCGCGACGGGTCATTTTAGGGGGAACCGGCCAGGTGTGTCTGGCCCCGGCGGCAAAATCGCCGCGAAACGTCCGTTTCTCGCCGACTTCAGGCGGCCGCACCGCGGCGGGCGGAGACAGCCGACGCGGCCCGAATCGGCAGTGACGCGGGTTCGCCGTCGCCGTCAGCGACCTGCTCGGCGGCTGCCAGGCGGGACAACTCCGCGGCGATCGCCCCCCGCCAGGCCGCTCCGGAATCAGCCCGGGACAGTTTGCCGAGAGCGTCGCGGGCTTCCGTCACGCGGCCCACGCGACGGAGCAGCGTGGCGAGCAGCAACTGGGCTTCCCCGTCGGTGGGTGACCGGCGGAGCAGCGTTCGCAGGCCGGCTTCAGCGGCGGTCCAGTCGCGGGACAGGTAGGCGTCGCGGGCCGCCACGAAGAGCGCGTCGGTCGCGGCGTCGCGGGCCAGTGCGAGCGGCGGAGGAAACCCGCGGATCGCGGAGACCGTGGAGACGACGAAGATCGCCCCGACGACGGTCCAGATGCCGATCGCCGCCGGCAGGGTCACCAGCTCGTTCCAGATCCAGGTGGTGATCAGCGCCGCATCGAGCGTCACGGCGAACGCCAGGGCGAGGACGAGGCCCATCGCGCTGCCGCGGAGCCAGAGCCACGGCAGGCCCGGCCAGATGAGCGTCAGGGAGCGGATGGCGCGCACGGCTGGATGGTCCGAGGGCGAAAAAAGCGGGCGGGAGTGTAGGCCCGAGCAGGCATTTCTCCAAGGCCGCCGTTCCGGCTACAACCTCCTCATCAAGATGGAAAACCAGGCACCCTCGGTCGACGGCGTGGTAGGCGTGTGGCGGGCGGTCGATGCCTCGGCCAACCGCGCGGCCGAGGCACTTCGCGTCGTCGAGGACGTGGCGCGGTTCGTCCTCGACGACGGCCACTCGACGGCGCTCGCGCGGGATCTGCGTCACGAGCTCGCGGCCGTCCTCGCCGGCGATCCGCTCCGTCACCGCTGCTCTCTGCGCGACGTCGCCGGCGACGTCGGGGCCGGCATGCGGTCGGGCCAGGCGCTGCCCCGCGCCTCCACCACCGATCTCGTGGCGGCCAACTCGGCCCGCGCGGCCCAGGCGCTCCGCAGTCTCGAGGAGTGCGCCGCCGTCGTCGCACCGGACGCGGCCCACCGGTTCGAGCGGCTCCGGTACGGCGTCTACGGACTCGAGCGGCGGATCCTGACCTGCGCCCGGGCACAGGAGCGGCTCGCGGGCATCGATCTGTGCGTGCTCGTGGACGGACGCCGCGACGGCGCCGAATTCGCGCGGCTGGTGGCGGGCCTCGCCGAGGCGGGCGTGCGCATGTTCCAGGTTCGCGACAAGGGTCTCGACGTGCCCGCCGTCGTCGATCGGGTGAGGCGGGCGCTCGACGTCGTTCGAGCCCGGGATCCGCATGATCCCGCCTTGGTGATCGTCAACGACCGTGCCGACGTCGCGGCGGCACTCGGTGCCGCCGGCGTGCACACCGGCGCCGACGACATGCCGACCAGGCTGGTCCGCCGCGTGATCGGTCCTGCCGCGTTGTCGGGCCGCACCGCCCACGACGTGGCCGAGGCCCGGGCGGCCGTCGCGGACGGCGCGGACTACCTCGGTGTCGGTCCGTGCTTCCCTTCGACCACCAAGTCGTTCGACACGCAGGCTCCGGCAGAATTCCTCCGCGCGGTGGCCGCGGAGGTCGCCCTGCCGGTCTACGCGATCGGCGGGATCACGCTCGAGCGACTCGACGCGGTCGCCGCCCTCGGCATCCGCCGAGTGGCCGTTGCGTCGGCCGTCACCGCGGCGGCCGATCCCGCGGCCGCCGCCGCGGCGTTCATCGAGCGGCTGGCACGACTCCGCGGCTGAAGGTGAAGCCGTGCCTCATGGCCGGTCCGCCGCCGGCTCTTTCAGCAGCGCGACGATCTCGCGGGCCATTTCTGCCTCGTCTCCAGAACGGAAGCCCACCCACGCGCGGCGGATGCGCGCGTCGGGGCCGACGAGAAACGTGGCCGGAATGCCATCGAGGCCCAACGTCGTGGACAGCATCGCCCGGCCGACCGCATCGTCGAACGCCCAGGCCTCGAGGTCGATGCCGCGGGTGGCGAGAAATTCGCGGGTCTCGGTGGCGAGTGCGGCGGGATCGTCGGCTGCGTTCGAGCCGACGTTGACGGCCACGAGTTGAAACCGCGGCTCGTCGGCCAGACGCTGCGCGATCCGCGCGAGTCCGGGCAGCTCGCGGCGGCAGGGGGGACACCACGTCGCCCAGAAGTTGAGCAGCGTGACGGTGCCGTTGAGCGTGGGCGGGGGTGACTCGTGGCCGAGCGGGGCGAGCGGCAGGGCACCCAGCGTCCGGCCCACGGCCGGATGGTCGCGGCGACCGGCATTGCAGCCTGTGCAGGCGGCCGCGATGAAGGCAGTCACGAGCAGCGCGATCGCGCACGAAACGTGCCGGGGAGATCTGCAGGCTATCATCGTCGCACGTTCACGAGGTGAGGCTGCATTGTACGAGGTCGAGCTCAAGTTTCGCGTGACCGATGCCGCGGAGGCCGAGCGGCGGATCGCCGCGCTCGGGGGCCGGCTCGCGGATGCCGTCGAGCAGGTCGACCGCTACTTCGCCCATCCCGCCCGAGACTTCGCGGTCACCGACGAGGCCCTGCGGCTGCGGCGGACGGGCGACGACGTCGTGGTCACCTGGAAAGGCCCGCGGCTCGACGCGACCACCAAGACACGCCGGGAGATCGAACTCGGCGTGGCCCCGGCACCGGATGGCATCGCCACGATCGCGAGTTGGACCGACTTGCTCGAGGCCCTCGGCTTCCGCCAGGTCCGTGAGGTGGCCAAGCGCCGGCGAATCGCGGTCGTGCCGTGGGAGGGGAGTGCGATCGAGGCGGCCCTCGACGACGTCGCCGGCCTGGGTGTGTTTCTCGAACTGGAAGTGCAGGCCGCGGCGGCCGACGTCGCGGCGGCTCGTGGTCGCGTGGAGTCGCTCGCTAACGCGCTCGGCTGCACGGCGGCCGAGCGGCGCAGCTACCTCGAACTCCTGCTCGCCACAGGGTGAGTGCCGGCGAGCCCGCCGCCGCGCTCATGCGGTTGGACGCCGCCACCGAAAACCCTCATGCTGCCGTGACGATGCCGAGCATGCCGACCGACGAGCCGGGCGAGATGGCCGCCCGCGAGGCCCGCAACACCTTCTGGCTGGAGTGCCACCAGATCGTGCTTCGCGTCGGTTGGATCTTCAAGACCGAGACCATCATCATGCCGGCGGTGCTCGACGCCGTCGTCGATTCGGGCATCCTCCGCGGCCTGCTGCCCGTGCTCAATCGCGGCGGGCAGAGCGTGCCGCCGCTCTTCCTCGCCGGGCCGCTCGCGCGGCGGCCCGTCAAGAAATGGTCGCTCGTGCGGACGAGCCTGGCCATGGCCGCGTGCTTTGCGGCGCTCGCCGCAGCCTGGGGGCCGCTCGAGGCCTCGCGGCCGGACCTGCTCGCCGGCCTGTTTCTCGTGCTCTACGCGCTCTTCTCGGTCACGAACGGTCTCAACCAACTCGTCGGCGCCTCCCTGCAGGGCAAACTCGTGCCGCCGGGGCACCGCGGGCGGGCGATGGTGGTGAGCGTGACGGTCGGGAGCGCCGCGGCGATCGTGGCGGCGCTTGTGCTGCTCGGGCCGTGGCTGGGCACGCCCGGTGGATTCCAGAAGATATTCGCGACCACGGCGGCATTCTTCGCGCTCTCGGCACTGATACCGCCGCTGCTCGACGAGCCGCCCGACGAGGTCCTGCCCGCCGCGCCGATCACCGGCGGGCTCGCCGCCCTGGGCCGGGCCGTGTCCGACTGGCGGCGGACGCTCGTGGGCGACGTCGCGCTCCTGCGGCTCGCGGTCGTCGCCGCCTGCTTTTCCGCGGTGCTCATGCTCTTTCCCCACTACCAGGCGTTCGCCCGCGACCGGCTGGGCAGTGCGATCGGTAGCCTGCTGACGTGGGTCGTCGTGCAGAACGCCGCGACCGCCGCCGCGAGCCTGGTCGCCGGCCCGGTGTCAGACCGCCGGGGAACGCGAATCGTGCTCGTGGGACTCGTGGCTCTCTCGGCCCTCGCGCCGCTGGTCGTGACGGCCCTGTCCCTCGTGCCGCACGAGATCGCCGTGAGGTGGTTCTGGATCGTCTACGCGCCGCTGGGACTCAATCCGATCACGCTGAAGCTCTTCACGAACTACGCGCTCGAGCTCGCGCCTTCCGCGGTCGAGCATCCGCGCTACGTGAGCATCGTGGGCGCGGCGCTGGCGGCCCCGTTCGTGCTCTCGCCGCTGGTGGGCTGGGCCGTGGACGCGATCGGCTTCCGGCCGGTATTCGTGGCCGGCGCGGCCGTCATCGCCCTCGGCGGCCTCGTGGCCACGGGCCTGCCCGAGCCCCGCCGGCTCACGGAAATGCCCGGAGAAATCCCCGAAAGTGGGCTAGGGGAGGGGCGTGGAAATTGAAATACTCCCGTGGCCCGCGCGGCTCGGTGGAGTAGTTCATGCGCGTCTTCGTCTCGGCCGGCGAGCCCTCGGGTGACCACCATGCGGCGCTGCTCGTGCGCGAACTCCGCGCGCGGCGGCCCGATGTGGAGTGCGTTGGGCTCGGCGGGCCGCAGATGGCGGCGGCGGGCGTCACACTCGTCGCCGACATGACGAAACTCGCCGTCATGTGGTTCCTGCGGGTGATCCTCAACATCCACCGCTTCGTGGATCTCGCCCGGCGGGCCGAGCGGAGTTTTCTCGCGGATCGCCCGGACGTCTGCGTGCTCGTGGATTTTCCAGGCTTTCATTGGTGGCTGGCCTGGCGGGCGAAGCGGCACGGCATTCCGACCGTCTTCTACTGTCCGCCCCAGGTGTGGGCCTGGGGGAGTTGGCGGGTCCGCAAGATGCGGAGGCTCGTGGACCACGTGCTTTCCGCACTCCCCTTCGAGCACGAGTGGTTCATCACGCAGGGGCTCGTGAGCACGCTCGTCGGCCACCCATTCTTCGACGAACTCGAGCCGGTCGCGCCGCGTGGCGAGCCCGCATCCGAGTCGCCGCTCGTGCTGCTCCTGCCCGGCTCACGCGGTCAGGAGATCGAGGGCAACCTCGTCTCGATCGTGCGGGCCGCGACGCTCGTGAAGGCCCGCGTGCCGACGGCCCGGTTCGCGATCGCCGCGCTGCACGACCGGCACGCCTGCCGGATCGCCGAGATGGCGGCCGGCTGCCCGGGGTTCCGCGAACTCGACGCCGACATCGTCGCGGGGCGAACGCGGAGCCTGATCGGCGCGGCGACGGCGGCGCTCGCCGTGAGCGGGTCGGTGTCGCTCGAACTGCTCGCCGCCCGGGTGCCGACGGTCATCGTCTACCGGATCGGCGGCATCGCCTACGTGGTGCAGAGCTTCTTTCGACACGCCCGGTTCATCACGCTCGTGAACCTGCTCGCGTCGCGGCAGCCGATCGGCCCGGTGCGACCCGTGCTCGTGCCGCCGCGGGAGGTGGCGCCGGCCGACCCGGAGGCGGTCTATCCGGAATTCCTGGCCGTGCAGGATCCGGCCGAGCGGGCCGCCGGACACGTGATCGAGTGGCTCGTCGATGCAGGGGCCCGGTCCCGCGCGCTGTCGCGGCTGGAGGCGGTGGCCCGTGAGGTGGCGCTGCCCGGCTCGGCGGGCCGGGCCGCCGCCGCCGTGCTCATGATCGCGGATCGAGGTGCGTTCCTGCCCGCGCCAGCGGCGTGCCGCGCAGCCTGATACGGATCCCACGTGATCCTCGCGCGTCACCGCGCCTGTCCCGGCGTGGGGGATGCCCGCGCCGTCTCGCTCGGACGTTCGCAACGGGCTTCGCACCCGTCGCATCACTCGATGCTGGCCAAGCGCAGCACGCATTGCGGACCGCGGCCGGCAACGCCGGCTCGATGGCACGGGCATCCCCGCCGCCTTGCCCGATGGACCCGAGCCGGTTGGGGTCAGAGACCGGCCGCGAACGAGATGCCTCCCCACGCATGAGGATCACATGGGAGCCGCATGACCCGGCATGTCATACTACGGTCACCATGCTTGCCGAGCCGCAGCCCACGCCCGCCGACCTCCACTTCGAGCTTGCGGGCGTTCCCGTCCGCGTGTCGCCCTGGTTCTGGCTGGGTTCGGCACTCTTCGGCTGGCAGGCCTGCCAGTGGCTCGCCGAGGGGGATCAGCGGGCGATGCTCCAGTACCTCGTGATCTGGATCGGCGTGGTCTTCGTGTCGCTACTCGTCCACGAGTTCGGCCACGCGCTCGCCTATCGCACGTTCGGCCAGCCGGCCCACGTCGTGCTCTATCACTTCGGCGGCTTGGCCATCCCCGACACGTGGAGCCGCCGCCACCTGCGGCCGCTGCAGCGGCTGCTCGTCGCTGCGGCCGGTCCGCTCGCGCAACTCTTCGTGGCGGTGCTCGTGGTGGCGGGACTGAAGCTCGGCGGCCTCGTCGTGCCCTTGCCCGTGCGCGCGATCGCCGAACGGCTCGGGCTCTATGAAGGGCGGCCGTTCGAGTCGCCATTTACGTTCGCCGTCTTCGCGTTCCTCCTCGAGATCAACGTCTTCTGGCCGCTCGTGAATCTCGTGCCCGTGCCACCACTCGACGGCGGTCAGATCCTGCGGGAAGGTCTCACGGCGGCGGGCGTGCACGACGCCGCCCGGGTGTCGGGCATGATCGGCGTCGTCGCCGGCGGCCTCGTGGCCTGGTGGGGATTCAACCGTGGTCAGGAGTTTCTCGGCATCATGTTTGCGATGCTCGCCATCTCCTGTTTCCAAAACCTCTCCGGGCCGAGTCCGTGGCGACGGTGGAACTGAACGGCCGGCGCCGGGTCGTCGTGCTGGGGGCGAGCAACGTGTCCCGCGGGCTGGCCCGGCTGGCGACCGTCGTGCGGGCCCGCGCCGGTCGACCGGTGGATCTCTTCGTCGCGGCCGGCCATGGCCGCGGGTTCGGCGTCGCCAGCCGCGTATGGATGCGGCGTTTGCCCCCGATTCTGGCCTCCGGTCTGTGGGACGCGCTCGATCACGATCCACGTGCCGGTGCGGCATCGACCGGGGCCCTCGTCACCGACGTCGGCAACGAGATTCTGTACGGATTCGGGTCCGACCAAGTTGCTTCGTGGGTGCGTGAGAGTGTCGGGCGGCTGGCCGACCGCGGTTCGCGAATCGCCATCACGGGCTTGCCACTCGACAGCATCTCGGGCGTGGGCGCGGCGCGACTGCGGCTCCTGAAGACCGTGTTCGTGCCCGGCTGTCGACTCACGCTCGGCGAACTCCAGGATTCGGCTGCCCGACTCGACGACCACGTCCGCGACATCGCCAGGGATTTCGGGGCCACGATCATCGAGCAGCCGGGCGACTGGTACGGGTTCGATGCGATCCATGTCCACCGCCGCCGGCTCGACGACCTCTGGCACGCGGCCTGCGACGCCTGGGGCTGGAGTCAGACGTCGTCGCGGCCGAGGGCGACCTACGGCGACTGGGCCACGCTCCACACGCGATCCGCCGAGGTCCGCTCAATCGGCCGGTTCATGCTCCACACGCGGCAGCCGACGGTCGACACCGATGCGCTGCGCGTGTGGCTGCATTGAGTAGGCACCGATCGAGCGGCTCATCAGACGCCTCCACGTGGCTCGGGGGTCACGTCGAGGCGGTATTCGATGGCTCCGGCATCATCGCCGCAGGGCGGCGTGGAGGATCTCGACGGGGTGTTCGGCACGGCGGCCCGTGCCGTCGGCGATCTGGTGGCGGCAGCTCGTGCCGGGGGCCGCGATCCTCACGTTGGGGTCGGCCGCCCGGACCGCGGGAAAGAGCACGAGCTCGCCGATGGCCATCGAGACGTCGAAGTGCTCGGCCTCGTAACCGAACGAACCGGCCATGCCACAGCAGCCGCTGGGAATCGTCTCGACCGTGAAATTCCGGGGCAGCGACAGGATTGCAGCCGTCGGCGCGAGCGATGCGAGCGCCTTCTGGTGGCAGTGGCCGTGGAGCAGGATTTTCGCCGAGGCATCGGTGAACGCCGCGGTCGTGATGCGTCCGCGGGAGGCCTCGCGCGCGAGAAACTCGTCGATCAGAAGGGCGTTGGCCGCGAGCCTCCGCGCCGCGGACGAGAGCGGCTCCGGGACGAGATCCGGATATTCATCGCGAAAAGAAAGGATCGCCGACGGCTCGATCCCCACGAGCGGCTCGTCAGCGGTGATCACGTCCGCCAGCCAAGCGACGTTCGTGGCGGCCAGATCGCGGGCGGTGCGGACCAGACCCTTCGACAGGTGGGCCCGACCGCTGTCCACGTGCCTCGGGATCACCACCTCGTAGCCCAAGGCCTCGAGCAACTCGACCGCCTTGATCCCGACCGGCGAGTCGAGCGTGTCGGTGAACTCGTCACAGAACAGATGGACGCGGCCGTGGGGTGCGGGAGTCGTGCGCGGCGGCCGGGCCGCGTGCCAGGTCGAGAGCCGCACGCCGGACAGCCGCGGCAGCGATCGCCGGGGCGCGAAGCCGGCGATCCGCTTGAGGAGGTGCGACACGCCGGGCGCGGAGACGGCGAGGTTCCAGAGCCACGGCACGCGACTGAAGCGGCGCAGCGTGGCGGCGGTCTCGGCGATGAGCCGCGTGCGCAGGGACACGCCCTCGCGATCCTGGCGGTGCTGCTCCCATTCGGCCTTGAGCCGGGCCATGTCCACGTTCGACGGGCACTCGGACTTACAGGCCTTGCACGACAGGCAGAGATCCATCACCTCGGCGAGTTGCGGCTGCGACCACGGGTCGGCACACCCGGGATCCGCGAGCGCCTGCCGGAGGACGTTGGCCCGGGCGCGGGTCGTGTGTCGTTCGTCGCGGGTGGCCATGTAGCTGGGGCACATCGTGCCCCCGGCGAGGTGCGACTTGCGGCATTGGCCGACCCCGGTGCAACGCTCGGCGGCGCGGAGGACGCCGCCGGTTTCGGCAAACCGGAAGAAAGTCTCGCGTTCCGGCTCGACCACTCCGGGGAGAATCCGCAGGCTCGTGTCCATCGGCGGCGCGGCCACGATCTTGCCGGGGTTGAGGATGCCCGCGGGATCGAAGGCCCGCTTCACCCGCTCGAACAGCCGGTAGCACTCCTCGCCCACCATGTGCCGGATGAACTCGCCGCGGAGCCGGCCGTCCCCGTGCTCGCCGGACAGGCTGCCGCGGTGCTTCTTCACGAGCGCCGCCACGTCGGTGGCCACCGCGCGGAACATCCGCAGGCCCTCGGCGCTCCGCAGGTCGAACAGCGGCCGCAGGTGCAGTTCGCCCGCACCGGCGTGGGCGTAGTGGACGCAATCGATGCCGTACTTCCCCGCCAGCAGCCGGTCGAATTCGGCGATGTAGGCCGGCAGATCCTCGACGGCCACGGCAGTATCCTCGACCACCTCCCGCGGCCGCGCTGCGCCGGGCAGATTATTGACGAGCCCTTGGCCCGCCCGACGAAGATCCCACACCATGGTCGCATCGGCCCCGAAGAGCCGCGGGGCGGCATGGCCGAGGCCAGCGGCCTCGAGTTCCCACTCGACCGCGTCGAGGCTGCGTGTCGCCGCATCGCGGTCGGCCTCGCGAACCTCGACGACGAGCACGGCGCCGGGGTCGCCGACGACGAAGGCGCGGTTGCGCGCCTGCTCGAGGTTGTCCCGCGTGCAGCGGAGGATCTTGTCATCGATGAGCTCGCAGGCGGTCGGCCGCACGGCGCCGGCCGCAGCCAGCCGCATCACGATCACCGTGGCCCGCAGGGCCTCGTCCACGGTCGAGCAGTGCAGGCACAGGAGCGCCGGCGGCGGGGGCAGCGGGAGGAGCGCGAGTTCATACTCCACGCCGAGAAACAGCGTGCCCTCGGAGCCCGCCAGCAGCCGGCAGAGGTTGAAGGGGCGGGACGACGCGGGATCGACGCATGACGCGTCCATGAGGGCGTCGAGGGCGTAGCCGGTATTGCGGCGGGTGACCTCGGGCCGCGGGAACGAGTCGCGGATGAGAGCCCGCGTCGCGGCGTCGCCGAGCATCTCCCGAAGTTCCCGGTGGATCCGTCCGGAGAGCGTGTCAGGGGCGCAGGCCGCGGTGAAACCGGCGGCATCGAGCGGACCAAATTCCTCGAGGGAACCGTCGGCCAGAAAGCCCCGCGTCCGGACAAGATGGTCGCGGGTCGTACCCCACGCGATCGAGTTTGAGCCGCAGGAGTTGTTGCCCACCATGCCGCCGATCGTGGCCCAGTCGGCCGTCGAGGTCTCGGGGGCGAAGAACAGGCCGTGGGGCGCGAGGAAGCGATTCAGGTCGTTGCGGACGACGCCGGGCTGCACGCGGACGGTGCGTCGCTCGACGTCGAGGGCCAGGATCCGGTTCAGGTGGCGGCCGAGATCGACGACCAGGCCGGTGCCGACGACCTGCCCGGCGAGCGACGTGCCCGCGCCGCGCGGGATGAGCGGCGTGCCCGTGGCCGCAGCGAACCGCACGAGTTCCGCCACGTCGCGCTCGGAGGCCGGAGTCGCGACGGCCAGGGGCCGTTCCTCATACTCCGAGGCGTCGGTCGCATAGATGCGGCGCGAGGTGTCGTCGCGAAGCAGCCGTCCCTCGAGCCTTCGCGCGAGCGCGTCGAGGTCGCCGTGCTGAACGGCGGTCGGGGGCGTGACGTGCATGGCGACCTCTGAGCCGTGGGAGCCGAAGGTGCCCCACGCGAGCGCCGGCCGCGTGGAGTCACAGGACCGGGAGCGACGGCAGCGGCGGCCGGGCGGCGCTCGCCGCCGCCAGGTTGCCGACCAGCCTCTCGCAGATCGCCTCCAGATAGGGTCGGGCGTCGGGGTCGTCGTAGTTGGCGGTGGTCCTTCCCGCGTCGCCGTGCTCGCGGATCGGGATCTGGAGTGGCACCTCGCCCAGGAAGGGGATGTCCATCTCCTGCGCCGTCCGTCTCGCGCCCCCGGAGCCGAAGATGTCCCAGCGTTTCCGCGTGTCGGGGCAGACGAAGAAGGCCATGTTCTCCACCATGCCGAGGATCGGGATGTTCACCTTCCGGAACATCGCGATCGCCTTCATGGCGTCGAGCAGGGCCACGTCCTGGGGCGTGCAGACGACCACCGCGCCGGTCAGCGGCAGCACTTGCGAGAGCGTGAGCGCGATGTCGCCCGTGCCTGGCGGCATGTCGATGATGAGGTAGTCGAGCGGACCCCAGAGCGTGTCGCGG
>CAIXGY010000043.1 GCA_903919035.1 uncultured Planctomycetaceae bacterium | reverse complement strand
GGTTCGGGCCTCACGGCCGCGGTCGTCGCCACAGCGCCGGCCGGGTTCGAGGTGTCGGGCGATGGCGTCACGTTCGGCGCGACGGCGCAGTTCGTGCCCTCCGGAGGGGTCGTTTCCGGCACGCTCTCGGTGCGGCTGGCAGGGTCGGCCCCGGCCGGCTCGCACGCCGGCAACGTGACCCTCACGTCCACCGGAGCGGCGAGCGTCACCGTCACGATCCCCGCCAGCGTCGTCACCGACGAACTCGTGTTCGACATCGCCGCGGACCAGATCGTGACGCACTCCGTGAGCCGCTCGGGGGCGATCAAGGTGGTGAAGCGGGGCCCGGGAACGCTCATTCTGGATGTCGCCGGCGGGCACAGCGGCCTGACATCGGTCGACGCAGGCACGCTCATCGTCGCGCACGGTGACGCTCTGGCCGCGAGCCCCGTCCGCGTCGCCGCCGGTGGCACGTTGAAGGTCAACGGTGGGGTGACCATGCGGGCCCCGAGCGTCACGGTCGCGGGCGGCACGCTCGATGGCGCCGGCGCCGCGCTGCTCGTGAACACCACGACCGGCATCGGGATCCTCGCCATCACATCGGGCGGCATCACCGGTTCACCACAACTCACCGTGAGCGGCAACGGGGTGGTCACGCTGCCGACCGATCGGCGGCACGTTCTCGACCTGGCGCGACTCACCATCGATCAGGCCGGTGGCGGCCGGATCGACATCGGCAAGGGGCGGATCAATGTCGCCGCAGGCGGCACGACGGAGACGGACCTGCGGGCCGACGTGGTCGCGGGCCGGGGTACCGGGTCGTTCAGTGGTTCAAGCGGCATCATGACCACGGGCGGCAAAGCCTCGCCCACGTCGCAGAACCCGGCGGTGGGATACCGCGTGCTCAGCACCGGCGCGGCGATCGTCGCGTGGGCTGCCCACGGCGACGCGAACCTCGACGGGCAGGTCACCATCACGGACATCAACCTGTTGAATACGGGCAACAAGTTCAATCAGGGGGGCGGGGGCAACGCGACGTGGTCGCAGGGAGATTTCAATTATTCCGGCAGCGTGAACATGACCGACGTGTCCCTGCTCAATGCCGCGGCGTTGTTCGGTAACGGCTCCTACCTGCCCGCCACCGTGGCAACGGTGCAGCCGTCGTCCTCGTCGACCACGACCGCCATATCCGCCGACGCCTGGATCGCCCTCGCGTTCGAGTCCGAGAGCCAGAAGACCAAGAAGGGTTAGCAGACTGTGGAACAAGTCTGCCGGAGCAGGATGCGACGATCGCCGACCGTGAAAACCCTTGGAGTTTCCGCAGGTCGGCCGAGTGGAAAAAGATCATGGATGACTTTTCCCACGGACAGAGAGGAGCGCTCGATGGCGGCGGCGGCGCGATCGTCACCCGGTGTCGAGCGCCAGAGGAGCAACGGGTATGATGCTCGCCGGCCGGGCCGATGATGTGAGGTCGCGCGAATTCGCCGTGAGGCGAGCGCCATGAGGAGGACGAAGGAGACACGATGAATCGGAACACACTGCCCGTGTTTTTGGCATTCCTGATGATGGGTGTGGCGGACGCCATGGGGCCGTTGTCCGACACGGTGCAGCGTGAATACCGCCTGAGCACGGTGATGGCCACCCTGTTGCCGTTCTTCGTGTTCATCGCCTTTGCCGTCTTCAGCGTGCCGGGTGGACTGCTGGCGGCCCGAATCGGCAAGAAGAACCTGCTGCTCCTGGGATTGGGCATCAACGCCGTGGCCATGCTGGTGCCCAGCGTGATCGATCCCGGTTTCGCCATGCTGCTGTCATGCATCTTCCTCCTCGGCGTGGGAACCACGTTTCTGCAGGTGGCGGGCAATCCGATCATGCGGGACGTGAGCCCCCCTGGCGCGTACAGCCGGAATCTGAGTTTCGCGCAAGGCATCAAGGGGCTCGGCAGCAGCGGCTCATCGTGGCTGGTCGGCACCATCACGGGCGTGGCCATGTTTGCAGCGTTGCGCGAGATGGGGTGGCGCGGTTGCTTTCCCCTCTTCTTCGTCTTGATGGCGGTGGCATTCGTGGGCGTGGCGTTGCTGAAAATCAAGGAGACCAAGCCGGAGGCGCCGCCGAGCATCGGATCGAGCCTGGCGCTGTTGTCGGAGCCGACCTTTGCCCTGGCCGTGCTGGGGATCTTCCTGTACGTCGGCGCTGAAGTCTGCATGGGACGCTTCCTGCTGCCCGGGCTGAAGGCCATGGGGATGGGCGAGGAGTCGGCCGCGACGTTCGGTGCCCCGATGTTCTTCCTGCTGCTGACCATCGGGCGGCTCATGGGTGGCGCGGTGCTGACCGTGATCGGCCCACGGCCGTTTTTCAGGCTGTCGGCCCTCTTGGGCGTGATCGGCGCGGGCATCCTGATGACCGGGCGGCCGACGCTGGCGGTGGCGGGGGTCGTGCTGGCCGGGCTGGGTTTCGCCAACATCTGGCCGCTCTTGTTTTCCATCACCGTCGAAGAGAGGCCTGAACGCGCCAGCGAGCTGTCGGGCCTCATGTGCATGGCCATCTCGGGCGGGGCGCTGGTGCCGCTCGTGATGGGTAAACTCGTCGACGTCGGCATGGCGTCGATGGCGTTCGTCGTGCCGGCGGCGTGTTTTGCCTACCTGCTGCTGCTCTCGCTCAAGGGCGGCGCTTCGGCGGCCAGAGCCTGAAAGGAACCGATCATCACGACGCACAACATCACGACACGCAAGGACAAGCGGGTCGTCATGACCCTGGACGCGGGGGGGACGAACTTCCGCTTTTCGGCCATGCGCGGCAACCGTCCGGTGACCGCGACGGTCGTCATGCCGTCCAATGGCGACGACCTCGACCGCTGTCTGGCGAACATCGTCGAAGGGTTCACGCGGACGAGGCGCCGATGCCCCGAGCCGCCGGTGGCGATCAGCTTCGCGTTTCCCGGGCCGGCGGACTATCCGGCGGGCATCATCGGTGACCTCGGCAACCTGCCTGGCTTTCGCGGCGGTATCGCCTTGGGGCCGATGCTGGCGAAAAAGTTCGGCATCCCGACGTTCATCAACAACGACGGCGACCTGTTCGTCTACGGAGAGGCGATCGCGGGCTTTCTGCCCTATGTGAACGGCTTGCTGGAGAAGGCCGGTAGCCCCAAGCGATATCACAATCTCTTCGGGGTGACGATGGGCACGGGTTTCGGCGGCGGCATCGTGCGCAACGGCGAGTTGTTCATCGGTGACAATTCGATGGCGGGAGAGGTGTGGCTGCTGCGGAACAAGCTCGACCGGGGCATGAATGCCGAGGAAGGATGTTGCATCCGTGCCGTGCGGCGGACCTACGCCGAGCATGCCGGCATCCCCTTCGGGAAAGCGCCGGAACCGAAAGTCATCTTCGCGATCGGGCGGGGCAAGGCGCCCGGCGTGAAAGCTGCAGCGATCGAGGCTTTTCGGCGACTCGGCGAAGTCGCCGGCGATGCACTGGGCAACGCCCTGACGTTGATCGACGGCCTGGCCGTGGTCGGTGGTGGCATCTCGGGTGCATGGCCGCTGTTTCTGCCGGCGCTGGTGGATGAGTTGAACAGCGACTTTACCGGTCCCGACGGACGCACGTTCCGTCGACTGGCATCGGCGGCATTCAACCTGGAAGACAAGAAACAACTGAAGACCTTCCTCGAGGGCAAGGCGAAACGCGTCGTGATTCCGGGCACCACGTCCAGGGTGACCTACGACCGACTTGCACGAGTGGGCGTCGGCATCTCGCGGCTCGGCACGAGCGAGGCGGTGGCCCTCGGAGCCTATGCGTTCGCACTCAGGAAGCTTGATCAAGGCTGAATCGAAGAGGCCGAGCCGGCAGCCTGTCGCTCACGCATGACGCTTTTTCGCGTGTTCCTTTCGCTCGTCGTGGTGTGCTGTGCGTGCGCCTGCGGGGCCGCCGGCCGGAAGCATTCCGGAGGATCCCGCTTCACGACCTACGAGGGCCGCGTCATGTGCGGCTATCAGGGTTGGTTTCGCGCCCCGGGCGATGGCTCGGGGAGCGGTTGGTCCCACTATGCACGCGACGAGGCGTTCGCGAGCCCGACGGTCGACTACTGGCCGGATTGCACCGAGTATCCCCGGACCTACGCGACCCCCTACACCCTGGCCAACGGCTCCGTCGCCCGCGTGTTCAGTTCCTACGATGCGAGCACGGTGGACGTGCATTTTCGTTGGATGAAGGAATACGGAATCGACGGCGTCTTCGTGCAGCGATTCTTCAACGTCACCCGTGACCAGCAGAGCCGGCGGGATGGTCGCGTCGTGCTGCGGCATGCGTTGGAGGCGTCGCGGAAGCACGGCCGTGCCATCGCGGTGATGTATGACCTGTCCGGCATGCAGGCCGAAGGGGAGGATTGTTCGTCCGTCATCCAGGACTGGAAGGAGCTCGTCGATGAGCTCAAGATCACCGCACGGGGTGGCAGGCAGACCTACCTCTACCACCGCGGCGGACCACTCGTCGCGATCTGGGGCCTCGGCTTCGCCGAGCGGCCCTACGACATCCGCGATATCGGCGTCGAGAAGCTGATCGACTTCCTCAAGAACGACCCGGTGTACGGCGGGTGCAGCGTGATGCTGGGTGTGCCGACACATTTCCGTGAACTGCGTCGCGACGCGGTTGCGGATCCATACCTGCACCAGATCATCGGCAAGGCGGATGTCGTCCTGCCGTGGACCGTGGGTCGCTTTTCCTCGCTTTCGGCCGATGATCCGGACCGCTATGCGGGCCATGTCGCCGCCGACATCGCGTGGTGCGCGGCACGGCGACTGGACTACGCATCCTGCGTGTTTCCCGGCTTCAGTTGGCACAACTTGAAGAAGTCCGCTGGCGATCCGGAGCGCGGGATTTCCGATGCGATTCCCCGCCAGAAGGGCCGCTTCTATTGGGACATGATCACTCGGGCGGTCGGAGCCAAGGCCACGATGCTGTATGTCGCCATGTTCGATGAGATGGACGAAGGCACCGCCATTTTCAAGTGCAGCGACGATCTTCCGGTCGACGCCGGCGAGGCCAGGTTTCTTTCCTACGAAGGGTTGCCCGGTGATCATTACCTCTGGCTGACGGGTCAGGCCGCGCGACTGCTGCGTGGGCAAATTCCGCCGGACCCACGGATGCATCTACGTTTGCGTCCCCGATTCCCGAAGCCGGCACGCGCTGATGAGAGCCCACGCTACCGGCCGGACGATGACGCCGCACGCCGTGCTCGGCCGACCGCGAGAGCGGATTCGGTTTTGCCGTAGCGACGGCCCGGCGGTCGGAGAGGGGAGGCGAAGGAAGACGGTGGGCGCTCGAGCCCGCCGTACATCCTCGAGTCGTCGATCGCCACTTTGCCCTCGTGGGCTGCCGACATGGCCTCCCGCAGGCCGGCACACTTGGCCACGTACAGATCGGCCGCGGAGACGAGCGTGACGCCCTCGTTGATCGACAGCGAATCGTCGACCGCGCCGGCTCCGCGTCCTCCGCAGCCCACGACCGCGAGCCGAAGGTCGCGGATGCCCTCGGCGGCCGGCACCGAGGAGTGGACCATCAGGCCGGCGGCCAGGGCCGCCGTGCTGCCCGCGCCGAGGAACCCACGGCGTGATGCCCCCGCGGCCCCCGGTCCGCCGGTGGCTCCAGCGCGGCCCTCGACGATGCGCCGTGCATCGGTCGCCATCGTGGCACCTCCTCTCGTGCGCGATTTCCCTCGGAACTCAACCCAGCAGCGCTCGTTTCATCTGATCGAGTACGGCCCGGAGACGGCTGACGTCGCCGCCGCCGACCTCGGCCGACACCCACCCCGAGAAGCCGATGTCCCGGAGGGCGGCCCGCACCGACCTCCAGTCGATGTCGCCCTCGGTGATGTCGGTGAACCCCTTGCCCCTCCCTTCCGCGTCCGCCCTGCGGTTGGAGTATCCCTTGATGTCGAGTTTGACGATTCGTGGCCCGAGTTCGCGCACCCAGGTGGCGACGTCGCCGGCCTGATCCTGGCCGCGAGAGGCGGAGGCCGAAGCCATGGCAGCGGATCCGGCGACGAGCATGTGGCGACGCGAGATCATTGTCGACGAGCCGAGCATGCGGCCAGGCCGCGTTCCCCGGGGATTGACCATCCACTGGAACATGCTCGACAGGGTGTGGTTGCGCTGCAGCCGATCGCCCTTGAGCCGGCGGGCGGCACGGCCTACTGTTTCGCCGCCCGGCAGCGGTATCAGAGGGTGTTTTCATGGCTCGATTTCAGCGACGTCGATGCCTGACGGGAGCGATGGTGATCGCGTGCGCGGCCGTGGCTGCGGCCCAATCCCCTGCCCCGCCGGTCACGGCCCATCCGGCCCTCATCCGGGCGCCTCGGCATACGCGGACGCAGCATGGCCACCAGGGCGACCCGGTGAACGTGGCGTTCGTGGGCAGTGAGGAGGAACTCCACCGCGTCCTCGCCGCTGCCGGATGGTATGCGGCCGACCCGATCACGCTGGCCACGTCGGTGCGGATCGCCGCCGACGTCGTGCTGCGGAAGCCCTACGACCACGCCCCCGTGAGCAACCTCTACCTGTGGGACCGCGTGCAGGATGCGGCCTTCGAGCAGCCGGTGGGCAGCAGCCCGAGACAGCGGCATCACGTCCGCTTCTGGCGGTCGGCGGAGGTGGACGCCGCGGGCGAGCCGATCTGGCTGGGGGCGGCGACCTTTGACGAGCGGGTCGAGATCAGTCGGACGACGGGGGGCATCACGCATCGCATCGGGGCGGACGTCGATGCGGAGCGGAACAAGGTCGTCACCGACGCGCACCGCGCCGGCGCGATCGGCGGCTTCTACTGGGTCGAGCGGTTTCACGCCGAGCACGAGGGCCGCAACGGCGGCGGCGACCCCTACCGGACCGACGGCCGACTCGCCGTCGGCGTCATCTCGCTGCAACGCTGACCATCGGTCGAGCCGGCCAGCGCCCCCTCGGGCCCAGGCCACGCGATTGTCCGACGGCCGGTGTGACATACTGGGGGCCCATTTCGTCGCCGCTCGAATCAGGACCCGTGCCGTGCGCCACACGCCCCTCGACCCCACGCTGTTTGCGGTCAACCGCCGCCGTCTCACCGAACGACTCCCGGGCCGCGCGATGGCGGTCGTTCATGCCGCCGACGTGACCCCCACGACCGGCGATGGCACCCGGCGGATGCATCCGGCAAGTGACCTCTTTTGGCTTACCGGCATCGAGCAGGAGGAGAGTGTGCTCGTGATCGCGCCGCAGGCAGCCGATCCGACCCGGCGCGAGATGCTCTTTCTGCGTGAGCCCAACGAACACCTGGCGCAGTGGGAGGGCGACAAGCTCACGAAGCAGCGGGCGACCGAGCTCTCCGGCGTGGCGCAGGTCCGCTGGCTCTCGGAACTGCCGGGCGTGCTCCACGCCCTCCTCTGCGAGAGCGAGGCCGTGTATCTCAACCTCAACGAGCACGAGCGGGCCGCCTACGAGGTGGAAGAGCGGGACCTCCGGATGGCCCGGCAGTTGATCGCCCGCTATCCGCTGCACCGCTTCGAGCGGCTGGCGCCGATCCTCCGGTCGTTGCGGGCCGTCAAGCAGCCGCTCGAGGTCGAACTCATCCGTCGGGCGGTCGACATCACCGCCGCCGGCCTGCGGCGGGCCGTGGCCGTGCTGCGTCCGGGAGCGATGGAGTTCGAGTTGGAGGCGGAACTGGTCGCGGAGTTCACCCGACGCCGCGCGTGGATGGCCTACGAACCGATCGTCGCCTCCGGCCGTCGGGCCTGCGTGCTCCACTCCGTCGACAACGACGCCGAATGCCGTGCCGGCGAACTCGTGCTCGTCGATGTCGGTGCTTCCTACGGCAACTACAACGCGGATCTCACGAGGACGTATCCCGTCAACGGCCGGTTCACGCCCCGACAGCGCGCCGTGTACGACGCGGTGCACAGGGTGCTTCGCGATTCCATCGCCCGGGCCACCGTGGGCACCACGCTCCGCGATTGGAAGCGGGCCGCCCAGGTGCAAATGGCGGGCGAACTCGTGTCGCTCGGCCTGATCACGGCGGCCGACGCGGCGGCCGACACGCCGGAGCAGCCGGCCTGCCGGAAATACTTCATGCATGGCCTCGGCCACTCACTCGGCCTGGGCGTGCACGACATCGCCCCGGTGGACGGCCCGCTGGAGCCTGGGTGGGTGATCACGGTGGAGCCGGGCATCTACATCCCCGAGGAGGGGCTCGCGGTGCGGCTCGAGAACGACGTGGTGGTCACGGAGCGGGGGCCGATCGACCTGGCAGCCGACGTGCCGATCGCCGCCGACGAGATCGAGTCGCTCATGGCCGCAGGCTGACGGAAGCCCGCGGGCTGCGGCCCGACGACCTGTTTCAGTGCCAACAAAGTCCGACGTCATCCCGGCCATGACCGTGCCTGCCGACGAGCCCGAGAACACTCCCCAGAAGCAGCCTCTCTACTACGTCGAGGCCGGACTCGTGGTCTACACAGCCGCCTACCACCTGAAACGTGGCCATTGCTGTGGTTCCGGCTGTCGACACTGTCCCTACGAACCACGGCATACAGAGGGCAACACGAAGGTCCGTTCGTGACCGAAACTGGAGGGGGCAGAGCGGCACGACAGATCGCTCGACCGCTTTGCGGGACCATGGAATCCGGGCGTCTCGAATCCCCGCCGCCGCTGTTGGCGAATAAGTGCAGCACGTTCGGGCCCTTGGTGTAGGTGCCGCCGCTATTGTTGCGATTGTGCATGCCGCCGAAGATCACGCTGCCGGCGCCGTTGACGAGGTCGAAGGCTTCTCGATGTGGCGGCGGAAGCGGGCCTGGCGCTCTCGAAGCCAATGTGATTCCAACAGGCGGGGAGCAGATCGCCATCACGGGCCTGCTCCCCTTGGTATTTTCGCGGGCGGTCGTAGTCATCCCCGCCGCACCCCGGCCTTCGCCATCCGGCCCCAGGCATCAGCGAGCGAGCCATCGAGGTCTATGCCACGACAGCCCGCCTCGATCACCGTGACCTCGTAGCCGAGGGAACGAGCATCCAGGGCTGTGTGCAGAACGCAGTAGTCCGTCGCGAGGCCCGCCAGGACGATTTCGCCCGCCTCTCGTGCCCGCAGGAGGGCGTCCAATCCGACCGGGGTCTGACGGTCGTTCTCGAAGAACGCGGAATAACTGTCGATGTTCCCGTGGACGCCCTTGCGAACGATGGTGGCGTCAGCAGGAACGTCGAGGTCGGGATGAAACGCCGCTCCCGGAGTTGCTTCGACGCAGTGGTCGGGCCAAAGCACCTGCTCGCCGTAGGGCAGCGAGATGCGGCTGAAGGCCTGTCGACCGGGGTGACACGACGCGAAAGAGACGTGGCCGGGCGGATGCCAGTCCTGCGTCAGGATGACCCGGTTGAAGTCCCGCAGCAGGCCATTCACGACCGGCAGGATGGCTTCCGCGTCCGGCACTGCGAGCGGGCCGCCGGAGCAGAAATCGTTCTGGATGTCGACGACGACGAGGACCGTTGAGGGCATGGGCGATGGGCTCGGGTCGAGGACGATCACAGCGTACTTGATGGGCCAGAGGGGCCGCGTCGCGGCCGAGAATGACCTGACGATAGAGCCGTGGCTGGCCTCGGCTGGGGCGGGTGGAGCAGCGGTGGAGCCCGCTGGTGAGGCTCAGGGGTTGTCGCCAAGACAGGGGTGGGCCAAGCGGCGCGGGGACGCCGACGTCCGCTTCCAGCGGATGGTACGGGGATACTCGCGAGGCCTTATACGGCTCACACGTGGTCGTCGCGCGTCACCGCGCCCGTCCCGGCGTCGGGGCTGCCCGTGCCGTCTCGCTCGG
>CAIXGY010000042.1 GCA_903919035.1 uncultured Planctomycetaceae bacterium | reverse complement strand
GGTGGCGTCCTCGGGCGCGTGGCCTGCAGGCACCGCATGCCGCGGGTTTTGCAGGCGGCGGCCACGGCCGGGACGAGAACCCGGCCGTGACTGTCGCCCCAGACGAGGCACGTGGCGGTCCCTTCCGGGGCGCCGAAAACGGGCAGCCTGCCCTGCTCAGCATCCTCGACCGTGATGGACGCCGGGGGCCAAGCCTCGAGGTCGCGTTTCTTCGTGCCGGCATAGGAGACGGCCCGTGGATCGAATCGTGAGGGCACCCCGCCCCCAGCGACGATCGCCAGCGACGCCGTCAACAGGAGCGAAACCACCGCGACCGCGGCGATCCACAGTGAACGCCGCCGCGGAAGGATCTCCTTCCGTCGAAAGGGGCGTTCGACATACCTCCACGACACCACGGCCAACACGGCGGCGACGGCAACCGCGACGAGCCGTGGAAACTTGTCGGGGGCCTCGCTGCACTCGAGGAAGGCAGCGCAACTCAGCAGCGGCCAATGCCACAGGTAGAGCGAATACGAAATCAGGCCCACGAACACGATCGGACGCAACTCCAGAGCACGTCCCACGACCGTCCTGGTCCATGAGTTGGCGTAGATCACCAGGGCGGTCGCGACGCACGGCACGAGCGCAGCGCGGCCCGGGAACGGCGTCGTTCGATCGAAAGCGAAGGCGGACCACACGATCCCCACCGCGCCGAGCCCCGCCAGCACGTGTGCCGCGAGGCCGCCGGAACGCCGGGGAACGGGGACGAAGCAGATCAAGCCGCCGAGCAGCATCTCCCAGGCCCGCATGGGCAGGAGGTAGAAGGTGCTGAATGGCCGGGTCTGCGCCCCCCAGTCACTGATGGCGAAGGAGACCGCGGTGATCACCGCGAGCGCCGCGACCATGACGCGTCGCGGCAGTCGATCCAGCAGCGTGAGGAGCACTGGGTAAGCGATGTAGAACTGCTCTTCGACCGCCAACGACCAGGTGTGCAGCAGGGGCTTGAAGAGTGCACCATTGGAGAAATACCCGGCCTGTCGGCTGAAATACACGTTCGAGGCCAGCACCTGCTGGGCAGCCACCGACGCCGCCAGATGCGCGTAGTCGTCGGGAAACAGGATGAACCATCCCGCGACGAGTGTGACGCACGCCACGATTACCGCCGCGGGGAGCAATCGCCGCACGCGACGGGTCCAGAAATCGATCAGTCGCAATTCCCCGCGTCGCTGCTCGTCGAGCAGCAGCCCGGTGATCAGGAATCCCGAGATCACGAAAAAGACGTCGACACCGACGAAGCCCCCGGGGCATCGCCCCGTCGCGTGAAAGAGCACCACGAGTCCGATCGCGACCGCGCGCAGGCCGTCGATGTCGGCACGGTAGGCTCGGGGGGTCATCGTGCTCATGCCATGGCCCACGCACGAATCCGGCCCGGAATGGCCCACCACGCGCGGCCACCCGCATCCGGACCCGCGGCCGAGGGTACACCATTTCCTGTTGATCTACGTATCGAACGGCTGGCCCCGCCAAGGCTGTTGGGTCAGCCGGTCCATTTTCTGAGCGATGACCTCAGCGATCGGTGAGGGTCTCTTCTCACGCAAACACGACGAGGCCAGGCAGACGCCCATGATCTTCGAAAGAGACGTTCGAAGACCGAATTGTCGTCTTGGATTGGATGCGGTACGGCTTCGTGCCCCGAGCGTCTGTCACGCTCTTCGGACCCGCCGCGTCCGCCATGACGGTGATTTGGGCGGATTGGACCTCGGGCACGTCTGGATCAGGATTTCCAAGGCAGGCCACTGGCGCTCACCAGCCCCTGCGCCACGCCCGACGGTACGCCCGGTTCAGGGGAGCCCGGACAGCAGGCCTCGGAACATACGCAGGGGCAACACTGCCGTAGATGACCGGTCGTGCGACGTAGACGGGCCTCACAGCAACGGGATACGCAAACGTGGCGGGTGCGTATCCGCCGAAGTACGCCGCGTTCCCAAACCCGTACGGGGAAAAGCCGCTGCCAAGGCCGCCGCCGTAGAGGCCCACGTTGCCGAAGCCGTATGGATAAAAGCCAAGGCCGCTGAAGCCAGGACTGCCAAAGCCGAAGCCACCGAAGCCGGGGCCGCCGAACCACAATCCTTGAGCCTTCGCCGGCTGGGCGAGCGTGAGCAAACCACCAAGCAACCCGAGAGCCACGATTCGACGCACCATGCCGAGTCCTCCTTGAAGAAGGTGGGCCGTACGAAGACGACCCGACCGCTTCACGATACGCGATTCCTTCGGAAAAAGGTCGCTTTGGGCAGGGTGCGTTACCCCGGGTGTCATTCGGCGTGCCGAAACCGGCCCCTCATCGGCCTTCACAACCGGCCACCAACGTGTGGCGGATTGGACGAAGGAATCCTCTTGTTCCAACTGGCCTGCCCTGGAAATCCAACCCAGTCATCGTTCAGGAGTCCTTCGGTTTTGACGCAACGGCCCAAACTCCGGAACCCCCCCGGGCTTGCATTGACGCCCAGAAAAATCGGAGGGAGCAGGCCCGCGATAGACCCGCTCCCTCGCGCTGGAATCCGGCTTGCTGGTGCGCGTCAGGCGTGCTTCCGCCGCCGCCACGCAAGGGCCACGGCCAGCAGGGCACACGAGGACAGGACCATTGCGCTGGGCTCGGGCACCACGAGCAGCGCGAGGCTCCCGATCTCGAAATACGCGCTGCGGCCGCCGCCGAGGCCGTACGCATTGGCGGGCCCGATGTTCAACAGGTTCGTCGTGCTGGTCGTGGCGATGCCATCGATGAGCGTGTACCTGCCGTTGGGCACCGCGGGCGAGAAGCCGACGAGATCCACGATGCCGAAGCCGCCGAAGGTCACCACGGCGCCATTGACGGTGAGCGTCTTCGTCGGATCGAAGATGAAGGCCGCCCCGCTGTCGAGGTGCAGGCTGCCGTTGATCAGGCCGTCGCCGCCGATCACGTTGCCGGGCCCGACCGTGAGCGGCCCCCCGAGGGTGCCGCCCACGAGCAGGTCGATAGAGTCGGTGAGCGTGATCATCTCGACCAGCGACAGCGCGTTGCCGTTGATGGCGAGCGAGCCGGTGCCCCCGATCGTGATGCCCGTGGCGCTGCCGCCGCCAGTCGGGGGCCCGATGGGGCCGTTGAGCACCGTGGCGTTGTTCACGGTCAGCCGCAATTCGCCCGAGGTGGCGGTGCCGCGGAAGAAATTCGTCGAACCGGAGAAGGTCATGGCGTTCGTGCCACCGAGCACGGCGAAGGCCCCGAGCCGCCCGCCGATCGCGAGCCCGTTGGCGAACGTGAAGGGTGCCGTCGCCTCCAGCGTGCCGTAGTTCAGCTGCAACGCGCCCGTGCCCGACGCCGCCGCGGCGGTGAGAACCAGCCTGCCGCCGTTGGTCGGCGCCGAGCCCGAGACGCCCACCTGGTAGCCGTTCGTGGAGTTGGAACCCGAGGCGATGAGCGTGCCCGCGCCGGTCTTGGAAATCCGACCCGTGAGACCCGAGATGTCACCGTTGAGCACGAGCGTGCCGTCCGCTCCGACCTCGACGGTCTTGTTGCCGCCGGTGAAGATGATGCACGGATTGATCGTCGCCGTGCCGCTGGACACGCCAGCGGCGGTCAGGCCAGTGGCACTGATGGCACCGACCGCGTCGACCGTGCCCGCGGCATCGAGCCTGAGGACACCGAGGCTGCGCGTGGCGCCCTGCAGGTCGAACGTGCCGGTGTTGCTCAACGTGGTCGCCGTGTTGTTGATGCCGCCATTGACGGTCAGGGTGGTCCCGGCAGGGATGTCGAAGACGCCACTGCCGGTGATGTCGCGTCCGGCGTCCAGGGTCACGTTGCCCGTGGTCCCGAGGGTGCCGTTGTTCGCGAGGTCGTTGGCGGCGTTCCCGAGGGCCGAATCCCCGGCGATCTGCAACGTGCCGGCGGCAATGACAGTGTTGCCCGAAAAGGTGTTGGAGCCCGCAAGAATCAGGGTGCCGGATCCCGACTTGGTCATGCCCGTGGTTCCGGCGAGTTCGGACGAGATCGTCGTCGTCACGCCGGCGTCGGTGGTGATGGCATTGTTCGCAGTGGTGACGCCGGCCAACGTCACCGTGCCGCTTTCGACGGCATAGCCTGTCGTCTGGAACGCCATGCCATTCGACACGCTGACGCTATCGCTCACGCCGACGGTGCCGGACGTTTCGGCGAAAATCAGGGTTTGATCGCTCTGCGTCTGGCCGGATCCGACGCCGCCGGGGCCGGTGGCCCACGTCGTGCCGGACGACGTCCACGTGCCGCTGCCACCGCCGGCAGGATCGGCCGCCCAATAAACGCCGCCGGACACGGGACTCGTGTTCAGCAGTGAACCGGAGAAGCTCAAAGGGCCTTGCAGGCCGGCGGTTCCCGCGGTGCCTTCGCTGTTCCATCCATAGAGACGGAAGGAGACGGAGGATAGATTCTGAAACGACGTGCCCGACAGATTCAAGACGATATTGGTCCCCGTGGTGGACGTGGAGTCCGTGAGAAAGTACAGGGCTCCCTGCGGATTGGTGGCGCTGACGCTTGTGCTGAACAAACCACTGGCACCGAGGCTCGTATAGTCGCCGGTGAAGGAGGCGAAATTATCCACGCTCGATGCCCACGCCCACGACCTCGGCCCCGTGGCGCTGCGACCCAGACCGAACGTGATGTTCGACATGGTGAGCGCGTACCCGCTGGCCGCCGTCAGGCTGAACTCGAAATATTTCGTCGGATCGTAGACACCTGTCAGGGAACCGGCGACGAGATCCAGCGCGTAGCCATTCGAGCGAAAATTGCCCGCACTGTTCGAAACGGGCAGGTTCGTCCTGCTGAGTGCGCTTTCCGTGAGGTTTGCGATGTCGGTTCCGTTGTAGGCGAACGGACTGTTGGTGCCCGTCGATCCGGTGAACGTGTACGTGCCGGCGAACGGAGTCTGGCCGGCCGCGTCGCGCAGGGTTCCGGGCCATCCGAAGCCCGTCACGAGCGCCAACACCATGAGGGGAGCGGAGGCCCTGATGCACGGCTTGACGCACGTCTTCGACCAACGACCGTTGTGGGATGTCATCGCGAACACCTTCATCCTTTCGAGGCAGAGTCCCACCCCGGCCGACCGGCACCGCACCGAATCAGCCACACGTTGAAAAGCACGCGGGGTACGGCGAAGCGAGGAGGCCGCACGCTGCGTGTGATATCCGTTTGCCGCGGACTTGCCAGGGGCAAAAATCGACCAAGGGACGAATCCGGCACCGGCTGGGACGAATCCGGCACGGGCAGGGACGAATCGGCGGCTGGAGCCCCCCACACCTCGGCCCGCAGGAGCAGGTCAGCGTCACGGGCCTGCTCCCCCCGGCGCGATCACGCCGGCCTCAACCGGCGCGCTCCGCGCTGCCGTCTTCAACCGCCGACGGCATCATCGAATAATAACTGTGTTCGCGGGCATCGAGCCCCGAAAAGGGCCCCGCCCGAAAGACCCAACCCTGTGAGCCACCCTGCAGCACGATCGGCCGCCGAACTTCTGAAGGCCTGCGGCGAGATTCGGACCAAGCGCTCGGGCCCGGGCGGCCAGCACAGGAACAAGACCGAGACCGCGGTCGTGCTCCTCCATCGGCCGACCGGATTGTCGGCCGAGGCCTCTGAACGCAGAAGTCAGGCCGAGAATCGCCAGGTGGCCCTCAAACGACTCCGGCTGAAATTGGCTCTGGAGCATCGCATGCAAGCAACCGCGGAGCCGTCGCGGCTCTGGCAATCCCGAACCCGTGGCGGGCGGCTCGTGGTTTCACCCAGCCACGACGACTACCCGGCCCTGATCGCCGAAGCGCTCGACCAATTACGAGCCCACGGCTTTCAGGTAGCGCCGACGGCGGATGTGTTGGGTGTCACGGGCACGCAACTTGTCGGCTTGTTCAGAAAGTCGCCGCTCGGTTGGGTGGCTCTGGCTCGACACCGGGCCATAGCGGGGCTGCCGGCGTTGAAGTGACAACGGGCTCGGCGCTCATGGGATCGAGCACTTGATCCTTGGACGAGTCGCTGCAGCCCCGCAACACTCATGTGGGCTGCAGGGCGGCGGGGACGCACGTCCACCGCCACCCTTGTTTCAGACCGTGAGTGCCGAGATAGTCTGATCTCTCCCGAGGATGCCCCCCCTCATGCCGACCGATCCCATCTGCGGCATGCATGTCGACGAGCGGACCGCCCGCAGCGCGGTTCGCGACGGCATCACGTCCTACTTCTGCTCGGAGGGCTGCCGCCGAAAGTTCCTTGGCGAAACGCCACCCGACTCACCGGCTTCCTGCTGCGGCTCGAACCACCCAAACGCCGTGCCGCGCGTCGCTCCCGCCGGCGCCGTCTACACCTGCCCGATGCATCCGGAGATCGAGCAGGTCGGGCCGGGATCCTGCCCGAAGTGCGGCATGGACCTCGAGCCGAAAACCCTGCACCTCGACACCGGCGCGGATGATGCCGAACTCCGCGGCATGGCCCGGAGATTCGGGATCGCCGCCATGCTCACGCTGCCGGTGTTTCTCGCGTCGATGCTGCCGATGCTGGGCGTGCCCGTCGATCGCTGGCTCGGACCGACGGCGCACTCGTGGCTGCAACTGGTTCTCGCCACGCCGGTCGTGCTGTGGGCCGGCTGGCCGTTCTTCGAGCGGGGCTTCCGCTCGCTGGTGACCGGCCACCTGAACATGTTCACGCTGATCGCCATCGGCACGGGCGTCGCGTATGCCTACAGCGTCGCTGCCGTCCTGTGGCCGACATACATACCCCACCAGTTCCGCCACGACGGCGGCGCGCCGGTGTATTTCGAGGCCGCGGCCGTGATCATCACGCTGGTGCTGCTCGGGCAGCTGCTCGAACTGCGGGCCCGGCAACGCACCGGGGCCGCGATTCGCGAACTCTTGTCGCTCGCCCCGCCCCTGGCTCGGGTGGTGCGGCGGGGCGAGGAGCATGACGTGCCGCTGGACGAGGTGGGTCAGGGCGACATCCTCAGGGTCCGGCCCGGCGAGAAGGTTCCCGTGGACGGCCGGCTGACGGAGGGTGAAAGCACGGTCGAGCAGTCGATGATCACCGGCGAGCCGATGCCGGTTGAGAAGCGAGCCGGTGATGCGGTCATCGGTGGCACGCTCAACCAGACCGGTTCCTTCCTGATGGTGGCCGACAAGGTGGGCAAGGAGACCGTCCTCGCCCGGATCATCGGCATGGTGGCCGATGCCCAGCGCAGCCGGGCGCCGATCCAAAAGGTCGCCGACGCCGTGGCCGCGTATTTTGTGCCTGCCGTGCTGGCGATCGCGGCCATCACGTTCGTGGTCTGGGCTGTCGCAGCGCCGGAGCAGCCTCCGCTGGCCTGGGCCCTCGTCAACGCCGTCGCCGTGCTGATCATCGCCTGTCCGTGCGCGCTCGGGCTGGCGACGCCGATGTCGATCATGGTCGGCATCGGCCGCGGCGCGCGGGAAGGGGTGCTCGTGAAAAACGCCGACGTGCTCGAGCGACTGGAGAAGGTCGATACCGTCATCGTCGACAAGACGGGCACGTTGACCTCCGGCCGCCCGTCGCTGACCGAGTGCATCCCGATCGCGCCCCTCACCGATGTGGATCTCCTCCGGATGGCCGCCGGCGTCGAGCAGCACAGCGAGCATCCGCTGGCTCGGGCCATCGTGGCAGGCGCCGCCGCGCGGCAGGTCGCGGTGCCGACGGTGGCTCACTTCGCATCCATGACGGGCGGTGGCGCCCGTGGCAGCGTGGACGGCCGGGAGGTGCTCATCGGCACCCGGGCCTGGCTCGCCGAGGAACAGGTGGCCGATCTGGCCCGCCTCGACGATCGGGCCGACACACTTCAGCGGCAGGGACGCACGGTGATGCGCGTCGCGATCGACCGGCGACTCGTCGGGTTCATCGCGGTGTCGGATCCCATCAAGGCGTCGACTCCCGAGGCAGTGCGCAGCCTCCACTCCCTCGGCCTGCGGCTGATCATGCTCACCGGCGACAGCGTCGAGACGGCCCGCACCGTCGCCGCCGACCTCGGGATCGACGAGTATCGCGCCGGCGTGAAGCCCGAGGAAAAGCACGCGCTCGTCCGGGCCATGCAGGCGCAGGGGCGGACGGTGGCGATGGCAGGCGACGGCATCAACGACGCGCCGGCTTTGGCGGCGGCCGACGTGGGTATCGCCATGGGAACCGGATCCGACGCCGCCATCGAATCGGCCGGGGTGACCCTCGTGCAGGGAGATCTCCGGGGGATCGTGAAGGCGATCGACCTGAGTCGCCATACGATGCGAAACATCCGGCAGAATCTCTTCTTCGCACTGGTCTACAACGCGTTCGGGCTTCCGATCGCGGCCGGCGTGCTCTATCCCCTCTCCAGCCACCTCCTGCTCAACCCGATGCTCGCGGCGGCTGCCATGAGCCTCAGCTCCGTGTCGGTCGTGGCCAACGCGCTGCGTCTGCGGTCGGTGAAACTCGGCCCATAGCAGCCGTCGGTCAGCGACCGCGGCCGAGCCCGCGTTGAGGTGGCGTGGCACACTGTCATACTCACCGCATCACGAAGGAGCCCCGCACGGGAGGGTTGCGCTGACATGAACGACATTCGACGCATCGGCACCTCGAATCGCTGGGCGGACATCGTGGTCCATCGAGGCGTGGCACACTGGGTGGAGATCGCCGAGGACGTCTCGTGCGAGGCCCGCGGCCAGATCGCCCAGGTGCTCGCCCAAATCGACGCGACGCTCCTCGCCATCGACAGCGACCGGACGCGGCTCCTGCAGGTGCTCGTCTACATCGCGAACCACGATGACGGCCCGGTCCTGAACGAACTGTGGGACGCCTGGGTTCCTGCGGAACATCCACCCGTCCGGGCCCTGGTGCAGGCCGGCCTCGGGCGAGACTGCAAGGTCGAGATGGTCGTCACCGCGGCGGTTCCCCAGGCCTGAATCGTCAGGCCGGTTGAACGGGATCGTCATCCGATGTCGAGGTCGGCCTCCAGCCCCACGCAACCTGCCGCCCGGCCCATGCCCTTCCCACGACCGGGGCACGCCGTCATGCCGTCGTGAAGCGGGTCACGGCTTTCAAGAAGGCCTCGGTCGCGTCGGCGTGAACCCAGTGGCCGGCGCCCTCGATGGTCTCGATCGTCGCGAGCGGAAAGAGCCGGCGAATCTCGGCATGGTGCTCAGGACGGATATAGTCCGATCGCGACCCGGCGATGAACAGCGTGGGCTTGTCGAACCGCTGCGCGACAGGAACCTCTGGAAACCCGAGAATGTCATCGGCGTGCCGCTCGAGTGCGTCGAGGTTCACGCGCCACGACAGCCCCGCCGGGCCGATGCGCACGTTTTGGGCCACGAACCCCCGAACCGCCCGCTCCGGAATATCGGCCGCGAGCGCGTTCTCGACATCCGCGCGGCTGGCACATGCGGCCAGCGGCACCTCCTGCATCGCCCGGAGCACGGCCAGCACACCGCCCTGCGACCGTCCAGGGGCGATATCGACCACGACGAGCCGCTCGACCAACTCCGGCGACCTGAGCGCGAGCATCATCGCCGCCTTGCCCCCCATGCTGTGGCCGAGCACCGCGGCCGCTCCGCCCGCGTGCCGCCGGATCGAGTCGGCCACGTCGTCGGCCAGCGAGGGATAGTCATGCGGCTCGGCCCACGGGCTCTCGCCGTGATTGCGGAGATCGACGGTCACGACGCGCCGGTGGTCGGCCAACGTGGCCGCGATCGAAGCCCAGTTCCGCTTCGACCCGAACAGCCCGTGCAGGATGACCAGCGGTCTTCCCGTTCCGGTCTCGCTGAAGGAGAGATCGACCGCCACGCCTCGCTCCCTCGTGCACGGCCCGCGCGTTACGCCCGTGCGCCCGCGCGACCGACCTCTGGGCAGCCCGTCCCAAGCCCCACACATCGCCGCTTCCAGGACGCGACGCCAGATCGGCCCGACCTACTTCTTCGCAGCCGGCTTCGCCTTGTCCTGCTTCGGCTTCATGGCCTTCTTGTCGTTCTTCTGCGAATGGTTGCCTTTGCCCATCGTGACATCTCCTCTGGCGTGGCGGCCGGTCGGGTCCTCGTGACCCCCGTGCAGACGTTCCATCGGCAGAATATCCCGCCGCATTGAGTTTCCCGGTCTCCGGCCATCCGCCATCTGCGGCCCGTCAGCGAGACGGCCTGCCCGGCTGATCCCGTTGCAGCGTGCCGTTGCCGAATTTCTCGGTGCGCGAACTCGATCCGTCCGACCGGTGCGTGATCGTGCCCGAGCCGAACTTCTGGGTGTGACCCGTGACGGATCCCCCGTTCCGGCCGCTCTCGGTCGTCAGTGAGCCCGAGCCGAAGGGTTGCGAGCGGGTGGTGGACCCATCCGACCAGCGGGTGATCGTGCCGGAGCCGAACCGCTGGGTATGCCCGGTGATCGTTCGGCCGTCGCGAGTGCGTTCCGTCGTGATGGAGCCGGAGCCGAAGGGCCGGGTCTGGCTACTCGTTCCGTCGGACCGGTGCGTGATCGTGCCGGAGCCGAACTTCTGGGTCTGGCCGGTGCGCGGCTGGCTGAGATTCCCGCGTGGTGGCGTCGGCTCAACGGCCGGTGCCTGACCACACGACAGGACCATCAACAGGCACGCCACGAGCCGCGGCAGTGCGGTGCGGTTTGTCATCACGTGAGCTCCAGACTTCGCTGTCCGAGGGTCTCGGGATTATACAGCCCGTCCGGAGGGTCGCGTAAGCCGACACCGCACCCCCGCCAATCATGGCCGTCAGGCACGAAGCGACACTGCAACCCGCCGTCCGCACACGCAAACCATGACAACCAGGCCCGCGAGGGCGGCGAGGGTGAGTCCGCCCGGTTCGGGCACCGCCGCCATGGTGGCCATGGGCCCCGACCCTCCGCCGGCGGACATCAAGGCGAGCCCATCGACCCCGCTGCCCGATCCGGGCGACAACGTCGCGCCACGCCCGAACACGACGGAGCCGACGACGGCTCCCGACCCTGCGAGCGTCTGGCCGGCGGACACACCGAAGCTGGTGGAGAGCCCGCTCACGTCGAAGGTCGCAGATGGGGAGACATCGACGAGCGTTGATGCGACGATCGCAGCCGGATCAACGATGGCCAGCGTGCCCGACCGGATCAGCGTCGGGCCTGTGTAGCGATTGGTCGTGTCGAGCACCAGCCGACCGACGCCGGTTTTCGTCACCTGTGGCGCCAGGGGAATCGCCACAAAGCCGGCCTCCGCCTGGGTCAAAGTTCCCGCGGCAACGTCAATCGTCAAGGCCAACGACGTGGACGGACGCAGGGCGAAATCGACGACCAGCGGAAGATGGTCGTAGACGCCCCGAGAGCCATCGTAGGTTGCGTCGTAGCGCTCGAGCCCGACCGCGGCGAGTTCCGTGTCGGACATGGCGACCGTGTTGACGACGAACGACGTTCCGATGGCCAAGACGCTGTCCGAATAGGTGATGAAGTCGAGACGTGACGGGGCAAATCCGCCGGTGTCGTTCCGCCACGTGTAGGTATCACCCTCGACAAGGCCGTTGTGCCTCGCGTCAACCAAGCCATTTTCAGTGCCGTCCCAATCGGGTGGCGAGTCTTCGCCGTAGCGCGCGGTATCGCGGATGTCGCCGCCGAGGATGGTCGTCAGCGGCTGCGTTCCTCCAACGATGTTGAAGTCGCCGAGCGCCACCATGGGCGTTGCGTAGGGCAGGGACACCGCGCCGCCGGGCGTTCGCGCGTCACGCATCCAGCTGACCATGGCGTCGGAACTCGACTGTCGACTCACCTCGTTCGAGAGTCCGGAGCAGCATTTGTGGTGGGAGTTGAGGAGGTACAGATCGACGGGATAGATGTCGTTCGGCAAATCCACGAGTGCCGCCACGACCGGCTTGGAGCCGGCCGGCAAGATGTTGCTCCGCGTGAATCCGAGAGGCCACCGGCTCGCGAAGGCGAGCTCACCCGACTTGTACACATGCCAACCGCCCGGCACAGGCTGTACCAAATCGAGCAACACCCCGAGTTCGCCTGCGGTGCTCGCCGTCTGCCCGAGCGTCGTGGTGTCGAGTTCCTGAAACGCCCAGATGTCAGGGGCCACGGCCGCGGCAAGCCGGGCGAAGCCCGCCGCCCGCGCCGGATTGACACGGCTATAGATGGAATCCCAATTCACGTTGAACGTGGCGACCCGCACCTGAGCCGGATCGCGATCGAGAAACGTCCCACCGGTCGCCGCAGCATCGATCCGAACTGGCACGATGGCCAGCCACACGACAAGCCACCCGCACCGAGCACGCGTCTCTCGACTGCAGCGGACTTCGCTCATCTCGGAACGGCGACGAATCACCATGCGATCACCCGCCGCAGGTCGCCGCCTCGCCCACCCAAGGTGCCGCCGGCAGGATGACGCTTCAAACCACCGCATACCACCGCGTGCTGCCGTTTCCGGCCTTTCTGCCGCACCACGCACGGCCATGCTCCACCACGAGGCGCGACGACGAGTGCCCATGGTAACAAGCTCCCACGGGTGGTCGATTCGTCCCAGCCGACGGTCGATTCGTCCCAACCTGGGGCCGATTCGTCCCGGCCCGCGGCCGATTCGTCACTTTGCGGCAGAAAACCCTTTTGGACGCCAATTCGACCGCTACCCTCCAGGAACACGACGCGGATGTCGTGCGACTCGGAATCCTGCGGAGAAAATCGCCATGCGTCGTACTACCCTTCGCTTCGTCGAGATGGTCGTCCTGCTCGCGGCCGTGCCCGGCTCCACGGCGCTGGCCACGAATCTCATCGTCAACCCGAGTTTCGAGTCCGGAAACACCGGGTTCTCGAGCGACTACTCGTACAAGTCGCCGGAGTCACCCGGGAACATGGACGAGGGCGAATACAGCGTCATCCAGAGCCTGGATCAGGTTCACGCGATCTGGGCCGGAGCCGGCAGCCTGTCCGCCCAGAGCGGCACGAACTACCTCGTCGCCAACGGCTCGCCGAACACGGGCCTGTCGCCGTGGGAGCAGACGATCTCCATCTCGCAGGGCCAGGTGGCCGCCAGCACCGCCGCCTCGCCGGTCTACTACCGTTTCGAGGCCTTCATCGCGAGCGTGTATCCAGCCGGCGCACAGCCCCAACTGACGTTCGAGATGCAATACGAGGATCGGCCCTGGCAGGCGCTGACGACGTCCGTGGCGCCCGCGGAGGCCTTCAACTGGTACCTGACGTATGCCGACGGCTACTTCACGCTGGCGCCGTCATCCCTCTCCTTCCGCCTGCGGAACGCCGTCAGCGCCGCGGGGGGCAACGACTTCGCCGTCGACAGCATCTACTTCGGCCTCACGACACAGTCGCCGAGTTATCCGACGGACCCGACGATCAGCGGCGGCGTCGAGATCGTGCCCGAGCCGTCGACCTACGCCATGGGGCTGGGCGGACTGGCCTGCGGCTTCCTGATGCGGCGGCGGAGGCGGGCCTGATGCCCGGTTGGCCGACAGGCCCTTGCCTCGAGTCCGGCGGCCTGCGACCGTAGGCGGCATGGAGACCGCGTCGTCACGCCGCACGCCATGGCACCGTCGCCCGCCCTCGTGACCGCGGTCCCTCCGGCGGCCGCTTCACGACCACACGGCCTGCTGTTCGGGACCGCCCACGTCGCCTTCTGGGGAGCGGCCTTCGTCGCCAATCTGCTCGTCATCGCGGCCTTCCAGCCCGAGCTGGCCGATCCCCCTGGCTTCTTGCTTCTCGAGGCGGTGCTCTGCCTGTTCGCCACCCTGGTGATGCGGTGGCTCTCCCTGCACGCACGTCTGCTCGGACGTTTGGGCGTGTCGAAGGCCGGGCTGATCGCGGGGGGCGCGATCCTCTCGGCCGTACTCGTCACGTGCGTGCTCCTCGCGTCGGGCCGACTCTTCGGCGTGCCGTTTCCGTCGCGAGTGGAACTCGTCGCCCGATCGCTGATCACGTTCGTCATGCTCGCCACGTGGTGCGCCTTCTACTTCGGCTGGCAGCTCATCAACGAGCGTCACACGGCTGAAATCAGGACCCTGCAGTCCGAGTCCGCGGCCCTTCGCACCGAACTCGAGCACCTCCAGGGGCAGATCAGCCCCCACTTCCTCTTCAACGCGCTCAACACCGTGAAGGCATGCCGTGACGATCCGGAGGCGATCGCCACGCTCACACAGTCGCTCGCCGACTACCTCCGCTTCCTGCTCCGTCCCGCGGCCACGCTCGAGCCGCTCGCGCGGGAACTCGATGCGCTGGAGGAATACCTCACGATCCAGCAGATGCGTTTCGGCGACGGGCTGGAGTCGCGGATCGAGTGCGACTCGGCCGCCCGCGGAGTGGCGGTGCCGCCGGTCTTGGTGCAGCCACTCGTGGAAAACGCGATCAAATACGGCGGGCAGACGGGCGAGCGGCCGGTGCGGGTGCACGTGGCGGCCCGCTGCGACGGCCAGTGGATCAGCATCGAGGTCGCCAACACCGGCCGCTGGATCGCGGCCGGCACGAGCCAGTCGACGGGCACCGGTCTCCGTTCGCTCGAGCGCAGGCTGCGGCTCCTCGTCGGGCCGGAAGCCTCGGTCACGCACCGGGAGGCCGACGGCTGGGTGCGGGTTCTGGTCCGCATGCCGCTCTCCTCCGACGACACGCACGGCCGGGAGGTGCGCCGATGATCACGGCCCTCGTGGTGGACGACGAGCCGAGGGCGATCGAGCAGTTGGCAACGCTCCTCGAGTCGTTTCCGGGCATCGACGTGATCGGCACGGCTCGCGATGTGAGCGACGCCGAGCGATTTCTGGCGGGCCGCACGCCCGACGTCGTCTTCCTCGACATCGACATGCCGGGCCGTCTCGGCTTCGACCTCGTGCCAAGCGTGCCTGCGACGAGCCGCATCGTGTTCGTGACGGCCCACGAGGGCCGGGCGATCGACGCCTTCCGCGTGGGCGCGGTGGACTACGTTCTCAAGCCGGTCGATCGCGACCGACTGGCCGTGACCATCGAGCGTCTCCAGGGGTGGTTGCCGGTCGCGCGGCCGGCGGACGATGACGAGCGGGACGAAGGGGCCGACGTCGACGCAGCCAACGTCGACGTCAACGCCGACGGCACCGTCACGCTCTCGCTTGCGGGCCATCGCGGCGTCGAGAGGTTGCCGATCGCCGACATCGCATGGGTGGAGGCCGTCCGCAACTACACCCGCGTGCAGGCCCGCGACCGCCGACCGCGGCTCGTCCGGCGCACCATGGCCGACTGGGAGTCGCTCCTGCCCGCTCCGACCTTCGGCCGCCTCAGCCGCTCGTTGATCGTCCAGGTCGCGGCGATCCGCTCCACGCAATGGCAGTCGCGGCACCAGACGCTCGTCTCCTTCCAGGGCGTCGTTGCGCCGCTGCCCCTCGGACGAGCCGCCACCACGCGGCTCAAGGAACTCATGTCGCAGTGAGTGGCACAGCCTTCTCGCGGTCACCACGCCAGGCGGAGGGCTTCGAGACCACGGAAATGCCAGGCGTCCCGAACCCGCGGCTGCTCCACGAGGGCGATCCTGGGCAGGCGCTCGAAGAGCACGCGGAGCGCGATCTGCATCTCGAGCCTGGCGAGCGGCGCCCCCACGCAGGCATGGATGCCGGCACCGAAACTCACGTGCGGATTCGGCGCGCGATCCGCACGAAACACGTCGGCAGCGGAGAACCGCGCCGGGTCGCGATTGGCGGAGCCCAGGAGCAGCCCGACGACGTCGCCCTTCCGAAACATCACGCCCGCATGCTCCACGTCCTGGAGGGCGTACCGCGTGAACATGTGGAGCGGCGCGTCGAAGCGGAGCATCTCCTCGACGTGGCCGGCCGTGTCGGCCAGGGTCGCAGCCGCGGCGTCGGGCACGTGTTCGAGGATCGCCCGCACGCCGTTGCCGAGGGCGTGCACGGTCGCCTCGTGTCCGGCGTTGAGCAGCAGGATGCCCATCGTCACCACCTCGTCGTCGGTGAGCCCCTGGCCGTCGGCGTCCGTGGCCATGACCACGTGCGAGAGAAAATCCTCGCCGGCTCGCCGGCGACGGGCGGCCACGAAATCCCGCACCAATGCGGAAAACGCCACCGTCGCCGCCACGGTGCGGTCTTCGATCACCCGGTCGCGCCGCGCCTGGTAGATCGCCACCATGTCGTGCGACCAGGCGAGCAAGCTCGGGCCAAGGTCGCGAGGCACGCCGAGGAAGTCGGCGATCACACCCACGGCCAGCGGTGCCGCGTAGTCCGCGACGAGGTCGCACGTCCCGCGTTCGGCGAAGCGATCGATCAGGTCGTGGGCCAGTCGCTCGATGCCGGGAGCGGCCCGATCGACCTGCCGCGGCAGGAAGGCCGAGGCGACGAAGCCTCGCAGCCGCGTGTGCCGTGGGGGTTCGAGTTCCAGCAGCGAGTGGCGTTCGAACTCGTGGAACGGCGCCAGGTGGGCGGCCGGCTCTGGCCACGCGAGCTCCTCGCGGGTGGCAACGTGGAGGATCTGGCGGCCGAACCGCCGGTCACGGAGCAGCGCGTTGACATCGTCGTACCGCGCGCAGCAGCGATGGCCGAGATCGTTCCACTGGAACACGCGGCCGACGTCCCGCAGCCTTCCATACGATGGATATGGGTCGCGGACGAAGTCCGGGGCACGCGGATCGAGATCGACGACAGGTTCGGCCATCTGGTCCCGGCACGGCGAGATCCGGACAGTATCGCACACGGCCACGGAACGCCCCCGGCGACCGCCGCCCCCCCCCCGACGTTCTATTCCCCCGTCGGCCGGGCAAGCGACACGCCGCCGCCGGTCGCGGCGGTGATGAAAGCCGAGTCGCTCTCGACGTCGGCCGAATCTGACAAACTGGAAATGGGGCCGAGATGGGGTTTGACCGCGCTCCCGGCGGTCTCTACCGTGGGCTAGTAGATACCAGGGGTCGCCCTGCCTCGATTCTTCCTCCAGGAACCCCGCCATGCCTCGCCGCCGCCTTCGGACTCGTCGTGCCGATCGCTCGCGGCAGCCGGAACTCTCGCCGCAGGCCGAGCGGCTCGAGCCCCGCTTCGCGCTGGCGGTCAGTTACGCCGGAGGCACCTGGAGTATCGGGGGCGATGTCGATCCCTCGCGTCCCGATGACACGATCGTCGTCGAGCGGAATCCCGCCAACACCAAGCAACTGCGGGCCGTCCTCAACGGCGCCGTCGTCGCCAGCCGGCTCGAAAGCACCGTGCAGGTGATCCGGGTCGTCGGCGGCAAGGGCAACGACTCGATCACGATCGACATCCCGGGCAACACCCGGATCAGGACGTTCCTCGACGGCGGCCGGGGCGCCGACACCATCCTCGGCGGTGACGGCACCGACACGATCAACGGCGGCGACGGCGACGACACGCTCAATGGTGGCAACGGCGCCGACACGATCCGCGGCGGACCGGGCAACGATTCGCTCGTCGGCGCGGCCGGGGCCGACAACCTCTTGGGCGGCTACGGCATCGACACGCTCCGCGGCGGCAGGGGCAGGAACCTCCTCGACGGTGGCCCCGGAGTCGATCAGTACTTCGGCACCAGGGGCGTCGATCGGGCGGTGCTCGCCGCCGGCGAACAGCTCATCGGCAGCGAGAGCACCAACCCCCTGAAGGGCATCGACTCCCTCGACCAGCTGAAGGCGTGGTACGTCTCCGCCGCGCTCGCCCAGTGGGGTGACCAACTCGGCAAGGCGACCTCGCCCTGGTGGCGATATCCGGTCGTGATGGCGGACGTTCAGGCCACGGGCCGGGTCTCCGCGTCGTCGTCTCCGTCGGGGGCGATCGACTACTCCGGCACCAACAATCAGGTGGCCGGCGTGGACGAGGGCGACATGGTCAAGACCGACGGCACACACCTGTACGTACTGGCCGGTGACGGCGTCGATATCGTGAACGCCTGGCCGGCCGAATCGGTCTCCGTCGCCAGTCACCTGACGACGCCGGGCTGGGAGCGGGCGCTGTTTTTGAGTGGCACCCGGCTCACCGTCATCTCGCAGGAAAACAGCTGGGAGCCGGTGGCCGGCGGTGACGCCGGCGGCGATGCCCGGCTCGCCGGCTGGTGGGACCGACACTGGCAACCCCGAGTCGGCGTGACGGTGATCGACGTCGCCGATGCGTCGGCGCCGCGGATTCTGGAGACCACCTGGCTCGATGGGTGGCTCGTCGACTCGCGGGCGATCGAAGGCCGCGTGCTCGTCGTCACCCAGGACAGCTTCGACATTCCGGCCCCAGCGATCATCACGATCCCGCCGTCCGGCAAGGCGCCGGTCGATCCCGTGCCCGTCGATCCATCGGCCATCGACCCGCCCGTTTTCGCGATGACTGCGACGTCGATGCAGATTGCCCGCCCGATCTGGATGGACGATTCCGGCGACGGCACCACATATGTCTACGAGGACGAGGCCGCCTACCGGGCCCGCCTCGAAGAGGCATGGGCGACGACGGCCGTGCCGCACGTCAGCGTGACGACCGCCGCCGGAGACACCACGACCGGCGCCCTCGTCACGGTCGGCCACGCCTACCTGCCCATCGAGGTCACCGACAACTCGATGCTGTCGGTCGCGTCGTTCGAGACCAGCGATGACGACGCCGGTCCCGATGCGGTGACGTCCGTCGCCGGTGTCCATGGCACCGTCTACGCTTCGACGTCGAGCCTCTACGTGTCGGCCGCGAACTGGGGCAGTTGGTGGGACGTCACCGACACCGGATCCACGACCAACATCTACAAGTTCGACCTGCAGAACGCCGACGTGCCGCTCGTGGCGATGGGCTCGGTGCCCGGCACGACACTCGACCAGTTCTCGCTCGACGAAACCGACGACGGCCTCCTGCGCGTCGCGACGACCAACGGCTTCGGCGACGCGGCAACGAACGGCGTGTTCATCCTGGCGGCGACGGCCGGCAACCTGCAGACGATCGGCAGCGTCACCGGCCTGGCCCCGGGGGAACGGATCTACTCCGTGCGGTTCGCGGGCGACCGCGGCTACGTCAGCACGTTCAAGCAGGTCGACCCGCTGTTCGTCATCGACCTCGCCAACCCGCGGGCGCCCCGGGTGGTCGGCGAGTTGAAGGTGCCGGGCTTCTCCTCCTACCTGCAGGCCCTCGATGCCACGCACCTGCTCGGTGTCGGTCGCGACGTCGATCCCCTGACCGGTCGCGTGCTGGGCCTGCAGTTGTCGATCTTCGACGTGAGCAATCCAGCCAAGCCCCTCCGGATCTCGACCTACACCTTCGCCGGCGATGGCTGGGACTCGTGGTCGGCGGCCCTCTGGGATCACCATGCCCTCAGTTGGTTCCCCGAGCAGCGGATCCTCGCCTTGCCGGTGCGGGAGGGCGGCTGGTCGGAAGGCGGCAGCGACACCCTGGTGGTGTTCCAGGTCGACATGACGTCGGCCAACGGCTTCACGGAACTCGGCCGCATCGCGCATGACACGCCGGTGCAACGGAGCCTGCGGATCGGCGACTACCTGTATTCGGTGTCCGCGGGCGAGGTGAGGGTGCATCGCCTCGATGCCCCGTCGGCCCAGGTCGCCGGCACGAAACTCTCGTCGCAGGCCCCGTATCCGTGGTTCATCTGGTGATGGCACCAGAGGCTGCCCGTTCGGCCTGATCCGATCGGCAACGGCGGTCTCTGGTCCGGCCCACCTGATGCTTGCCGCCACTCCGGCCCTGCGATCCGCTC
>CAIXGY010000041.1 GCA_903919035.1 uncultured Planctomycetaceae bacterium | reverse complement strand
TCAAAACACTTCCGGAACTGCGACGGACGTCAACTGGGATTTTGCGTCGAATAACGGCGTGCGACTCTTCTTCGAGGGCGCGGATGCCCTCGGGACAGGTGCCGTGACCGTGCGGAACGGCATCAGGCTCACGAGCCAGAGCATGACGACGGGCACGTTGACGAACGCCGTCACGCTGGACAGCGGTGCAGGCTTGACCGCCCGGTCGAGCGGCGGCGCCCAGACGTACACGAACGTGACGTTCCCTTCATCGGGCTCGGTCGTCCTCAACAAGGACGACCAGTCAACGTCGATTCTCACGCTCAACTCTGGCGGATCACTCACCGGCAACCTCACTCTCGACACGTCGCAGGGCGGCGCGAATGCCGTCGCGAACGTCGTGCTCGGCGGCGTGTTTTCCGGGGCGGGCGGGCTCACGAAGTCCGGCACCGGGGCGTCCGGCCGTGTCGTGCTTCGCGGAGCCAACACCTACACAGGCACCACGAGCATCACGTCGGGCACTCTTCAGATCGGCAACGGCGGCACGGTCGGCTCGCTTTCGCCGTTGAGCATCATTACGGGTTCGGCCGGCGCGACGCTGGCCTTTAATCGCACCAACACGATCACTTCTGGCGTGGACTTCAACAACGTGATCGGCGGCGCGATCGGTGTGGCGCAGGTGGGGTCCGGGACCCTGGTCCTCTCCGGTTCCAGCACGTACACGGGCGCGACGTCGATCACGAATGGCACTGTCGAGATCAACAACAACAACAGCCTGGGGGCGGTCCCAGGCTCGTTCACCGCGGATCACCTGCAGATTTCAGGCGGCCTGTTGCGAACGACCGCCGCTGTCAACTTGGGTGCGAACCGTGGCATCACGGTCGGCACCGGCACAACGACGATCAACGTCAATGGCGGTAACCTGCAGGCCGGTCGGTTCACAGGTGCCGGCAGCACCGTGGCGGTGACCGGTTCGGCCAGCCTGTCGCTTCTGGCCGTCACCACTGGAACCGCCAACGTCAACTGGGATTTCTCGATGAATTCCGGCCAGCGGGCGTTCTTCGCCGGCAGCAATGCACTCGGCACCGGTACCGTGCGGGTCGGGAGCGGCATTCGGCTCGTGAGCCAAAACACCGCCCCCACCGCCGGGCAGGTGACCAATGCCGTCACCATCGATGACGGTGGCGGACTCTCGGCCCGTGCCTCGGCGGGCGCCGTCGAATACACCAACGTGACCTTGCCGTCTTCTGGCTCGATTGTGCTCAACAAGGACGACCTGGCCACGACCGGGCTCACGATCGTGTCGGGCGTCTCGCTCACGGGCGTCCTGACGGTCGACACGTCGCAGCAAGCGGCGAACGCCGTCGGTGACGTGACGCTCTCGGGCATCTTCTCCGGGGCGGGAGGGCTCACGAAGGCCGGCACGGGCGCCTCCGGGAAGTTGATTCTCGCGGGCGGCAACACCTACACCGGCACCACGAGCATCAACACCGGCACGCTCGCCCTTGGTGCTGCCGGCTCGATCGCCAATAGTCCCGCGATCGTCGTGGCCAGCAGCGCCGTGTTCGATGTCTCCGCCGTCTCCGGTGGGTTCGCGCTCGGTGCGAGTCAGGCCCTGCGTGGGGCAGGCACGGTGGTCGGCAACGTGACCTCGCAGGGCACGATCGCGCCGGGTTTCTCGCCCGGAACGCTCACCTTCGCGAATGACCTTTCGCTCGGTATCAGCTCCATCCTCAGCTACGAGCTGCTCGGAACCAGTACGACGGTGGGCTCCGGAATCAACGACCTGTCCTCGGTCACGGGCAATCTCACGCTCGACGGCTTGCTCAACGTCACCGAGACTGTTGCGAACAGTTTCCTGTCGGCGACCGTAGGTAACTCGTGGCGGCTGTTCGATTACTCGGGAACGCTGACCGACAACGGCTTGACGCTCGGCACGATGCCGCTCCTCTCCGAGGGGCTCGAGTTCAGCATCGACACCAGCACGGCGAATCAGGTGAATCTCGTGGTGGTTTCCGCCGTGCCGGAGCCCGGGACGTTGGTGATGGCGATCGCCGGGCTCGCCTGGTTGGGTCGGGTGGCAGTGCGACGTCGGTCGCGTGTCGTCGCCTGACGATCACCCGGGTCGGCTCGGCCTCCGGGTGGTGACGCCGAGCAAGACACGGGTGCGAACTTCATGCGAAAAGCAGCTCGAAACCGTCGTGCTGCCCGGCGCCTGCGGACACCGTCTCGCATGCTCCGCGCCGAGCCACTGGAGCCGCGCCTGACGCTCGATGCGTCCGACGCGCTGGACGAATTCTACGTCTGTTCCCACGATCTCGATCACGACCATGATCACGGCCATGACGAGGAGTTCCATGTCGCGTCCGTGCGGCATGCAACCGGGCTGCTGAGCCTGTCGCCGGACGACCGGATCGTCACCGCGGGCGTCTCGCTCGGCATGGTCGACGGTGGATCGCCCACCCTGGCCAATGTCTCCGTGGGCCTCCCGCAGCTGAACAGCCTGCCCGGAGCTCCGACGGCGATCTACCTCGATTTCGACGGCCACACGGATGTCGGGGCCTTCGACCGTGATGGCGATGCCACGACCTTCAATGCCGCCGAGGCGGCCACGATCGCCGAGGCCCACCGCCAGACGTCGGTGTTCTTCGCGATGTTCGACGTCAATGTGACCACCGTGAAGCCGACCGTGCCCTTCGCCTGGATCGTGATCAGCAACGACATCTCCGGCGGGTTCAGCAGCGTGGACGTGTTTCCCAATTCCCAGCCGAGGTCCTGGATCAATTCCGACTCCGCGGAGACGCGGGTGACCGGGATCGTCCATGAGATCGGCCACAACTTCGGCCTCTACCACCAGTCGGATTACGACGTCGATGGCAACCTGACGAGCGAATACAGCAACGGGCTCGATTCCCTCCACGGCGCGCTCATGGGGGTCGACTACCGCCGAGACGTCCAGAAATGGTTCATCGGCCACACCAACAACTCGGCCAGCCTGCTCCAGGACGATGTCGCGGTCATCGCCAACGTGATCAAGCGCTACCAGCCGGCCGGCGGCGACGGGTTCCGGGCCGATGACTTCGGCGGAACCTTCGCCACCGCCACGCCGCTCGCCGCCGTCGCCGGAGGTCGCTCGCTCTCGGGCAACATCGAGCGGCTGACCGACGTCGACATGTTCTCCTTCACGACGACCGGCACCGGCGCGGTGATCTCCGTCGTGCCCACCCAGCCCTCCGGGCTCGACGCGAAGCTCGAGGTGTTTGACGCCACCGGAGCGATCGTGGCGGCGAGCGACGGCAGTGCCAACGAGCAGCAGCTCGTCATTCCGGCCGGGACGGGCACCTGGTACGTGTCGGTCTCGAGCCCCGGCAACTACGGCGATCTCGGGCTCTACGACCTGACGGTGAACGACCTGCCCGCGGGCTGGACATCGGCCGACGTCGGCAACATCCGCCGCCTGCCGGGCGACGCGACCTTCGGAGCCGGCACGTTCACCGTGGCCGGGTCCGGGGCCGCGGTGGGGGGCACGGCCGATGCCTTCCGCTTCGCCTGGCAGACGCTCACCGGCGACGGCTCGATCGTGGCCCGCGTGACCCAGAACCAGGCCACCGATCCGCTGGCCAAGGCCGGCGTCATGATCCGCGAGTCGCTGGCGGCCAACTCCAAGCACGTGGCGATGGTGACCACCGCCACGCAGGGTCCGCAGTTGATCTCGCGCAGCACGACGGGGGGCAGCTCGGCCACCGTCAACGGCACCGCGGCCGCCTTCACGGCGACCTGGGTGCGGCTCGTCAGGGTGGGCAACGTAATCACCGCCGCCCGCTCCGCCGACGGCGTCTCCTGGACCACGGTCGACTCGGTCACCGTCTCGATGGGTGCGACGGTGCGGATCGGGCTTTTCACCACGGCCCAGGACGCGACGAAGATCAATACGGCCCGCTTCACCGACGTGTCGCTCACGGGCACGCTCAACCCGCCGGAGGCGGTCAATGGCCTGGCCCCGCCCGCCAACGTGTCGGTGAGCCAGGGGGGCGGCTTGTCGCTCGTGGTCCGGTGGCAGACCGTGGCGGGGGCGACGGGGTATCGGATCGAGCGATCGGAGAATGGGGTCGATTTCAGCAGCGTTGTCGACGCGGCGTCCACGGCGACGTCCTGGACGAACACCGCCCTGCCCGGCTCGCTGCGGTATTTCTACCGGGTGCGAGCGCTCTCCGCCTCGGGCCAGTCGGCGGCCTCGGCCGTGGCCAGCGCGATCAACCGGCCGAGTCCCGTGACCAGTGCGTCGATCGCGCCCCTGTCGAGCACCCAGCTGATCCTCAACTGGCGGGATACCAGCGGTGAGACCGGCTACCGGATCGAGCGGTCAACCGACAACGTCACGTTCACCCAGATCGCCACGGTGGCCGCCAACGTGCCGAGCTACACGGCGGGCGGGCTCACCGCGGGCACGCCGTATTGGTTCCGGATCTCGCCCATGACCGCGACGGGCGACGGCAATTCGGTCGTGGTCACCCGCAACACCGGCGGGACGCAGGCCGTCACCGCGTTGGCGTTCACCTCGAAGGCGTCGACGGCCATCGGCATCGAGTGGACGGCGGTGGCTTCGGCGACGAGCTACCGGATTGAACGATCGGGGAACGGCACGACCTTTGCGACGCTCGCCACCGTGGCCTCCGGCACGGTCGCGTATACCGACGCCACAGTCACCGGGCTCGGCAGATACTACTACCGGGTGGTCGCCATCAACGGATCGACCGTCGCCGATCCATCCCCCATCATCTTCACCGCCGCGCCGGCCGCCGCGGCCCTGCCCGCACCGTGGATCGCCGCCGACGTCGGCAGCGTGGCCGGTGCGGGGGCAACCGGTTGGCAGTCGCCGAAGTTCGTCTCGGTCTCGAGCGGCACCACCATCGGGGGGCCGGCCGACTCGTTCCGGTTCACCTATCAGTCCCTCGTCGGCGACGGCTCCATCGTCGCCCGGGTCGATTCGCTCGACAACACCGGCGACTGGGCCAAGGCCGGCGTCATCATCCGCGAGTCCACGGCCGTTGACGCCAGGCAGGCCGTGATGGTCGTGTCGGCGACGAACGGGATCGCGTGGCAGTATCGACAGAACGTGGGGGGCTCGGGGGTGGTCGTCGCCGGCCCGACGACCCAGGCCGCACCCGCCTGGGTGAGGGTGGTCCGGGCGGGCAACACGTTCACGGGCTCGTGGTCGGCCGACGGGATCACGTGGACGAGCGTGGGCAGCATCACGATCTCGATGGGCTCGAGCGTGCTGGCCGGGCTGGCCAGCACCAGCGACGCCGCGACGCTCCTCAACCGCGCCGAGTTCTCCAACGTGGCCGTGAGCACCGCCACCTCCGGGCTCCAGGCCGTCGGCGACCTCGCCTTCACGTCGAAGTCTTCGTCGGCCATCGGGCTCACGTGGTCCGCCGTCACGGGGGCGACCGGCTACCGGATCGAGCGCTCGACCAACGGCACGACCTTCACGGCACTGGCCACCGTGACCGGCGGCGCGGTCACCTATTCCGACACCACCGTCGCCGTGCTCGCCAAGTACTACTACCGCGTCGTGGCGCTCAACGACACCGTCCAGGCGGCCCCGTCGGCGACGATCTTCACTGCGGCCCCGGCCGCGGTGGCCCTGCCCGTGCCATGGACGGCCGCCGACATCGGGAGCGTGGCCGGCGAAGGGGCGACCGGCCTGCAGTCCGGCACGTTCATCCTGGTTTCGAGCGGCACCGCCATCGGGGGCGCGGCCGACTCCTTCCGCTTCACCTCGCAGCCCCTCGTCGGCGACGGGAGCGTCGTCGCCCGCGTGTCCAAACTCGACACCACGGGCACCTGGGCCAAGGCCGGCGTCGTCATCCGTGAGTCCACGGCCGCCAACGCCAGGCAGGCCGTGATGGTCGTGTCGCCATCCAACGGGATCTCGTGGCAGTACCGGCAGAACGTGGGCGGGTCGGGGGTGGTCGTCGCCGGCCCCACGACCCAGGCCGCACCCGCCTGGGTGAGGGTGGTCCGGGCGGGCAACACGTTCACGGGCTCGTGGTCGGCCGACGGGATCGCCTGGACGAGCGTCGGCAGCATCACGATCTCGATGGGTTCCAGCGTCCTGGCCGGGCTGGCCGGCACCAGCGACGATGCGACGCGGCTCAACCGCGCCGAGTTCACGAACGTGGCCGTGAGCAATGTCGGGCCCACGGTGGCCGCCACGGGCACGCTCTCCGCCATGTCGGCAGTGCTCGGTGAGGCGTCGGCCGCGCAGGCCATCGCGGTCGCCGGTTCGGGCCTCACGGCCGCGGTCGTCGCCACAGCGCCGGCCGGGTTCGAGGTGTCGGGCGATGGCGTCACGTTCGGCGCGACGGCGCAGTTCGTGCCCGCCGGAGGGGTCGTTTCCGGCACGCTCTCGGTGCGGCTGGCAGGGTCGGCCCCGGCCGGCGCGCACGCCGGCAACGTGACCCTCACGTCCACCGGAGCGGCGAGCGTCTCGGTCACGATTCCCGCCAGCGTCGTCACCGACGAACTCGTGTTCGACATCGCCGCGGACCAGATCGTGACGCACTCCGTGAGCCGCTCGGGGGCGATCAAGGTGATCAAGCGGGGCCCGGGAACGCTCATTCTGGATGTCGCCGGCGGGCACAGCGGCCTGACATCGGTCGACGCAGGCACGCTCATCGTCGCG
>CAIXGY010000040.1 GCA_903919035.1 uncultured Planctomycetaceae bacterium | reverse complement strand
TCGCTCACTCGATGCTGGCCTCGCTTCGCAATCCTTCGCTGCGCTCGGCCAGCAACGCCGGCTCGACGGCACGGGCATCCCCGAGCCGGTTGGGCGCACAGGCCGGCTGCCGACGAGATGTCGCCCTCCGCGCGAGGATCACGTGGAATCCGTATTACCGGCGCGGACGATCCTCGTCTCCGAGGCCCTCGTAGCGGGAGACGTAGCCCGGCTCCCGGGCCCGGACGAGCTCGGCCTCGTATTCCGCCACGATGCGCCGCTGGATGAAATCGCGGTACGAGGCGTTGATCGGATGCGCGATGTCGGCGTAGAGGCGGACGCGGCCGTCGCCGTCGCGATTCGGCTCCCCCCCGCCGAGCCGTCCGCCGCACTGGTTGCAGTAGGCGGCCTTGATGGGGTTCTTGTGGCCGCAGCCGCGGCAGTGGGTGCAGAGCTTGCGGCTGGGCATCGCCACGAAGGGGCCCGTGGGGCCGCCGATGAGTTTCAGATCGCGGATCACGAACGCGGCATCGATGGTGATCGAGCAGAAGGCGAGCAGCCGTTCGGCGGCGTTCTCCACGATCTTGATCCGAACCTCGGTGATTTCCATCTGCCCACCCCCCGAGAGTTTCGCCTCACCCCGTCGCCGTCTCCTCGCGGCCGTCCGTCACGGGTAAGAGTCGCGCGGTGAACACGAACGGCCAGGCCCGGTGGCCTGCGGAGTTTCGCTCGGCGGCCAGCCGGGCGGCGATGCGGCGGGCCTCCGTCGCCGTTCGCGCCAGCGCGAAGCACGCGCTGCCGCTGCCGGTGAGACGCGGGCAGGCCGCCCCGGCGCGAGCCAGCGCCGCAAGCAAGTGATCGACGTCGGCGCACAGCCGCCGCGCCGGTGCCTCGAGTGCGTTGTGGAGCCAAGGACCCGCGGCCCGCAGCCCGCCGTGGGCAAGCGCCGCCGCCAGCCGACTCGCGTCGCCACGTCGGTCGGCATCCGGCACACAGGCCGCATACACATCCGCCGTGGAGAGGCCCGCGTCGGGTCGGGCGATCACGACCGGCAGCGGCGGGATGCCCCCCACTGGCTCGAGCCGCTCGCCGCGACCGCGAACGACTGCCGGTCCTCCGGCGAAGAAGAAGGGCACGTCGCTGCCGATTCGCGCGCCCACCTCGGCGAGACGATCCGATCCCCAGTCGATGCCCCAGGCCGCGGCCGCGCCGCGCAGCACGGCTGCGGCATCGCTGGAACCACCGCCCAGTCCTGAGCCTGCCGGCACCCGCTTCACCAGTTCGATCTCGAGGCCGCGGTCGACACCCGCCGCCTCGGCCAGGGCCATCGCGGCACGGACGACGAGATTCTCCGGCCCGGTGGGCACGTCGCGAGCGACCTCTGGTCCAGCGGGGCCGGCCGCAGGCCGCAGGCGGAGGCTGATGCCTGACGACTCGGTGGCCCGCACGGTGAGCGAGTCGCCCAGCGACACGCCGACCATGAGCGATTCGATGTCGTGGTAACCGTCGGGCCGGCGGCCGAGCACGGCCAGGGAGAGGTTGAGCTTCGCCGGCGCGGCGAGCGCGACAGATCGTCCGAATGGTGCGCTCAATGCGGGCATGGCCGCTCGACGCCTCGTGGACGTGTCGGCGCCGTCCCCCGCCGCCAAACGGGCCGGAGTCTATGGCCGCGGCGCGGAGGGGTCAATTCCGGATCCCGGGCTCGCGTCGCGTGGTCACCGCCAGCCGGAGACGAACGCGACCGTCACCAAAGACAGGCCGAGGCCGATCGCCACGAGCACGGCGAGCAGCACCGCGATGCTCCGGCCGGCCCACAGGTCGTCGTGGATCATCGCCTGTCGCTCGCCCTTGTCGAACGACTTGTTCCAGACCGGAAACGTCCGTTCATCGTAGACCCAGTTCGTGCGTTCTTCGAGGGTTTTCTGGCTCATGGGGCAGCGGGCGTGGGTGGAAGGACAACCTGACTTATGCTGGTGACAACGACGTCGTTCGAGACTCTACCCCGCTCCGGCCGTCGCGGCCAGTGCCGCGGAGCGGCTCGCGTCGATCCGGGCCAGGGCCATCATGGAAGCGAGCATCCCGCCAGCCGCCGCCGGATCCGTCCTCCCGCCGGCGGGAGGACAGGCCCGGCCGCACGCGCTCGAGCCCGACGACGGCATCGACCGGATCATCGCCGAACTCGGGCACCCGGCCTGGCGGGCGAAGGCAGTCCGCCGCTGGCTGTTCGTCGGTCGGGCGGAATCGTTCGCCGACATGACCGACCTGCCCGCTGGCCTCCGGGGGCAGTTGGCCGATCGGTGTGCCCTGTGGACGACCTCGATCGCCGCCCACACGCGGGCCGACGACGGCACCGAAAAGCTGCTCCTGCAACTCGCCGACGGCCAGCGCATCGAGTGCGTCTTGCTCCGCGAGCGACGGCCCGACGGGCACCGCCGGACCGCCTGCATCAGCACGCAGGTGGGCTGTGCCATGGGCTGTGTGTTCTGTGCCAGTGGACTCGATGGTGTGATCCGCAACCTCACCGCCGGCGAGATTCTCGAGCAACTCGCGCGGCTCACGCGACTTCTGCCCGCCGACGAGCGCCTGAGCCATGTCGTCGTGATGGGTATGGGCGAACCGTTGGCGAATCTCGACCGGCTGCTGCCCGCGCTTGCGGCCGCGCGGGATCCGGACGGGTTCGGCATTTCGGCGCGGCGGATCACGATCTCGACCGTCGGTCTGCCGGCGGCGATCGACCGCCTCGCCGGCGCCGACACCCACTACCACCTCGCCGTCTCCCTGCACGCGGCGACCGACGACCTGCGGACGCGGCTGGTGCCGGTGAACAAGGCGATCGGGCTCGATGCGGTGCTGGCCGCGGCCGACCGCTACTGGGAGGCGTCGGGGCGTCGGCTCACCTTCGAGTACGTGCTGCTCGGCGGAGTCAACGATGCGGTCGCCGATGCCGAGGCACTCGTGCGACTGCTGGGTGGTCGCGCGCCGCTCGTCAATGTGATCCCCTACAACGCGGTCGCCGGCCTGCCGTGGCAGTCGCCCGACCCGCGTGACCAGGAACGGTTTCTCGACGTGCTGCGGGACGCCGGCGTGAACGTGCAGGTGCGACACCGCAAGGGTGCCCGCATCGACGCCGCCTGCGGTCAATTGCGCCGGCTCGCCGCCGGGTCTTGAGCCCGCGGCCGCTACGCCAGGCTGGCGAGGATCAACACCGCCACGAGTACGCCGCCGAGCACGGCGCCGAGCCAGCCGAGCCACTGCAGTGCGCCCCGCTTGATTGCGGCCGGGTCTTCGTGTCGGGTCGCGGCGAACACCAGGCTCGCCGCCACGAGCAGCGGCAGGCCCAGGAGCAGCCCGGGGACGTGGTCGAGGGCATGGGCAACCACGGGCATCGCGATCGTCGCCAGGTGTGCCGGTGTCATCGGCCCGCCTTCGCGCGGTCGCCCCGCGGCGGCCCGGCGTCACCTGCCACCGCCGGCTCGGCGTCGCGGAGGGGTCCGGCCCAGGCGTCGTAGATGACGAGCAGGTTGAGCAGGCCCGCGATCGTGACGTACAGCGTGCCGACGTCGAAGAACCGTCCGAGTGCCAGGTACCACACCGACAGTTGATCGGCGCCGCTGCGGAGCGAGTTGTCGCGGGCGTCGCGGTAGAACGTCAGTGCCGGCTCGCTCCTTTGGAGTCGGGCTGCGTAGGCCTGAGCGACCGGTTGATGCAGCATCAGCGGCGGGGCGAACCACCCGCCCGGAAGGAGCGGCCGACCGGCGGTGGAGAGCGACCATGACTGGATGAGCGCCGGCAGGGCCACGCTCCCGATGCCCGCCTGCCCGATGAACTCGAGCCGCCGCGCCCCGGGCTTCCAGAGACAATAGGCCACGCGGCCCCCGCCGATCCACAGGCCTGCCAGCAGGCAGCCGACGATGGCCGTCATGAACAGCCAGCCCTTCAGCCGCCGACCCTGGTAGAGCTGGCCGAGGCCGGGCACGAGCCACGACAACAGGGCTGCTCGGGCCGGCTCGCGCAGGTCGATCGCCGAGCCGTCATCGGGGGAGATGGCGACCATGCGGGATGCCGCCGCAGACAACCGTGTGACCACCGAGCCAGACTCCTTCGCGTCAGACGTTGCGAGTCTACGCGAGTCGTCGTCGGTGGAAAGTGAAGGCCGTCCGCACGGCGGCCGCCGACTCGCGAACGGTCGCGTCGGTCAGCCCCACAGCCGTTTCACCGCCCGAGCCGGTCGCGCACCCGCCGGGTCCCGACCCCCGGACTCGACCGGTACGAGTTCGCGCCACACCTGTTCGACGATTGCCGCGTCGATGCGCCCCACGCCGTCCCCGGCCGCGGCGGCGAGAGTCAGCCGGCCCAGTCGCAGGACGTCCCGTGGCACGCCGCCGGCGAATCGGGCGAGCGTGGCCGCCGCCTCGGGAGTGAACAGGTCGGCCTGCCGTCCGTGGCGGGCGAGTTCCCAGGTCAGGTAGTCGGCGGTTTCGGCTTCCGTCCAGGGAGCGAGTTCGATCCGCACGGCGGCCCGTTGCCGCAGGGCGTCGGGCACGCGGTCGAGTGCCGCGGGCGTCACGGTGGCGACGACGAGCGACCACTCGAATCGCGACTCCGCTGCAGCCGCGATGCGGCCCAACCCCTGGGCGGCGTCGGCCGGCCCGCGGTCGAGGTCGTCGCAGATCAGCACCGTCGGCCGCTCCATGAGCGAGTTTTCCCGGAGCCGGTTTTCGAGCTTCTGCCATGGCCGCAGCGTCTCGGCGCGGCTGGAGGCGTCGAGCGCGAACCGCTCGAGCGCCAGATCCACCCACTCTCCATCCGGCAGACCACCCAGCGAGAGCACCGCCACGTCGCAGCCGAGGCCGCCGAGCCGTCGCGCCGCGGCCGTGGCCAGGTGGCTCTTGCCGAGGCCCGCAGCGCCGGTGACGATCCCGCACCGCTGCCGCTCGGTCACGAGCCACTCGAGTCGGGCCAGGGCTTCCTCCTGCGGAGGCCCGGCATGAAACGCCACTGGCTCGAGGCGGCCGGCAAAGGGGGCGTCGGAGTTGGCGAGGTCGCGTACCATCGGGGGCGGAGTGTAGCGGCGGCGGCCCGCCGGGTCAGGACGAGGTTTCGCGGCGGTTTCGCCGGATGCGAGCGATGAGCGAGCGATTTTTTTTGACCTCGTCACCGCGTGCCGGCCGCGCCGTCCTCGAGGGCGACGAGGCGCGGCACCTGGCGCGGGTGCTGCGGGCGAGCGTCGGCGACGAGGTTCGCGTGTTCGACGGAACCGGATGCGAGTGGGCCGCGCGGGTCGCGACGATTGGCCGCGACGAGGTGACGCTCGAGGTGGTCGGGGAACCGGCGACGGCTCCGGCGGCCGACCGGACGGTCACGCTCGCGGTGGCGCTGCCGAAGGGGGAGCGGCAAAAGTGGCTCGTCGAGAAGCTCACCGAACTCGGCACGACGCGGCTCGTGCCGCTCGTCACGGAGCGCGGCGTGGCCGAGGCGACCCCGGCCGCACTCGATCGGCTGCGTCGCGGGGTCGTCGAGGCCTGCAAGCAGTGCGGCCGCAACCGGTTCATGGAGATCGTGGAGCCGGCCACGATCGCCGAGGCCTGCGCGGCGGCGGAGGGCGGCCTCGCGATCCTCTGCGATCCCGGCGGGCCGCCGCTCGACGTGTCCGCCCTGCGGGCCGCCACCGCGGTCGTCGGACTCGTGGGCCCCGAGGGAGGCTTCACGCCCGACGAGGTCGCAACGGCCCTCGCGGCCGGCAGCGTTCGCGCCGGCCTCGGACCCCACGTCCTGCGGATCGAGACCGCGGCCGTGGCGCTCGCCGCGCGGTTCGTCTGAGGTCCGGCCGCGCGTCAGTCGGCGGCGCAGCAGGGGCACCGCTGGGGCACGTCGATCACGAGCGTGGCGGAGTAGGCGGTCGTGTCGTAGCCCTCCCCGGCCTCGTCGGATTTCACGAGGTGGGCCACGATGAGCAGGACGTCACCCTCCCGGGGCGCGTAACTGCACCGGCCCTGGGCGTCGGTCTTGCGTTCGTGTGTCGCATCGAAGCCCGCGGCGAGGGTCGCGCTGCGCGGCACGAACGACACGACCTGATCGGCCAGCGGCTTTCCCTTGAAGAGCAGTTGCACGGCGATCGGCCGGCCCGGCCCGCAGCCGAGCACCGGATGGCTTTCGAGCACGAGTTCCAGCGGATGGCCGAGCGGGCCGGGCAGGGTGCCGGCAGGCTTCGCCGGCGCATCGAGTGACTCCGAAGCGAGGAAGTAGGTCTTGCCCCCCTTGAGCCCCAACGCCCCGTGCCGGATGCCCTGGCGGTGGTGAGCGATGCAGTGGAGCCCCTCCGCGGCAGGCACGAACCGCCCAGACCAAAAGCCCTCCCTGGGCGCGAAGCCGAGATCGACCATGTCGGGCACGAGGTCGGTTTCTCGGCCATCGGGGCCGATCACCTCGAGTCGGATCCCGTCGAGCGAGCCGACCTTGCCTGCAATCTTGAAGTCGCGATGGTCGTTGCCGTGATTGCCGAGAAAGAGTCCGACGTGCGCGACGTCGCCAGGCCGCACGAGGCGCGCCGAGACCTGCACCCACGTGTCGTGGGCGCGGCCGTTGGCGGCGGCCAGCGCCAGGCAGCAGGTGGTCGCGAGGTGGATCGGGAAACGCATGACGGGGCTCCGTGAGGTGAGGGTGGGCGAGGGTGGCGGGATCGATGAACACCCGTCGCGCATCAGGGGCCGGCGGCCATTTCCCCCGAGGCGATGCTGTGCAGGCCACGGTGCACGGCCACGTCCGTGGCGTCGGCGAGAAACACGACGTGGGCATCGGCGAAGAGCACGTTCGCCCCGCCGCGGTGAAAGCTCCGCGGGCCGAAGAATCCGGACCAGTGCACGACGTAGTCGGGGATGTCGGCGTTGGGTGGCAGAAAGCCGTTGGTGAGGCTGTTGCCCTGGGTCGTCGCGGCCCACGACACGCCCCGGGCACGCATCGACGGACTCGACGCCCCGCGCCACCCGTAGCCCGATGAACGGGTTCGCCAGGCCGCGAGCAGTGCGTCGATCTGGGCCGTCGTGGGCGTCGCGCCTGCCTTCAGCGACACGTTGGTCGAGTTGAAGTCGGCGGAACCGTTGAACGTGTATTGGAACGGCGTCGATGGCACCGCGCCGGCGGGAATGTCGGCGTCGGTGCCGATGCTCCGCACCGCCTCGCTGGCGATGATCGTCCGCGTGGCGCCGTCGGTGATCTGGGCGGCGCGCACCCGGGACTTCTCGTAGACGATGCCGTCGGTGGGTCGGGCGAAGTTCCACAGGCACAGCCCCTTCCCGTCGGCCGTCCCGCTGCCGATGCTGACCATGAAGTTGTTGCCCCCGTAGGCGAAGCCGTTGACCGTGGTTACCGCCGCGGCCGGGTCGCTCGGGCACAGCAGCATCGGGATCGGCGTGGCGAACGGTTCGGCAAACAGGGGATTGGGCGACTGGCTCGCAAAGCCGCCGGTGAAGGCGGCCTTCGTGAAATCGAGTCGGTCGGCGAGCGTCCGTTCCTCGGCGTAGGGCAACAGCCGCGCGTGGAGCGACCAGCCGCCGGAGGCGGTGCCGCTCGCCGCGGCGCTGCCGCGGGCGTCGGTCGGCGGAAACACGCCCCGTGCCGTCTCGTAGTTCACCAAGGCCAGGCCGAATTGCCGCAGGTTGCTCGCGCACTGCGTCCGCCGCGCAGATTCTCGGGCCGACTGCACGGCCGGCAGAAGCAGGCCGAGCAGGGCGGCGATGATGGTGATCACGACGAGCAACTCGATGAGGGTGAACCCGCTTTCGACCTGGACGGGGGGCGGGAGTGGCACGGTGGCGGAATCCGCGGGTGCCAAATCCGCAGGTGTGAACACGAGGTCGTGGTCCGGACATGGGCGCATGGCATGGCTCTGCAGCTGTGTGGGTCCACGCCACCCGCCGGGACCGCGCACGATGCGGGCCCACGGCGGCGCGCGGGGGGCGGCGCGCGGCGGTGAACCCGCCCGTGACGCCGCGATTGACACGTGCCTGACGCGTCAGCTGACGCGGGGCGGCGGCGCGGCGGGAGCCGCGGAGCATGACGAGGCGACGAGGTCGCCGACGGCGAGGAAGCCCGCGGGTGCATCGGAGGCCGGCGTCGGCACGCGGGGTGGCGGCGGCAACGCGACACCGCAGGCGAGCCAGGCGGTGACGATGCCACCGCAGGCGAGCGCGTCACGGAGGATCACGACGCGCGGGCCGGAGCCCGTGGCATCGCGGTCGTCATCCTCGGGCTCGTGTGGTGGCGTGGGATCCGCGGCGAGCGAGCGGTAGTCGCTACAGACGTCGGCCGCCGTGGGGTCGAAGGTATCGGCAGCCACGCGGCGTTCGAGCGCCGCGAGCACGTCCACGTCGAGCCGGTGGGCGCGGGCCCAGGCGAGTCGCTCGGCCGGCGAGGTGCAGCAGCAGCGTGCGAAGCACTGCTCGGCCGTGGCGCAGCCGCAGGCACGATCCATGCAAGGAAACGGCCGCGAACGGTCCTTGCCGACGCGGTGGGCCACGCCTTGAACCGCATCGACCGTGGGGGGCGCGAGCGGCAGCGGCAGACCGCTGGCCACGAGTATGTGCCAACAGAGCGAGAGCCAAGCGACGGCTCGCCATCTGGGGATCTGGCGGCTCATGGGGCGGAGGATACTCCGGCGATCATGCCCGTTCAATCGCGTTCCGAAGATGGCCACCCGCGGATTCGCGCCAGCCTCGCGGGTCAACCGACACGAGCCCCCCGGCGGCGGATCGGTGCCCGGCCTACGCCGTCTCGAGGGATGGGCAGACCCGATCCTGCCTCGCTTTCGTGGGGCGAGGCGTGGGGGATGCCCGTGCCGTCGAGCCGGCGTTGCTGGCCGAGCGCAGCACGGAGTGCGAAGCGAGGCCAGCATCGAGTG
>CAIXGY010000039.1 GCA_903919035.1 uncultured Planctomycetaceae bacterium | reverse complement strand
GCGGGGGCGGCACGGACCGGCTCCGCCGCCCGCCGGCCGGCGCGGGCGGTCAGCAGGGCGGCGCCGAGGAGCACGCCGGCCATGGCCGCCAGGGGCACGAATGGCAGGTCAGTGAGCGACAAGAGCGCCAGGAACACGCCCGTGATCGCCAGCACGTGGGGTCGGGCCGTGAACTGGCGGCCAAACTCCCGCGGCAGGTCGACCGCGTGGCTCGACCGCGAGATGAGCAGGCCGGTGGCCACCGACACGAGCAGCGACGGCACGGCGCTGGCGAGACCATCACCGATCGTGAGCCGTGAGTAGAGGCCGATGGCCCGGTCGAGGGCCATGCCGTGCTCCGCGACGCCGATGGCCAGGCCACCGGCGATGTTGACGAGCGTGATGATCACGCTGGCCACGGCCTCGCCGCGCACGAACCGGCTGGCGCCGTCCATCGCGGCGAAGAAATCGGCCTGTCGCTGCAGGTCGAGCCGGGCCGCCCGGGCCTGGTCTCGGGTGAGCCCTCCGGCCTGCACCTCGGCGTCGATGGCCATCTGCCGGCCCGGCAGGCCGTCGAGTGCGAAGCGAGCCGCGACCTCGCTGGTGCGGGTGGCGCCGGCCGTGATCACGACGAACTGCACGATCGCGATGATGGCGAAGATCACGCCGCCGACCACGAGATCGTTCGCGGCCACGAACTCGCCGAAGGCCTCGACCACGCGGCCCGCGGCGGCGGGGCCGTCGATGGCGGCCCGGGCCAGCACGAGGCGGGTCGTGGCGATGTTGAGCACCAGCCGCACGAGCGTGGCGCCCAGCAGGAACGTGGGGAAGACGCTCATTTCCAGGGGCGTGCGGGCGGCGAGCGCCCCCAGGAGCGCGAGCACCGACACCGTGAGGTTGGCCGCCAGCAGCAGGTCGACGATCGGCTGCGGCACCGGCGCGAGCACGACCAACACCGCCAACAGGATGGCCGCGGGCAGCGCCACGTCGGCGAGGCCGATCGCCGGCACGCGCGGAGCGGACGTGGCGGTGGGTTGGGCCATGTGTGCGTCGGGAGGCGAGGAACCCGGATCACGGCGCTGGGCCGTTCCGGAAGGGGCGGGACGATAGCGGCGGCGTCGGAACGGCGTCCAGACCGCTCCCCGCCCCGAAAAAACCCGTACACTTTCGCCGCGTCCCTGCCTGCCGCGGAGTGCTCCGAGTGCGGTTCCATCGACTGGGCCTCGACTTCTCGTATCCCGACTCCTGGTCGGTCGACACCGACGATGCGCGGGAGGGCCATGCGGCGGTCACGGTCTACGCGCCCGAGGGGGGCTTCTGGTCGGTCAGCGGTCACGCGCCTGGTGGCCGGCCCGAGGAACTCGCGGAGGCGGTGGTGCTCCAGATGCGCGGCGAATACCGGGATCTCGATGCGGAGCCTGCGAGCGACGAGATCGACGGCACGACGCTCTCCGGCTTCGACATGAATTTCTACTGTCTCGATCTCACGAACACGGCCCAGGTGCGGACGCTCTCCACCCCGGAAGCCGTCTGGCTGCTCTTCTGCCAGGCGGAGGATCGCGAGTGGGATCGCATCGCCCCGGTGTTCGCGGCGATGACGACGAGTTTCGTGCGGGGGCTTGTCCCGCCGGCCTCACCCGCCGGGAGCGGGCGGGGGTGAGCCGGCCCCCGCGCCTGACCGGCTCGATCATGGTGGGCAAGGCGGCGGGGATGCCCGTGCCGCCGAGCCGGCGTTGCTGGCCGAGCGCAGCAAGGATTGCGAAGCGAGGGCAGCATCGAGTGAGTGAAGGGCACGAAGCCCTTCGCGAACGTCCGAGCGAGGCGGCACGGGCATCCCCGACGCCGGTTGGCCGCGGGGACGCACGTGCCGTCGAGCCGTGGATGGATCTGCGGCCCTTCCCCCGCTCCCGTCCGACGCCGCGAAGCAGGTGACCATGCCCGGAATCGGCCGGGCGGCTACCATTTGGCGGCCTGGATCCTTCCGCCCAGCCCCGCCGCAGACGCCATGCACATCCTCGCCGACGCCGCCGCCATCGCCCTCGTCCCGCCGGGAGGCGCCGCCTCGGCAGCGTCGATCCAGGCCATCCACTGGCTCGGTTTCGGCGCCCTCGTGGCGATCCTCCTGATCCTCGACCTCACGGTCTTCCACAAGCAGTCCCACGAGCCCACGCTCCGCGAAAGCGCCTTCTGGACGTGCTTCTGGTCGGCGCTCGCCCTCGGCTTCAACGCGGTGGTCTGGGGCTGGCTGGGGGGCAAGGCGGCCCTCGAGTTCCTCACGGGCTACCTCGTCGAGTGGTCGCTCTCGATGGACAACGTCTTCGTGTTCGCGGTGGTGTTCGGCTACTTCAGCGTGCCGCTGAAGTACCAGTATCGCGTGCTCTTCTGGGGCATTCTCGGGGCCGTGATCATGCGGCTCACGTTCGTGCTGCTGGGAGCCGAACTGGTCGAGCGCTTCAAGTGGATCATGTGGGTATTCGGCGGCTTTTTGGTCTATACGGGTGTGAAACTGGCCTTCGGAGACGAGGATCACGAACCCGGCGACAACGCCCTCATCCGGTTCTTCCGCCGGATCATCCCGGTGACGAACACGCCTGCCGGCGACAGGTTCTTCGTCCGCGAGCAGGGCCGGCTGATGGCCACGCCCCTGTTTCTCGTGCTTCTCATCGTGGAGAGCACCGACGTGCTGTTCGCCGTGGACAGCGTCCCCGCGATCCTCGGCGTGGTCGAGAAGGGCACGCCCTACATGCGGTTCATCGCCTTCACGTCGAACGTGTTCGCGATCCTCGGTCTCCGGGCGCTCTACTTCCTGCTGGCCGGGGTGATGGATCTCTTCCGGTTCCTCAATTACGGCCTGTCGGCGGTGCTCGTGTTCGTCGGGTTCAAGATGATCGCGGAGGCGGCCCGCCACAATGAGTGGCTGGCGGCCCAGGGCGGCTGGGATCCGCACGCCAAGGGCCACCTCGTCCACCCGGCCGTGTCGCTGCTGGTGATCGTGGCGCTCATCGGCACGAGCGTGGCGGCGTCGCTGCTCTACCCGGAAAAGAAGGCCGGCTCCGACGTTGCCGGCGGCGACCACACCCACCGGTCGGCCTGACGTCCGGGTGCCCCGCCGGGCCACAGGGCTCCCAGTGAGTCCGGACTGCTCTTTTCCCAAAAAAGCAGCGCTTTTCCCAATGTCTGGGCATCCGCTCATCACTGTGGTGATGAGGCGTGGTTTCCGTGGAGGACCCGCTCCGAGTCGATCTGGTCCTGAAAAATGGTCGCCGATGCATGAAAAACAAGGCTCGATTCGTGATCGGCCGCTGGAATGGCAGGAAAAAAGATAGTGCCCGATGCCACTGGCATGGCTTTTGCAATTAAGCCCGGGCATCGAAGGGATCGGCCTTCGGCACGTCCCGCCACTCACGATAAGGAAGCCCACGCCATGGTCACCAAAGCCGTCGGAATCACCTCCGAGATGGTCTCCACCGTTCGCAAGGTCGTCGCTCGCTGATCGAACGGTGGATCCCGTGACCGCTGGATGACGCGGCACGGGGATGGCCTGAACGGCGACGTGCGTCAGTCCAACGACGCATACAGCCGTCGATGATCGTCCGCCATGCGGTCGGCGGAGTGCTTCGTGCGGGCCAACGCATGGGCGTGCCCGCCGAGACGAGCCGCGAAATATTCGTCGCCCAGGATTGCGGCGACGACCCGGGCAAGATCCGCAGGATCGCCCGGATGGTGCAGGAGTCCCGCCCGCTCCCGGTCGACGAGTTCGGGAAACGCCCCATGCCGCGGGGCGACGACCGGCACCCCCGCCGCCAGCGCCTCGACCACTGGCAGCCCCTTGGCCTCGGGATGGACGGTCGGCATGGCGAAGACGTCAACCGCGCCGAGCAGGCGGAGTTTTTCGGCCCGGTCCACCTGCCCCAGCCAGCGAAACCTGTCGGCCACCCCGAGGCTGCCGGCCAACCGAGCACAGCCCGCGATGTAGTCGCGCTCCGCGTCTACGGTCGCGCCCGCCGCCAAGATTTCGACGTCGTGGGAAGGAACCAGGTGGGGCAGGCTCTGCACCAGTTGATCGAGGCCCTTGTCGCGGCAGGCGCGCGCGAGGTAGCCCACGACGAGCCGGCCACCGCGGGCTCGCCGCCGGGAGGCGAGATCGGGAGGCGCGTCCGGGAAGACCGCCAGGTCGATGCCGGCCGGAATGACCGTGATCCGCTCGCGACGTACCGCAAGCCGCTCCGCCATGAAGCCGGCGAAACATTCGTTCAACGCCACGAAGGCGTCGACCTCGGCCGCCCGGTCGCGGAGCAGGCTCCAGATTTCGGATCGCTGTGGCTCGGGAATCGCGTCGACGAAGATGTCCTCGCCGGAGAGCGAGCAGACGATCCGGGCACCCGTGGCCGCCCGGATCGACCTGGCCAGGCCGAGCAGAAGCGCGTTCGAAAGATGGACCACGTCGGGCCGCACGTCGGCGGCGAGCCAGGCTGCGAGCCTCGCCACCTCCTTCCGCTGGTTGCCGGCTTCGCCGCGGAGCGACGAGACCGTCAGGCCGGCGACGTCGGCCGGCCGCGTGCCGCCGGTCCGCCGCGACAGCCAATCGAGCAGCGGCCTGGCATCGAGGGGGCGATCGAGCCAGGCGGGCGTGTGCCGGAACAGGGGCACGTGCTCCTGGAGCCAGACGTTCACGCCCCCCATCACCACCCGCCTCTCGGCGACATTCTCCTCGTCGGTCGTGGTCGGCACATAGGCCGGCACGAGCAGCGCGTCGACGCCGCGGCTGCGGAGGGCACGCACGAGGGTGTTGTCGTGGAGGCACGAGCCGCAGATGCGGCCGCCGGCCCCGGCGGTCACGTGGACGATCCTCACGCGCGGCGGCCTTCGAGGTGGATGAGCACCAGCGCCAGGTCCGCGGGTGTGATGCCGCTCACCCGGCCCGCCTGGCCGAGCGTCCGGGGCCTGATCCGCGCGAGTTGTTCGCGAGCCTCGGCCCGCAGGTGACGCACGGCCGCATAGTCGAAGCCCTCGGGAATCGGCCGGCCGGCGTGCTTCCGCTGCCGCTCGATCCGCTCGCGATCGAGGGCCACGTAGCCGGCATAGCGGATGTCGCGCTCCACCTGCTGAGCCACGTCCGGGGGCACCGCCGCGAGCGCGGGATTCGCCGCCACGCAGTCGTCCCACGACCACTCCGGCCGCTTGAGCATGTCGAGCAGCGGCGTCCCGCCCACGCGGTGCACGGCGAGGGCGGCCAGGGCCGCCTCGATGCCGGCGGTCTTGGACTCGAGCCGGGCCACGCGACCCGGCTCCGCCAGGCCGAGCCGGGTCGCGACGGGCGTGAGCCGGCGGTCGGCGTTGTCGTGCCGCAGCGCCAGCCGATGCTCGGCGCGGCTCGTGAACATCCGGTAGGGCTCGTCCACGCCGCGGGTGACGAGGTCGTCGACGAGCACGCCCACGTAGGATTCGTCGCGATCGGGCACGAGCGGGTCGCGGCCCGCGACCGCCAGCGCCGCGTTGGCCCCCGCCACGAGCCCCTGGGCTGCCGCCTCCTCGTAGCCGGTCGTGCCGTTGATCTGCCCGGCGAGAAACAGTCCCCGCACCCGCTTGCTCTCGAGCGCGGAGGTGAGCTGGTCGGGGGGACAGTAGTCGTATTCCACCGCATAGCCATACCGCATGATCACCGCCCGCTCGAGGCCCGGCACGAGGCGGATCATCGCGTCCTGCACGTCGCGGGGCAGGCTCGTGGAGATGCCGTTGACGTAGATCTCCCGCGTGTGCCGCCCCTCGGGCTCGAGAAACAGCTGGTGGCTCTCCCTGTCGGCGAACCGCACGACCTTGTCCTCGATGCTCGGGCAGTAGCGCGGGCCGCGGGAGGCGATCTGGCCGGTGAACATCGGGGCCCGGTGCAGGTTGGCCCGGATGAGGTCGTGGATCTCGGGCCCGGTCCGCGTGATCCAGCAGACCATCTGCTCGCGGGCGATGCGGTCGGTGAGAAACGAGAACGGCTGGGGGTCGGGGTCACCGGGCTGCTCGTCGAGCCGCGCGAAGTCGATGCCCGCCGCGGCCAGCCGGCAGGGCGTGCCGGTCTTGAACCGGTCCACCGTGAAGCCGAGGCGGGCGAGCGCCCGCGACAGCCCCGACGTCGTCCCCTCCCCCGCCCGGCCGCCGGCCGTCGTCGCCTCCCCGGTGTGCATGACGGCCTGCAGAAACGTGCCCGTCGTGAGCACGACGGCGGCCGCCCGATACTCGGCGGCGCCGCGGACGCGGGCGCCGACGACGCGTTGCCCCGGCCCGCCGCCGGCCGCAGGCTCGACGAGCAGATCCTCGACGGTCTCCTGCCGCAGATGGAGGTTCGGCGTCTCCTCGACGATCCGCTTGACCTCCATCTGGTAGAGCCGCTTGTCGGCCTGGGCGCGGGGCCCGTGCATGGCCGGCCCCTTGGAGCGGTTGAGCACGCGAAACTGGATGCCCGTGGCGTCGATCGCGCGGCCCATCACGCCGCCGAGGGCGTCCACTTCGCGGACGAGTTGCGCCTTGCCGACGCCGCCGATCGCGGGGTTGCAGCTCATCTGCCCGACCGTGTCGCAGTTGGTCGTGAGCAAGGCCGTGCGGGCGCCGAGCCGGGCGGCGGCGCAGGCCGCCTCCACGCCGGCATGGCCGGCGCCGATCACGAGCACGTCGTAGTCGTAGATGGAGGCCATGGGCGGAAAGTCCGGCGGCACGGCGCCAGTCCTCGGCGCCGTCACCCGATTGAAGCATCCCTGGCAGGCTGGGCAAAGATGCCGGCCTGCATGCGGCACGGGAGGCTGCGGCCGCCTGGCAAACCTGTGGGTTCCGACATTCGGCGTTGAATCGGCCCGCAGGTTTTTCCTAGAGTCCGCCGCTCCAGTGATCCGAAATCCCGAACGACGGGCCTGGGGGGCAGGCCGCGCCGTCAGCCTCGACACGATCGCACCAGCCGATGTCCAGCCACTCAGAAGCTGCCGCGCGGCCCTTGCTCGTCGGCGGGATGCACCGCTCGGGCACGTCGCTGACCGCATCGCTCGTGGCCAGCGCCGGCATCGATCTCGGGCCCGAACTGCTCGGCGCCAACGCGTCGAACCCGCTGGGACACTTCGAGGATCTCGGCATCCAGTCGTTTCACTGTCGCGCCCTCGCGGCCCGGGGGGTGAGCGACGAGGGCTACACCGCGACCGCCCACGGGGAAGTGCCGCCGGCCCTCGAGCCGGTGGCCGACGAGTTGATCGCGGAGCGGATGCGGCCCGGCGTGGCGTGGGGCTGGAAGGAACCGCGGACCACGCTCTTCCTCGACTTCTGGCAGGAGCGGCTGCCGCAGGCGCGGCACCTGTTCGTCTTCCGCCGCCCGTGGGAGGTCGCCGACTCGCTGTTTCGCCGCGGCGACGAGACGTTCGTGACGAACCCCACGTTCGCCTTCGACGTCTGGACGCATTACAACCGCCAGATCCTCGACTTCGTCCGCCGCCACCGGTCGCGGTGCGCCATCTTCGAGGTGTCGCAGGTGATCGCGGATCCCGTCCGCGTGTTCGCGACGGTGCGGTCGCAACTCGACGTGCCGCTGGGCCGGCCCGACCGCTGCTATCGAGACGACCACTTCCACCGGGACGAGGGCGCCAATCGAGCCGCCCTGGTGCGGGCCGTCGCCCCGGATGCCTGGGGCGTCTACCTCGAGCTCCGCGAATTGGCCGGCATCGACGAGCGGGTCGACATCCCGCCGCAGCGGCTGCCGTCGCTGGCGGACTGTGCCGTGCTCGAGTGGGCACGGGCGAGTCGCGCGGAAATGGAGGCGCGGCGGCTCGCCGCGGCGCAGGCGGCAGCGGCACCGGTGGCCGCCGTCACCCGCCGGAAGTCGAGATCCATGTGGGCGGGCATCGTGTCCGCCTCGCGCCGGCTCGTCGCCTCGCGGAAGCGGGAGGCCCCAGCCGACACCCCCGCCCTGCTGCCCTTTCCCGCGCTCGGCCCAGCCCGCCGAGTCGGGCGTGCGGCCTGATCCCGCGGCTCACGCGGCCCGCGCACCGGCGTGCGGCGGTCGCAGGGCGAAGAGCGCGAAGAGGTCGTCCGCCGTCAGGCCGCCACCGCTCGGCGCCTCCGCCTGCGCGAGGACAGTCTCGGACAGGTCGCGCTTCCGCCTGAGCACCTCGTCGATCCGTTCCTCGATCGTGTCGTGCGCCAGAAACCGGGTCACGGTCACGGCCCCCGCGGCGCCGATGCGATGCGCCCGGTTGATCGCCTGATCCTCGACGGCCGGATTCCACCAGCGGTCGAACAGGAAGACGTATTGCGAGAACTGCAGGTTGAGCCCCACGGCGCCGGCGCCGTAGGAGAGGAGCAGCACCGAGTGGCGGGGCTCGTGCTTGAACCTGCGGATCGCCTCGTCCCGCGCCTGCGTCGACATCCCGCCGTGATACTCGAGCGCGCCGAATCGGGAGAGCGCACCGCGGAGGCGGCCGAGTGTCTCCACCCACTGGCTGAACACCAGCGCCTTGCGGCCGCTGGCCCGCACCTCCTCCAGTTCGGCGGCCAGGCAGTCGAGCTTCGCGCTTTCACCGGTGGCCGTGTCGAAGTTGCAGATCTGCTTGAGTCGCAGGACGAGCTCGAAGACGTGCTGGATCGTCGCCTCCTGGCCCAGGCCGGCGAGCCGCAGCACGCCCTCCTCCTCGGCGCGACGGTAGGTCTCCCGCTGCTCCGGCCCGAGTTCGATGCGGGCGTCGCGGTTGAGCCGCGGCGGCATGTCGGTGAGCACCTTGTCCTTCGTCCGCCGCAGGATGTGGTCGGAGACGGCCGCACCCAGCGCCCGCGGCGTCATCCGCCGGTCGAGGAGGCCGGGCGAGACGAACTCGAAGATGCCCAGCAGGTCGTCGGTGCCGTTCTCGATGGGCGTGCCCGTCAGCGCCCAGCCGCGTCTGCGCCGCACGCCGCAGACGGCGCGATTGGTCTGGCTGTCGCGGTTCTTGATCCGCTGGGCCTCGTCGAGCACCACGAGGTCGAAGGTCAGGCCGAGTTCCACGACCAGCGCCTGGTCGCGGACGAGCACCTCGTAATTCGCCAGTTTGACCGGCACGTCGGGCAGGCCCCACTGCCACCGCCGGCGGGCCGGATCCCCTTCGATGACGGCCGTCACGAGTTCGGGAGCCCAGTCGGCGAGTTCGCGCGCCCAGTTCGAGACCAGGCCCTTGGGGCAGACCACGAGCACCCGCCGCACCTCGCCGGAGCGGACGAGCAGACGGATCGACGAGATCGCCTGCATCGACTTGCCGAGGCCCATCTCGTCGGCGAGCACCGCGGCGTGCCGCGGCATGAGAAACGCCATCCCGTCGAGCTGGAACGGGAACGGCGGCCGCGGGAAGGAGAGGCGACCGGCCCGCAGCGCCGTCTCCACGTCGGGCTGGAGCAGGTAGAAGAACCGCTCCTCGAGCTTGACGACGTCCCGCGGCGGCGCGATGCGGGCCCGGCGGCGCGCAGCCGCGTCAGGCGAGGGGCCCATGCCGTCCCCGCCGGGGAAGGCATCGGTCGTCGGCGCCGCCGGCGACCGCGACACGGCCGACGTCGGGAGTGGCGCGGGATTCCCGAACCGGAACCTCCGGACGACGGGCGCAGCATCGCACAGCGCGACCCGCTGCACGACCGGCCGGCAGGCCGCCAGCGGCAGACGAAGCACGGGAGGACGGTGCACGGCGACCGCGGCGCCTTGCGCCACCGCCACCTCCGGCAGCACGAACGCGGCCCGGCCCACGGAGCGCACCGGAGGCGAAAGGTCGCGCTGTGGATCGCGATTCGTCATGCCGCCCCGTCCTCGGTGCATCCGCCGGCGCCGCGACGGCGGCGTCAGTGCTTCTGGGCCTCGTCGATCGCCGCCCGGATGCGTTCGAACGGCTCGCAGAGATCGACCGCCGCGCCGAGTTCGGCGAGTCGATCCTGGATCGCCGCCTGCCGCCCCCCGTCGCCCCCCGTCGGCCCGACGTGGGCCGCCCCGACGGTGAAGCCGGCGGGATCGTCGGCAGCAGTCGCCCGGCGCACGAACGCGACGGGCAGGCTGGTGTGCGGCCGCACCTGGAGCATCGCCTCCTGGTCGGTGAGCACGACCACCGGCGCCACGCCCCCTTCCGCGAGCAGGGCCCCGCCGATCTGTCGACCGTGGAGGTGGCCGACAAGCGTGGGTCCGTAGAGGATGGCCTGCGCCCGCGACACCTTCACGGGCGCCGTGCAATGGAATTCCAGCGGTCGGCCGGCGGCATCGACGAGCAGATAGCCCCCGAAGATGCCGTGGGCCGGCGAGTCGACGACGGTGAGGAACCCGAACGCAGAGGCCTCGCCGCCGGTGTCTGTCCGCTGCTCCATTCGACCCCCCGCAGGTACCCGCGAAGCATCCATCGGGTGAACGTGCGGGCCACTTGAGCCGGCGCCCGCCGCGACCATGGGGGATTCCGACTGGGCAAACCCTGCCGGATCTGCGGGCAGACCGGGCGGTGGCACGGACGGCCGGGCGAACCTACGATGGGTGGGTCGAAGAATCCGTCCTCAGCGAGTCTCAGCATGGGCGACGTGCCGCTGTTCACCCAGGTCGACATTTCCGCCGCCACGATCGCCACGGGGGGCCAGCCCGCTGTTGCGGGCGACCTGGCCGAAACCAACCGCCTGCTCCGCGACATCGCGGCCCACCAGCAGCGGTCGGCCGAGCTGCTGGCCGCACTGCTCGAGCAGGTGTCGATGCAGCAGCGGCAGCGGAATGCCGAACTGCGGTCGTGGAAGGAAGCCAACCCCGAACTGGCGGCCTCGTGTCGCCGGGCCGCCGAATCGCTCGCGAAGGTGCACACGGAATTTCTCGGCGGACTCGCCCGGGAGGCGGCCGAGAACGCCGACGACTTCGCCGACAGCGAATACGCCCTCGGCGAATTCATCGACCGTCACGGGCCGCGGCTGGCCCACTTCAACGGCGTGCTCCAGTTGTTCGCCCAGCTGGGCGCGCCGCTGCCGCCGGCGGAGGGCTGATCTCGCCGAGGCGTCGGAGGTAGCCCCTCCGCGCCCGACGCCCGCGGGGCTACAACTCGGTGATGCACGCGACCCCGAGTTCCACCGCAGCGCCGCCACCGTCGAGTGAGGTCATCGCCGCCGCCCGCGCCGCGCTCGACGCGCACGTGGTCGAGACGGTCACCTGGCACTTCCACGAATCGACGGGCTGCCCGTTCTGGCTCGACTACGCGAAGACCCTTCCCTTCGACCCGCTCACGGAGGTGAAGGGATTCGCCGACCTGAAAAAGTTCCCGCCGTTCGAGGACGAGTGGCTCCGCGGCGGGCCCGTGCGGCGCTGGGTGCCCAAGGGCCTGGCCGACCAGCCGGCCTACGTCTTCGAGACCGGGGGCACCACCGGCATCCCGAAGTCGCGCTACAACTCCCGCGACTTTCGCACCGACTACGAGATGTTCAGCGACACGCTCCCCGACGAGTTCTTCCCGCCGGGGGCGAACTGGCTGATGCTCGGGCCGTCGGGCCCGCGGCGGCTGCGGCTCTCGATCGAGCATCTCGCGCAGCATCGTGGCGGCATCTGCTTCTGCGTCGATCTCGATCCCCGCTGGGTGATCAAGCTCATCCAGAAGGGCTGGATGGAACACCTCGAGGCCTACAAGCAGCACTGCATCGACCAGGCGATCACGATCCTGGAGGCCGGCCACGACATCCGCTGCATGTTCACCACGCCGAAACTTCTCGAGGCCCTGGCCCTGGCTCTCGAAAAGAAGGGGACGACGATCCGCAGGATGGGCATCACCGGAATCTTCTCGGGCGGCACCGAGTTCACGCCGCAGTGGACGCGGTTCGCCGTCGAGGAACTGCTCGACGGCGCCTACATGACGCCCACCTACGGCAACACGCTCATGGGGCTGGCCGCCTCGCGGCCGGTCACGCCCGCCGACGGCTACACGATCGCGTATTACGCGCCGCAGCCCCGCGCCGTGATCGAGGTGGTGGACTTCGACGATCCCGACACGGTCGTGCCCTACGGGGCGACGGGCCGCGTCCGCCTCACGACGCTCACGCGGGAGACCTTCATCCCGGGCTTCCTCGAACGCGACGAGGGGGAGCGGGAGCGGCCCCACGTGAAATACCCCTGGGACGGCATCAGCGGCGTTCGTCCCTTCCGCGCGCTCGCGGCCTCGACGACCGTCGGCGTGTACTAGCCTTCCGCGACACAACGGCTTCCTGCCGATGTTCGCTCGGGCCGCCGCGGGCACAGCCGAGGTGGCGGTGTTGGTTTTCAAGGTGGGCATGGTGCAGATCATGCTTCCGGAGAAGGCAATGCCAGGAGCCTGGCTGCGAAAGTCCTGATGACAGGGTTGTGCTTCTTGGCACTCAACGCCGCCATGGAGAGGACGTTGCGGACACAACCCTCCCGCCCCAGATAGTGCGGCTTCAGCCGCTCGAAGCGGGCCCGCCAGTCGTCGTTGGACTCGACGAGTTGAAGGATCGCCTTCTCAATCCGCTTGAGATCCTTGTTGAGCGTCTCGATGAGTTTCAAGACGCTCTTTCGGACCAGCGGGGAGTGGGCCATCTCGCGGCGGTTTTTCTCGGCCATGCGGTGGTCCAGGAGCTGCCGGCGCCGCACGATCAGCTCGCGGAACTGCTCCTGCCGCTCGTCATATCCCTCGGGCACCGGCCGGGTCGTCTCGGCGAACCGGGCGATGACCGCAGCTGACGTCGAGTGCGTCCTTCGAGACATCGATCCCCACGAACTTGTCACACCCATGAGACATAAAGACGTCCCTTCCTTGCAGATGCAAACTCGAGCCGCGGGAGCGGCTTCATACGGCCCCCACTTGATCCTCGCGCGTCACCGCGCCTGTCCCGGCGTCGGGGCTGCCCGTGCCGTCTCGCTCGGACGTTCGCGACGGGCTTCGTGCCCGTCGCTCACTCGATGCTGCCCTCGCTCCGCAATCCGT
>CAIXGY010000038.1 GCA_903919035.1 uncultured Planctomycetaceae bacterium | reverse complement strand
GGCAGCATCGAGTGAGCGACGGGCACGAAGCCCGTCGCGAACGTCCGAGCGAGACGGCATGGGCATACCCGACGCCGGGACAGGCGCGGTGACGCCCGAAGATCGCGTAGGATCCGCATGAAGCGTTTCCAGCGGCGAGCCACCCTGCGGCTCCACCGGACGGGGCAGCCTGCATCCCGCCACCACCCGTCATTCCGCCCCGCCGCGCGTCCTACGCCTTCCCCCGCTACTTGATCGCCGGGCCGAGCGTGGGCGAGGTCGGCGCCTGGAGATTGAGCGGCGGCAGCGCGGACTGACCGGCCGCGGCGGGCCGTTCCGCGGTCGGCTGCTTCGCCGGGTCGGGTTTCTCGCCGAGCGCCACGGCCAGGCTTTCCTGGGCGTCCTTCAGGCCCGGCGCGATCTCGAGAGCCTTGCGAAACTGCACGATCGAATCCTCCGTCCGGCCGCTCTTGTAGAGGGCCACGCCGTAGTTGTTGATGAGCGCGGGATTGTTCGGCTCCTGGCCGACGAGTTCGGCGTACTTCTCGGCCGCCTCACTGAAGCGTCCCGCGGCGGCCAGGGAGTTGGCGAGATTCACGTGGATCGCCGGCACGTGCGGCGTGACGCGACAGGCCTCGGCGAACTGCTCGACGGCCTTGGTCATGCACATGTCGGCCGCCGCCTTGTTGCCCTGCTGGAGCGCGGACTGGGCCCGTGCCGACCAGGCGGTGCCGAGGTTGTTGTGGGTCTCGCCGAGATCGGGCCGCAGGAAGGTCGACCAACTGAAGTGGTAGAAGGCCCCGAGGTTCTGGATCCGCGTCTGCGGGCCGATGCGGGTCTGCTCCACGCCCATCTCCGGACGCAGGCCGGCCTCGGGACCCAGGTTTTCGACGTGGCCGCGCGAGAACTTCTTCGCGCCCAGCCGGTTGTGGGCCTGCCAGGCGTTGGGGTTGTAGGTGAGCGTGTGGGTCCAGAGGGCATCCTCGTTGACCCAGCAGGCCGCATCTCCATGCGCGAGGAGCGTGAGCGCGACGACGAGCACCGCCGTCCCCACCTGCACGTACGACCGCTCCTCCGCCGAAAGCCGCCGGGCCCACGACGCCACGCCGGCGACCACGACCCCGATGATCCCGATCATCGGGAGGTAGATGAAGTGGTCGGCGGCCCACGTGATCCTCATGTAGGAGATGGTGATGAAGCCGAGCACCGGGGCCACCATGAGCAGGAAGAACCCGAGTCCGAAGAGCGCGTGCCGGCCCCAGGTCGCCCGGTTCTGCCAGAACCACCACGTCACGCCCACGAGCACCGGCCAGGGCAGGAACTGCCAGACTTGCGGCGGATCCACCGCCCACTTCGTGTAGATCGGCAGGAGGTGGACGGGCCACGCCAGGATCTTCATGTACCAGGCGAGCGACAGGCCGGCGCTCGCCAACCGTGAGTCGAGGCCGCCGACGATGATCGTCTCCTGGCCAATGGCGCGGCCGTGCTGATACCAGATGGTGATCAGGCCGAGCACGATCGAGATCACGAAGAACGGGGCGGCGAAGACGAGGTCACGGCTGGTGACGGCGTTGCGCTTCCACCAGGCATAGAGCAGGATCAGCACGGGCATCGCGACGACCGACGTCTTCGCGAACATGGCCAGAAGGAAGAACGCGATGGCGGCGACGTAGTGCTTCGCAGCCCGGCGGTCGCCGGGAGCGGCGCCCGCCGACACGAGGTCATCGAAGGCGATGTAGTGGATCGCCGACCAGAGGAAGAGCGGCAGCGACAGGGTGTTCTTGAGTTCGGACACCCAGGCGACCGACTCCACGCACACGGGATGCACCGCGAAGATCAGGGCTGCGAGCCACGCGCCGGGCAGTTTCATGACGGCGAACAGCCGCCACAGCGACAGCGCCCCGAGCAGGTGGAGGAGCACGGTGGTGATGTGGTAGCCGACCGGCCACGCGACGGCCGGCCCGCCGGGCTGCACGGGGCCTCCCGTGCGTGGATCCATCGAGAAAAATGGCCACTGCGCCCACAGCGCCGTGTAGCTCAGCGGGAAGTAGTCGGCGCCCTCGGGGTTGAACCAGAGCTTGGCGAGCGTCCCGAGATGATCGGGCGGGACCGCCGGGTCGGGCGACATTCGATGCTGAACGGTCAGGTTGGCCGTGAGGAGCTGGTCGTCGTCCCAGAGCCAGTCGGCAGGCAGCGTTGGATTACAGACGGGCGAGTAGATCCAGAGGACCGCCAGCGTGATGAGCGCCGCCTTGAGGATGCCGATGTTCAGCCCGCCGGGGTCGGCGCCGTCCACGGTGACCGCGGCCGCGGGCCGGTCTGCCCCGCGCTGCTTCGTCTCGTTCCTGCGATACATCGCCATGAGGATTTTCCTGGACATTTCCGGGGACGCCGCGACTCACCCGATGGAGATTACGACCGCTCCGGGAGCCGCACAATCACCGGCGATTTCAAGGCTCCGCGGCCGTCTTCGGAGTGGGTGCGGCGGGTCGGCGCGCGAGCAGTCGTTTGAAGGCCTCGGCCTCCCCTCGCTCCATGGCGAGCACCGCGACCCGGGCATCCGGGTCGGCGAGACGCGGGTCTTTTTCGATCGCCGTCGCAGCGGCCGCATCGGCGTCGGCGGCTCGTCCCTGGCCGTCGAGAGCCAACGCGAGGATGAACCACGCCTCTCCACGATTGCCCTCCGTGAGGGCCAACGCGTGCCGGGCGGCACGCTCGGAGTCCACGAACGAGCCCGCCTCCCACAGCGCGCCGGCCAGCCCCTGGGCCGCCGACCACGAGGTCTGGTTGCGGGCAACCGTGTCGAGCCAGAGCGCGAGCGAGTTTGCCCACACCCGCTGCCGCGCGGTGCAGCCCCAGGCCAGCATGCCCAGCGCCACGACACCGGCGACGAGGGCGACGGGCCGGCGGTCGCGGGGCAGCCGCGTCCAGACGCGCTCGACCACGCAGGCCGCGATCACGGCGACGCCCGCGAGCGGCAGGTAGAGATACCGGTCGGCCGCGGCCCGATAGATCGGCACGAGATTCAAGACGGGCAGGAGCGGGACGATCATGAGGGCGGCGCCGAAGGCGACCCGACGGTCGCGCCACCCGGCCCACGTGATCACGGCGGCGAGCGCCGCCACGATCAGGATCGACAGCCCGAGCGGCAGGTGCCGGATCGACGCCAGACCGTAGTCGGCGCAGAGGTTGACGGGAAGGACGACGAGTTGGGCGTAGAGCGCGAGGATCCGCGGCTCCAGGTGCAACGCCGCGGCGAGTGAGCCGCCGGGGTAGCTGGGGGGCAACTCGAAGATCGCGGACGTGCTTGGCGCGAGGAGAAACCGGGCAGCGAGGAATGCGAGCGCGGCGGCCGTGCCGCCGCCGACGGCGATCGGCCAGAAGCGGCCGGGTTGACCGCGATGGAAGAGCCACCAGAAGGCACCGAGCACGAGCGGGGCCGCGATGCCGGACTCCTTGCTCGCGCAGGCGAGAAAGCAGCACGCGGCACAGCCGACGGCCCGCCGGAGGCTGTCGCCGCGCGATGCCAGCACGAGGGCCCCGAGCGTGAACGCGGCGACGAGCAGGTCTTCGCGGAACGTCGGCTCGCAGACGGCTTCGGTGACGAGCGGGTGGACGGCGAATAACAGTCCGCCCGCGCAGGCCGCGATCCCGGTGGCGGTCAGGCCGCCGCCGTGGCGGGTCGATGCGTTCGCGTCATTCGCCACCACCGGCCGTCCCACCCCCGGCCCCCGCGAGAGCACATCGCGGATCACGAGCCAGAGCAGCACCACGTTCCCGCAGTGCAGCAGGATGCTCGTGAGGTGGTAGCCGAAGGGATCGCGGCCCCAGACGGCGGCGTCGAGCATGATCGACGCGAGGTGGACGGGCCGGTTGAAGTCGAGCACATCCATGCCGAGGACGGCGAACGAGAGCACGGCCGGCCAGTTTCGCGGGTCGTGCGGAAAGGGATCGGTGAGGATCTGGAGCCGGGCGTCGTAGACGAAGTCCGACCAGAGGGTGGGCCAGAAGACCGCGAATGTGATCGCGGCGAGGATCGCGGCGGGCCGCCACAGTCGCGGGATCAATGCAGGCCCTGCGAAAATGCGAACAAACCGTACTGGGGTCGCCGCTTGTTGCAAACCCGTGGCTGGAGCATGGAATCATCCGGTGACGACCCAACCGCGGCGATTGTCGCTCCCGTGGCCAGCGGTGGCAATCGGCCTAGCGCCGGTGCGGGCGAATCGCCTGGGGTCGCCGTCGTCAAAATCCCCCAGGGAGATAACCAGTGGCAACGGCGCCCGCTGCGAGGAACCGGGGCCGCTGCTAGGATCACCCACGGTGACGCCAGGCATCTCGCGCACGCATCGGACGGCAGTCGGCGAACGGCGATTCATCGACATCAGTTTCATGGGATGATGGCGTGACTCGGGTTCCAGACACGACAGACCGTGCCTCACCCTGCACGGCGTGCCTCTCCCCGCGAACCCTGCCGGTGTTTCGCGTAGACAGCGCCTGGTTCTTTCGCTGCCGCGATTGCAAAACCTTGTTTTGCAAGCCGCGCCGTGCACCCCTTGAACTATGCGACTACCACCAGGCGGATGCCGCCGATCTCTACAACCGATACTACGACGGTTTACGAGCCTCTCAGGCTGCGGAAATCCTCCGGGGCATGAGGATCGCATGTCCACCTCCGGCACGATTGCTGGATGTCGGCTGCGGCAACGGGCTCTTCGTCGCCAAGGCAACCGAGGCTGGATATTCATGCCGGGGGATCGACACCAGCCTTCCGCCGCGTAGGGCCTGCCATCTGCCCGACCATTTGTCACAGCGCTCCGTAGCGGACGAGGCCGACCAGGGCGTCACGTACGACGTGGTATCCGTTCTGAACGTGCTGGAACATGTGCCCGAGCCGGACGCATTCCTACGGGTTGTGGCTCGGCTGCTCCGGCCGGGCGGCGTGTTGGTGTGCTCGATGCCCCTGTCGAGCGGCATGATCTACGGACTCTGCGAATGGCTCTACCGGGCGACGGGAGGATCGGCCGTGATTCCGCTCAAGACGGTTCTGCAGTGGCACATGGCGGCACCGCACGTGTTCCTGCCGACGGTCGACGGCATCCGACACCTGATGCGCCGATGCTTCGGCTCGCCTCCGGAGGGTATCGCGAGCCAACGGATCGTCGACGTGCGCAATCTCTCGAATCGCATCGCACTCGAGCGCAAGCAGCGACATGTGACCGCCTGGGAGAACATCGTTCTCTTGTGTGGCGGCTACGCGCTCGGATCGCTGGGCGCGATCGCATCGAGCTTGGGGAGGCCAGACGAGGTGTTTTTCTTAGTGAGGCGACGGACCGATGCGTGAGCGACTCATCTCATGGCTGTGCTCGGACCGTGGATGGCGTGCAGCCGGATACACGATAGCGGCCGTGGCGTGCATGGCCGCGTTGTGCTGCCTCGGCTATTCGATCCCGAAGCCGCTTCTCGGCCCCCACAACTTTCGCCAAACCCAGAACGCGATCAGCAGTTATTACGGGGTGCACGAACATGGGTCCATGTTCAACAACTTCATGCCCGTCCTGGGCCGGCCGTGGGACCTACCGACCGAGTTCCCGCTGTTTCAGTATCTGGCCGGGTGCGCGCATTGGTGCACGGGATGTCCCCTCGATGCCGCCGGCCGAACCTTGAGCATCGCCTTCTGGCTGGCCGCGGTGGCCGTGGGATTGCTGCTGCTGCGGGCGCTGGACGTGGAGAGACGCGATCTCTGGATCCCGGTGGTCATCCTCTTGTCGAGCCCCCTGTACCTGTTCTGGGGCGCGACCTACATGATGGAGACGATGGCGTTGTTTCTCGCCATGTCTTTTCTCTACTGTGTCGTGCGCTGCTCGATGGCGGTGACTCGCGGCACCGGCGCCTGGACCGAAGCACCATCGACGAGTCCGGCTTCGTTCTGGCCATGGTGTGCCGGTGCCTTGGGCGCCGGACTCATCGCCGCCCTGCAGAAGGGCTCGACGTGGATTATCGCCTTCGGCATCGCCATCCTGATCGTCGGGTGGGCGGTGCGTTGCCTGGGTATCCGGCGGGCGGTAGTCCTGAACCTCTGGGTTTTGCCACTGTTCGCGCTCCCGTACATCGTGGCCCACAAATGGTTCGAATACGGTGACACGCTGAAGCGTGACAACCCATTCGTTCGCGACATGTTCATGTTCGCCAATCCGAAATTTCGGGCCTGGAACTACGGCACGTTCGACCAAAAGGCCAACACCGAGACGTGGTCGGTCATCGCCGCACACATGCGCGAAAGCCTATTCGTCGCGATCCCGCCGTTCAATCACCTCGCGATCGTCGTCCTGCTCGTCGCCGGCGCCATACTGTCACGAAAGCGCCGGCCGCAGATCGCGGCCCTGCTGGCGGGATTCGCGGCCGGGCCGCTCGTCTTCACCAACCTCTACTACGTTCACAACTACTATCTCAGCGCCACGGGCATTTGGTTGCTGTTGGCATTGAGTCTGGCAATCGTCGGGCTCGCCGAGATGTGGCCTGCACGACGCTGGCCAAGGCTCGTGGCCATGATTCTGACGCTCGTCGTGGGGTGTGCCGGCTTCTGGACGTGGGCCAACAGCTTCCTGCCGATCCTGCGGTCATTTCCTACCCACGCCCAGTTGCGTGCGGCGTGGACGGAACCTGTGCAGCGCATCGTGCCCTCGCCGAGGACGCTGTTGATTCTCGGGGACGATTGGAACCCGACCGCGCTCTACTACGCCGAGCGCAAGGGTATTGCGTGGCCCGACGACATGCTGGGCGAATTTCCCGGAGCCCGGTTCACCGCGGCGACGGCCTTGCTCCACGAGGACGAGGCCATCGGCGCGGTTGTCTTTCATCCGCGGCTGGCGACGGAGGCGAACTCCGCGGCGATCTCGAAGATTCTCGACGAGTTGGGAATGTCGAAGGATGGAACGCCGACGCCATTCGGAATGCTGTTTCCTGCCCTCGACCTGGCACAGGCGGCCCGGGACTCCACACCCCGGTGAGCGACGACGTTGCTCCGCGCTGTCGGCGGGATCGGGACGGCCTTACCGGGACGGTCCCGCGGTCCTTCGCAGCGGAACGCAGTCGAGATCGCCGGCCGGGCTGCGGATGAGCCGCTGGGTGAATCCCGCCTCACGCATGGCGTCCTCGATGGCCTTGCCGCCATCGGGAAAGCCGCGACGATTGATGTAGATGGCGTCGAAGCCACGGCCGGCGATCTCCCGAACGGCCTTTTCCGCCGGCATCGTGGCCAGTTCCTTCTGCCAAGCCTCCCGCTCGCGGCCCTTCTGCGACCCGAACGAGTAGCGGAGGCCCTCACTGTAGAGGTAGGGCCGAAAATGCTCGTAAGAGCCGAGGCCCGGCACTGGCGACTCCGGGTATTCGATCACCGGCAATTGAAACACCATCGCCCCCGCGGGCAACACCGACTCCATGTCGGCCACGAACCGCCGATCGGAGTCGACGAGCACCTCGATCGCCTTCGTGTACTCGGCCTCCGGCGCGCGTGGCACCTGGTCCACGAGGATCACGGATCCCGTCACTGCGGCGACCGTGCCCCAGAGAATGCCCTGCGTGCCATCCGGTGCATGCACGGCAGCCGCCGACTGGATCGATGTCATTCGACGAGCGGCGTAGAGCAGTGAGATCGCGAGGATCACCACGGCGTAGCGGCAGGCGGCCCGGAACATCGTGATGCCGAACGCGCCGATGATGGCGTTAAGGCCCCCCGTCGTGAACATGATCACGATCCAGAGGATCCACCATGCCTCGATCGGCACCTCGTCGAACCGGCCCCGCAGGGCCGCCCGGAGCGCGTCCCAGATCACCCAGCCGAACGCGAGCAATCCCACGATCCCAAGGTACGACGCTCCCTCGTCGAGCAGTGGCGCTGCCTTGCGGTGTTCCTGCGCAAACGCGGCCAGTGGGCCGATGCGGTGCGTGACCGGGGGAACCACGAGATCGACGAGCTTGAGTCCGTAGATTTCAAGCCATTTGTACTCGCGCACGAAGGCCCCGGTGTTGGGCTCGTGAAACAGTCGGTACGTCCACCCATCCAAGTTGTTGAGAGCGAAGCCAGCGGCCGCGGCCGCGACGACGGCCAGAGCCGCCTTCAGGCTTGATGCGTCCCGTGTGCGATACCACTGGATCGCGGCCCCGATCAGGGCCAGCTGGCACAGGATGTTGGTGTAGTAAACGAAGTGCAGTCCGGCGACGAACCCGAAGCCCACGGCGAGCCACATCTGCCGCGTGCCCCACGCGAGTCCGGGCGACGTCGACACGGCCCGCCACACGAGCGGAAAGAATGCCACTGGCCAGACGTATGCCACCTGGATGTGGTGCGGCGACTGGGCGAAGACGAAGGGCGACACGCCGAACGCGAGACCCCCCAGCGCCGCCCACAAGCGGTTGGCTCCCGAGAGCCGGGCTGCGGAGTACAGGGCCACGGCCGCGAGCACGTGCGCGAGCATGAAACTCACGTTGATGCCGGCGAACAAACCGAACACCGTCGTGAGCACGTACTGACCCGTCGCCACGACTTCATCGAGCGATGGAAAGTCATTCCAGTTGCCGTCGTTCGGCGCACCGAGTTCCGGAACCGTCTTCCACAGAAACGGCACTCCGCCCCAGGTGGGCGAAGCCCTGAGATAGGCGGAGTTGCCGAAGAAATCGCCTCGCTCCGGGTCGTGCACGTAGGTCGCCGGCAGACTCCAGGCATGCGGCGTCCACTTCTCATTCGCGGCGCACCACGCCAACAGACACGCCATGGCCACGGCACCAATGATGCCCCAGTCGCTGCCGGACAGCGTCGGCGAAGGTGCTGGTTGCTCGCTTACCGAGGCTCGGGCCACCGACGTGGAATTCACGCTGCCATGGCCTGACAACTCGAGCCGACGTCGGTGTGCCATGAATACATTCCCCGATGGACGTGCCACACGATGCCTGCGACGGCGATTGGACCGCCAGCGAATATACCGGGTGAATCGACAACTCGGGGGCCGGCCTGCATGCGTCCGCCACACGGGCAATACCCCACCTAAAGCGGATGGTAAAGTGGTGCAGGCCGGTACCGTCACGCATCGGCGCCGGCCCTCACTCCCGTTCCGGCCCTCATGCTCATCTCGCTCGTCATTCCGGTCCTCAACGAGTCGGACAACGTGGGGATACTGTGGTCTCGCCTCCGCGAGGTGACGGCTGCCATCCCCGACGTCGAGTTCGAGGCTGTCTTTGTCGACGACGGCAGCACCGACGACACTGCGGAGCGGATCGGCCACCTGGCGTCGACAGCGAACACCCACTGGCTGCTCGTGCGGCTCTCGCGAAACTTCGGCCACCAGGCGGCCATCACCGCGGGCATGCAGCATGCGACCGGCGACGCGATCGTCTTCCTCGACGCCGACCTGCAGGATCCGCCGGAACTCATCCCGATCTTCATCGAGAAGTTCCGCGAGGGGCACGACGTCGTCTACGGCGTCCGCCAAAACCGCAAGGAGCCGCTCTGGCTGCGGTTCTGCTTCGCGACGTTTTACCGCCTCTTCAACTCGATCGCCGAGCGACCGATCCCGCTCGACGCGGGTGACTTCGGCCTCATGAGCAAGCGGGTCGCAAAACTCATCTCCGAGATGCCGGAGCGCGACCGGCTCATCCGCGGCATGCGCGCGTGGGTCGGCTTTCGCCAGGTCGGCATCCCGTACGACCGGCCCGGCAGATACGCGGGCACGACTCGCTACAGCGTCGTGCGCCGGGTCGAGGGTGCCCTTGACGGCCTGTTCGGCTACTCGAAGGTGCCGATCCGTCTGTCCCTGCTCCTCGGCATGTGCGTATGTGTCGTTGGCGCCGTGTACCTCTTGTATTCGGTGATCGGCACGATGATCTGGCGAGGCACGCCGGAACGTGGCTGGACGTCCCTCATCGTGCTGGCGTTCATGCTCGGCGGCGCGAACCTCATAGCCACCTCAATCGTGGGCGAATACGTCTGCCGCATCTATTTTCAGGCGAAGCATCGCCCTCTGTACATCGTGGCGGACGTGCGTCGGCCGCCGACAGCCGAGTCATGAAAATCTCCATGATCACGTCGGCCCGGAACGGCATGCCGTATCTGGAACAGTGCCTGGAGAGCATCGTCGCGGCCTCCCGTGGCCTCGACGTGGAAATCCTCTACGAAGACTGCTGCTCGACGGACGGCAGTGCGGAATGTGCCCGACGGCTGATCGGGGCCAACGGCGTCAACGTGGAACCGGACAAGGGATTCGGCGACGCGGTGAACCGGGCGTTCCGCAAGTGCACCGGCGATGTGATCGCCGCCCTGCCAGCCGACGACATGCTCGCGACGCAGAGTCTCCATCACGTGGCAGAGGCCTTCTCGCAGCACCCGGAAGCTCGCTGGGCCATCGGCATGTATGAGATCATCGATGCGGAAGGCCGGCCCACGAGGCATCTGCACACGGCCTACAAGAACTTCGCGGTCCGACACTTCAGCCGCTGGTGGCTGATGGCGGAGAACATCATCCCCTTCGTGTCGTTCTTCATCCGGCGGGATTTCCGCGAGGAGATCGGGGATCTTCTCAACGAGTCGGAGACCCTCGCCAACGACTACGACTACTTCATCCGCTGCGCGAAGCGCTCGCGGCCACTCGTCATCCCGCACGTACTCGGCCGGTGGCGGTATCACCCGACCTCACAGACGGGCAGGAATATCCGCCGGATGAGTTGGGACGCCTGGCGGGTCTGCAGGCAGCACACGCGAAACCCCCTGCTGCTCGCCGCGAATGCGGTGTGCTCGTTGCGGAACGCCCTCGTGTTCGACAAAGTGGGTTGACGGCGGCCGGCGTGATTCACCCCCGTCCGATCCCGGCGCATCCCTATCAACCCTGCGACGATCCGTTCAGCGAGGCACCATACGATGACGACCGCACCGGCACGAGTTCTGGTCACCGGGGGAGCCGGCTATCTCGGCTCCGTCCTCTGCGAGCACCTGCTCGCCGCGGGTCACACCGTGACGATCGTGGACAACTTCCTGTTCGGCCAGACGCCGCTGTTCCATCTGTGTGCCAACCCCAGGTTTCAGATCGTCCGCGGGGACGCCCGGGACGAGGCGACCATGGCCCGCGCGATCAAGGATGCCGACGTCGTGATTCCGCTGGCGGCACTCGTGGGAGCGCCGATCTGCGACCGCGATCCCGTCAACGCGATGAGCGTGAACTTCGACTCGATCCGCCTGGTCACCCGCCTGAGGTCGCCGCGGCAACTGATCGTCTACCCGACGACCAACAGCGGCTACGGGACGAAGTCGGGCGCCCAGTTCTGCACCGAGGACACGCCGCTCGAGCCGATCTCGATCTACGGCCGAACGAAGGTGGACGCGGAGTCTGAGGTGTTGAACAGCCCAAACTCCATCACGCTGCGATTGGCGACGGTCTTCGGCATGTCGCCCCGCATGCGGATCGATCTGCTCGTCAATCATTTCGTCTACGCGGCGGTGACCGACGGCTACATCGTCATTTTTGAGAAGCACTTCAAGCGTAACTACATCCACATCCGGGACGTCGCCGACTGCTTCCTGCACTGCATGGCACATAGCGACCGGATGGTCGGCAAGCCGTACAACGCCGGACTGGACGCCGCCAACCTCTCGAAGGAGGAACTCGCGCTGAAAGTCAAGGAGCATGTGCCGAACTTCTACATCCACTTTTCGGAGGTCGGCAGCGATCCTGACAAGCGGAATTACATCGTCTCCAACCAGCGACTGCGTGAGGCCGGCTTCGAGGCCCGGCGGACGTTGGACGACGGCATCGCGGAACTCGTCAAGGGCTACCGCATGCTGCGCAAGACGATCTACGGCAACTGCTGACGACCTTCCATGAGTGGCGTGCGGGCTGCAGACTGGGATGGAGTGACGGCAGTGGTCCTGGCGGGGGGCCTGGGCACCCGCCTGCGACCGGCGGTCGGCGACCTGCCCAAGCCGATCGCCGACGTCGGAGGGCGGCCTTTCCTTTCCCGGATCATCGAACAACTGGAGGCCTTCGGCATCCGTCGCATCGTGCTCTGCACCGGCCACGGGGCGGAGCGCGTCGAGACGGAGTTCGCGGCCCGCCGTGGACCCGCGACCATCACGTTTTCGCGCGAAGACCGCCCGCTGGGCACGGGCGGAGCGCTGCGACTGGCCCTGCCCTCGACGCCGGGTACGTTGCTCGTCCTCAACGGTGACTCGTACACCGCGGCGGACCTCGACGCATTCCTCGCGGACTATCGGCGGGCGGGCCGGATCCCGACGCTGCTCCTCGTGGAGGTCACAGACGCGAGCCGCTATGGACGCGTCGAGTGCGACCCTTCCGGCACAATCCGGGCTTTCGCCGAGAAAAGGCCGAACTCCGGGCCCGGTTGGATCAATGCCGGACTGTACCTCATGGAGCCCCAGCACGCGGCGAGCATTCCGGCGGATCGACCCGTATCGCTCGAGCGCGACGTGTTTCCAGTCTGGTTGGAGACCGGCCTCCGCGGACACCGCACGAACGGCCGCTTTATCGACATCGGCACCCCGGAGTCCTACGCGGCGGCCGCGGATTTTTTTTCCGCTCTCCGTTCCACCGCACACGAGGCTCCCCACGCATGACGGTTCACGGTGACGTGTTCATCGCCGGCGGGGAGACACTCATCGGCCGCGCGCTGATCCGTGCGTTCACGCGAACGCACGCGCGAGTCTGTGCGCCCGCACGCGACGACCTGGACCTCACCGACACCTGTGCCGTGCACCGGTACTTCGCCGCGACACGGCCGCGGCATGTCGTCGTTGCCGGCGGAAAGTCTGGGGGTATCGGGCTCAATCAACGGGTGCCGGCCGACCTGATGACCGACAACCTGCTCGTGGCCACGAACGTCTGCATGGCCGCGGCCCGCCACGGCGTCGAAAAACTGCTCTACCTCGCGAGTTCGTGCTGCTATCCGAAGGATTGCCCGCAACCGATGCGGGTCGAACACCTGGGCACCGGGCCGTTGGAGCCGACCAGTGAACCGTACGCGGTCGCAAAGATCGCCGGCATTCAACTGTGCGCGGCGCTGCGACGTCAGCAGGGCGCGCGGTTCATCGCGGCGATCCCCGCCGACGTCTTCGGGCCCGACTCCTCGTTCGATACCGAGTCATCGCACGTCATCCCGGCTCTGGTCGCGAAGATGCATGCCGCGAAGATCCAAAACGCCCAGGAAATCGTCCTCTGGGGCACGGGAAACCCACGACGGGAATTTCTCTTCGCGGACGACCTCGCGGAGGCCTGCGTTCTGGTGATCGAACGGTATGATGAAGTGGCGGCGATCAACCTCGGAGGGGGCACGGAACTGTCGATCCGGGACGTCGCCGTGATGATCGCCGAGGTCGTCGGCTTCGAGGGACGACTGGTATTCGACGCCTCGAAGCCCGACGGCATGCCACGCAAACTCCTGGATTCGACCGTGCTCCACGATCTTGGCTGGCGGGCCGCGACCCCGATTCACGAGGCGCTGCGGCGCACGTACCGGGGCTTTCTCGACCGCTCCGCGGACTCGGCGGGTGGGACCGCGGGAGCGACGCGATGATCATCACCCGCACTCCGTTTCGCCTCTCCTTTTTCGGCGGGGGCACGGATTACCCGGCGTGGTACCGGGCGCACGGCGGCGCGGTCCTGGCGACGACGATCGACAAGTATTGTTACATCAGTTGCCGCGAACTGCCCCCATTCTTCGAGCACAAGATCCGCATCGTCTACTCGAAGATCGAGAACTGCAGCAGCGTCGACGACATCGCGCACCCTGCAGCCCGGGCCGTACTGCAATACCTCGACGTTCGGCGGGGAATCGAGATTCACCACGATGGCGACCTGCCTGCGCGGAGCGGCATGGGTTCGAGTTCCGCCTTCACCGTCGGCCTCCTCAACGCCGTTCATGCACTCCAGGGGCGGATGGTGAGCGGTGAGACGCTCGCTGAACAAGGCATCCGTGTCGAGCAGGAACTGCTCAAGGAAACGGTGGGGTCACAAGATCAGGTATGCGCCGCGCACGGGGGCTTCAACCACGTCACCTTCTCGACGAGCGGGGCCATCACCGTGAGGCCGGTGATCCTCCCGAGGGCTCGGCTCGAAGAACTCAATGCCTCGCTGATGCTCTTTTACACCGGGATCAAGCGTACGGCGGCGACGGTCGCCGACACCTACGTGCCGAATTTGGAGGCGAAGAAGCGGGAGCTTCGGCTGATTCGTGACATGGTCGACGAGTCGCTGCAGATCCTCTGTGGATCCGGTGACCTGGCTGATTTCGGCCGATTGATGCACGAGTCGTGGCAGGCCAAACGGTCGCTCAGTCCTGCCGTCTCTTCCGGGCCGATCGACGCGATGTACGCCGCCGCCCAGTCGGCCGGAGCGCTGGGAGGCAAGATCACCGGTGCCGGGGGCGGCGGATTCCTGCTCCTGTTCGTGCCGCCCGGCAGGCGGAAGGAGGTGCGGAACGCACTCCCCGACCTGCTGCACGTGCCGTTCGCCTTCGAACCTGCGGGAAGCCGCGTGATTTTCTACGACGTCGATCCCGACTATTCTCACGTCGACGCCGATGCGCACGGCCGCACCTTCGTCGCGTCACGCGAGATGCACGAACCCGCACGCGAATCGGCCGGACCCGTCACCCGATCGCCGTGAACGGCGACACCTGATCCATCACGCTCTCCGGAGACGAGGAACGATGTCGTTTTCCACAGCACCACTGCCGGCCTACACGCCCCGGCAGTTGATCGAGTTCGAAGAGGACATCGCGGCCGAGTTCAACGCCGCGAATATCCGAGCCCCCGTGCATCTCTCCTACGGCAACGAGGAGGCGCTGATCTCGATTTTTCGCCGCGTGAAGCCCCATGACTGGGTGCTCGGATCGTGGCGCAGCCACTACCAGTGTCTGCTCAAGGGAGTGCCGCCCGCGCGTCTCAAGGCAGAGATCATGGCGGGGCGGTCGATCTCCCTCTGCTTTCCGGAGTACCGCATCGTGTCGTCGGCGATCGTGACCGGTGTTCTTCCCATCGCGGTCGGCATCGGCATGGCGATGAAGCGGGAGGGTTCCGACAGCGTGGTCCATTGCTTCATGGGCGAGATGACGTCGGAGACCGGGGCAGCCCATGAATGCATCAAATACAGCCGCCGCTGGGACCTGCCGATACACTGGATCATCGAGGACAACCGCAAGTCCGTCTGCACCGACACCCGGTCGGTGTGGAATTGCGACGAGTTGACCTACCAGCGCGACGCCGACCCGCGGATCACCTACTACCATTACGAGTCCAAGTATCCGCACGCCGGAGCCGGCGTCAGGGTGCAGTTCTGACATGCGCTACGCCGACGAATTGAAATGCGCGATGAACCTGCTCGCGAAGGATCCGCGGGTGATTTTTCTCGGCCAGGCGGTGGCCTGCCCGGGAACGGCGATGTCCAACACGCTGACCGACGTGCCGGCGGAGCAGCTCGTCGAACTGCCCGTCGACGAGGAGATGCAGATGGGCATGACGAACGGCCTGGCCCTCGCCGGCCGGATTCCCGTCTCGATCTTTCCCCGCTGGAACTTCCTGCTCCTGGCCATGAACCAGATCGTGAATCATCTCGACAAGTTCGCGGTCATGTCGAACGGCGGATACCGGCCCAAGGTCATCATCCGCACGGGCATCGGCTCGGAACGGCCGCTCCACCCGCAGCACCAGCACGTCGGCGACTACACCGAAGCCCTGCGGTCGATGTGCACCACGATCGAGGTCATCCGCCTCGACGAGCCCGACGACATCGTGCCGGCCTACAGGCACGCGCTCGAGCGTACCGACGGCCGCAGCACGCTGCTGGTGGAATACGGCGACTACTACAGCGAGAAGTGAACGTGCCAGAAGCCGCACATGGCTCTCATTCGCGCCCCGTCGACACCGGCACGATCGGCCCCTGGCCGTTGATGGTGGAGAACATCACGCGGGCCGATCTCGATGCCGTGGTGAACTTCCTGTCCGGTGACACCCCGATCCTGACGCAGTCGCGGAACGTCGCCGCGTTCGAGCGGGAATGGGCGACGTGGCTGGGGGTGCGGCACTGCGTCTTCGTCAACTCCGGGTCGTCCGCCAATCAGATGACGATGGCGGCCCTCCGCGAGCGATCCGGGCCGGGCGAGATCATCGTGCCGACCCTGACCTGGGTGTCCGACGTGGCCTCCGTGCTGCAGGCCGGCCTAGATCCGGTGTTCGTGGACATCGATCCACGGACCCTCGGCATGGACCTCGGCCAGGTCCTCGACCGGATCACGCCCCGCACGAAGGGCGTGTTCCTCACCCACATTCTCGGATACGACGCGTTGACGGACGAGTTCCTCGAGGCCCTGCGCGCCACGGGTGTGCCGCTCATCGAGGACGTCTGCGAGTCGCACGGCGCCACGCACGCGGGGCGGAGGCTCGGCAGTTTCGGCCTGGCATCCAATTTTTCCTTTTATTACGCCCACCACTTGAGCACGATCGAGGGGGGCATGGTGTGCACCGACGACGACGACCTGTATCACATGCTGCGAATGATGCGATCGCACGGGATGGTGCGGGAGAGCCAGTCGGACGCTGTGAAGGAAGACTACAAACGGCGTCATCCCGACCTGAATCCGGACTTCATCTTCGCATTTCCGGCCTACAACTTCCGGAGCACCGAAATCAATGCGGTGATCGGCCGCAGCCAACTGCCGCGGCTCGACGACAACAACGTGTGCCGCACCAAGAATTTGCACGCCTTCCTCGACGGCCTCGACCCCGGACGATACCGGACGGATTTCAAACGGGACGGCAGCAGCAACTACGCCTTCACGCTCGTCTTGAGGGAGCCCGACGAGCACCTGCGCGACCGTGTCGAGCGGACGCTGCGCGAGCACGGCGTGGAATTCCGGCGCGGCACCTCGGGGGGCGGCAATCAACTGCGGCAGCCCTACCTGCGCCGACTGTTCGGCGATGAGTACCGCAAATACCCGCGGGTGGATCACGTTCACTTCTTCGGCTGGTACATCGGCAATTACCCGACGCTCGACGTCTGCCGTGTCGAGCGACTCTGCACGCTGTTGAACGGACTGTGACCGGGGAGCAGGAGCCATGGACCGGGGACTCGACGTCCTATTCGTGAACGCCGACTCGAGCCTCGCCGCATACCAAGGGCTGAGCGAGACGTTCTCGGCCATCGAACCACCCACGTGGGCGCTGCTGCTGGCCGCCTCCTGCCGATCCCGTGGCTACGGCGTGGGCATTCTCGACTGCACGGCCGAGCGGTTGGATCTCGCCGGGGCGGCACGCCGCATCGTGGAGGCCAAGCCGAGACTCGTGTGCTTCGTGATCTACGGCCAGAATCCGAACTCCGGCACGATGAACATGATCGGGGCGGTCGCCCTCGCCGACCGACTGAAGGCGGAGCGTCCGGACCTGCCCACCTGCTTCGTCGGCTCGCACGTCAGCGCGTTGCCGCAGGAAGTGCTCGAGGTCCCGAGCGTGGACTTCGTCCTGCTCAACGAGGGCGTCTACGCCCTATGGAGCCTGCTGGAGACCGATCTGCGCACGGGACTGCGGGCGATTCGCGGCATCGGCTTCAAGGACGACGGCGTGCCGGTTCTCAACGAACCAGAGCGGGTCGTGCCCCAGGAGCGGATGGACGCCGACCTGCCCGGCTACGCCTGGGATCTCCTGCCCCGCCGCGAGAAGCCGCTCGATCTCTACCGCGCCCATTTCTGGCACGCCGACTTCGACCATCAGCGCCGCACGCCGTTCGCGGCCCTCTACACGTCGCTCGGCTGCCGCTTTCGCTGCGACTTCTGCATGATCAACATCGTCAATCGCGTCGACAATGGCGCCGACGTGTCGGCCGCGTCATCGCCGCTGATGCGGTTCTGGTCGCCGGAGTTCATGCTGCGGCAATTCGATGAACTCGCCGCGCTCGGTGTGACGACGGTCCGCCTGTCCGACGAGATGTTCTTCCTCGACAAGCGGTTTTTCGAGCCACTGCTCGAGGGACTCGTGGCCCGTGACCACCGCTTTCACATGTGGGCCTACTCGCGGATCGACACGGTGCGGCCGCGGTATCTCGAACTTTTCCGCAAGGCCGGCATCGACTGGCTCGCCCTGGGCGTCGAGGCCGCGAACCAGGAAATCCGCCGCGAGGTGTCGAAGGGCACCTTCGAAGACGTCAACATCCGCCAGGTCGTGGGCGCGATCCGCGACGCGGACATCAACGTGATCTCGAATTACATCTTCGGCTTTCCCGACGACACGCAGGACACGATGCAGCAGACGCTCGACCTGGCGCTCGAACTCAACACGGAGATGGCGAACATGTATCCGTGCCAGGCGCTGCCGGGCAGTCCGCTCTACGTCGAGGCGCGGCGGAACGGCTGGAAGCTGCCTGACTCCTATGCGGGCTACGGTTTCCTCTCGTACGAGAGCCAGCCGCTGCCCACCCGCCACGTGTCGGCGGCGGACGTTCTGCGCTTCCGCGACGCCGCGTGGCACACCTACTTCACGAACCCCGCCTACCTGGATCTCGTGGAGCGAAAATTCGGCGCGGAGCAACGGGCGAACGTGGTGGGCATGGCCAGCCACAGGCTGCGACGCCGTCTTCTCGGGGATTGACGAGCCCCGTGTCCCCGGGGGCTGCCCGCCTGGAACGTGATCGTGGAACGTGGCACATGCGTCGTCGGCGGCGGACTCGTGGGCCTCGCCACGGCGTGGCGGCTGCTGCAGCGGGGTGTCGGCGACGTCACGCTCCTGGAGAAGGACGCCCGCGTCGCCTGCCAGCAGTCCACGCACAACAGTGGCGTGCTGCATGCGGGCCTGTTCTACAAGCCGGGATCCGACAAGGCGGTGCTCAGCGTCCGCGGCCTGCGGCAGATGGTCGAGTTCTGTCGGGAGCACGACATCCCCCACGACGTCTGCGGGAAGGTCGTGGTGGCGACGAACGAGCAGGAACGGGCCCGGCTCGACGTGCTTTGGGAACGGGGCACGGCGAACGGCCTCACCGGCCTCCGGCGGCTGGACACGTCACAGGCGATCCGCGAGATCGAGCCCCACGCGGCGGGCGTGGCAGCCATCCACGTGCCCGAAGAAGGCATCGTGGACTACCGGGCGGTGGCCGACGCGCTCGCCCGCGAGGTGACGCGGCTGGGAGGCCGGATCCTGGTGGACGCACGGGTGACCGGCATGCGGCGTGAAGCCGGCGGCTGGCGGCTCGAGACCGCGGCCGGTGATCTCGCGGCCTCATTCGTCGTGACCTGCGGCGGCCTCCACTCCGACCGGCTCGTGCGGCTGTCGGGCCTGCGGCCCACGGCCTGGATCGTGCCCTTCCGTGGCGAGTATTTTCACCTGCGGCCGGAGGCCGTGCACCTCGTTCGCAACCTCGTCTATCCGGTGCCCGACCCGGCTTTTCCATTCCTCGGCGTCCATTTCACGAGGATGATCCACGGGGGCGTCGAAGCCGGGCCGAACGCGGTGCTGGCCTGGGCCCGCGAGGGCTACGCACGGCGCAGCGTGAATCCGCGCGACGCCGCAGGTTCGCTCATCTTCCCCGGACTGTGGCGGTTCCTGGCCCGGCACCCGGGAATGTGCGCCTACGAACTCTGGCGCTCCTGGAGTAGCCGGGAATTCTGCCGCTCGCTGCAGAAACTCGTGCCGGCCGTCCAGCCTGCCGACATCATGCCCGGTGGCGCGGGAGTGAGAGCCCAAGCGATGCGGCCCGATGGGAGGCTCGTGGAAGACTTCGAGTTCGTCCGGGGCGACGGAGTCCTCCACGTGGTCAATGCGCCGTCGCCGGCTGCCACGGCGTCACTCGCGATCGGCGAGCGGATCGCCACCGTCGTGACCGCCGCGCTGTCGGACTCCTAGTCACCGACCGGCGCCGGCGACAACCCGCCGCTCGACCTCGTCGCAGACAAGGTGCCAGGCGAGAAGATGGGCTTCCTGGATCCGTGGTGTGCTTGCCGACGGCGCGAGCAGGCACACATCGCAGAGCACGGCCAGATCGTGGCCCTCGCTCCCGGTGAATCCGATCGTGGTGGCCCCCAGGTCGCGGGCGGCCGACACGGCCCGCAGCACGTTTGGCGAACGACCGCTCGTGCTGATGCCGACGACGCAATCCCGCGAGGTCACGTGGGCCCGCACCTGCCGGGCGAAGACCTCGGCAAACTCGTAGTCGTTTCCAACGGCCGTCAGGATCGACGTGTTGCAGGTCAGCGCGAGCGCCGGGAGCGGCCGCCGCTCCCGGAGGAACCGCCCCACGAACTCGGCGGCGACGTGCTGGGCGTCGGCGGCGCTGCCGCCGTTCCCACACAGATAGATCGTGCCGCCGGCCTCGAGGCAGGCCGCGAGTCGATCGGTGATCGCCCGCAGGACGCCCTCGTGTTTCTCGAGCGCAGTCAGGGCGGCCACGCTTTCGCGAATCTGGGTCGCGAGCGGGTTCGACGTGGGTGCGGGCATGACGGTCTGTTCCTGCTCGGGGCCATACGACGAGGTCGCCTACAATGAAGCCACGATGATACTCGACCCCTCCCCCCGAGCCGACATGTGCCCTGCATGAGCGCCACAACCGCAACCTTGAAGCCGCAGGCCGTGTTCTTCGACCGCGACGGCACGCTCATCCGGCACGTTCCCTACCTGCGCGATCCCGCCGACGTAACGCTGCTCCCGGGTGTCCGCGAGGCGCTTGCTCGGCTCCAATCATCCGCCATCCGCATGTTCCTGTTCACGAACCAGTCTGGCGTGGGTCGTGGATTGTTCACCATGGCAGACGTCGAAGCGGTCAATCGCCGGATGGTCGAACTGCTTGACCTCGGTGCGGAGCCCTTCACGGGCATCTGCATCGCGCCGGAGGTGCCCGATGGCCCAACCCTCTACCGGAAGCCCTCGCCTCGATACATCCACGAGATGCTCAGCCTCCATGGCATCGCCGCCGAGGCAGCCTGGATGATCGGCGACTCACCAGTGGATTGGGCAGCCGGCATGGCCGCGGGCGTTCGCACGGCGGCCATCGTCAACGCCGACGGGCAGCGATCAGATCCCGCAGCGCCGCAGCCAGTGGGCGTCGCCTTGTACCCCGACGTCAACGCCTGGGCCGCCGATGTCGTACCGTGAGAGTCCTCGTGCCGCCCCTCACGCCGGTGCCGGCGGCGCTCGCCCCTGATCCTGCCGCCGGTAATCGCCGCGACTGAAGTACTTCTCCAGCCACACGTAGGCCACGATGAAGAAGTACCGACTCCCCATCTCCCGGATCTTCAGTTTCGCGATCCCCGTCCGCCGGTTCCGCCACGTGATCGGGATCACGGTCCACGAGTAGCCGCGGACGATCGCCTTGAGCGGCAGCTCGACCGTGAGATTGAAGTGCGGCGACAGGATCGGCTGGCAGCCGTCGATGACAGTCTTCCGGTAGGCTTTAAACGCGTTCGTCGTGTCGTTGAGCCGGATGCCGAACAGGAGGCGTATGAACAAGTTCGCCATCCGGTTGAGGGCCCACTTCACTGGCGGGTAGTCGATGGTGCCACCCCCTTTGATGAAGCGACTACCGAACACGCAGTCGTAGCCCTCGTTGAGCGTGCGCCAATACCGCACCACATCCCGGGCGTCGTCACTGGCGTCGGCCATCATGATCACGACCGCATCGCCACTCGCGGCGACCAAGCCCCGCTGGATCGCCCGGCCGAAGCCATGCGGCCCCTCGTTGCGCACCGGCACGAGCGGCGGAATCGACGCCCTTAGGCCTTCCAGGATCGACCATGTGCGGTCCATGCTGCCGTCGTCGACGACCACGATCTCGTGGGTCACTGCCTGCATCTTCAATTCGAGATGCAGGTGCTCCAGCGTCGATGCGATGCAGCCCTCTTCGTCCCGCGCGGGGATCACGACCGACAGCAGCCTGAGCGAGCGGTCGGGCACGTTCACGTCGTCGCAATCCGGATTCCGGAGGCGACTGTCGCTCACGGACGACATCGAGGCCTCTGCGCACGTTACGATCGTGGCCTGTTTGGTACCATCGATCAACCTCGCGATACACAGCCCCGGGACCCGCAGAAACTCCGACACGTTGCCGCCCCATAAAAACGGGAATATGCTTTCCCGCATGAAGACGACTGTTGATTTGCCTGACGATCTGTTCGTTGCTGCCAAGCAGCGGGCCGCGGAACTTCGTGAGCCGCTGCGAACGCTCATCGAACGCAGTCTCCGCGCGGAACTCGGGCGCGGGACGGGCCGCAGGCAAGCCACGCCCCGCACGATCCGCTGGGTCACCGTCGCCGGGGGCCTGCCGCCGGGCGTGGACGTCTCCAGCCGCGCCGCGATGCATGATTGGCTGCGGACACAGCGATGATCGTGCTCGACACGAACCTGCTGATCTACGCGCACCGCGCGGCCACCCCCGAGCACGGCTCAGCCCGCACCGCGATCGAGACCTGCCTGAACGCTGCAGGAGGATGCGGGATCGCTCTGCCGAGCGTTGCCGAGTTCTTCAGCATCGTCACGCATCCCTCCGCCAGCGGCCAGCCCTCGCCGCCGCAGGCGGCGGCTGACTTCCTGGCGGCACTGCGGGAGGCCGGCGTCGAGATGCTCGGGCCCGGGCCTTCGTTCGCCGCTCGCCTCGGGCAACTGGCCGCGGACCTCGACGTCACGGGCACGAGGATCTTCGACCTCCAGATCGGTCTGTGTGCGCTCGACGGTGGGGCCCATGAGCTTTGGACGCATGATGGCGACTTCATCAAACTGCCGGGACTCGTGGTCCGTGATCCCCTGAAGCACCAGTGATCACCGATGTCCCCCGCGGCCAAACCCACGATCGGCATTCTCACCGGCGGCGGCGACTGCCCGGGCCTGAACGCCGTCATCCGGGCCGCCACGAAGACCGCGCTGCCGCTGGGATACGACTGCATCGGCTTCCTCAAGGGCTACGAGGGGCTCGTCGATCCGGTGGCCTACATGCCGCTCGACCTGCGCAACACGGCCGACATCCTCCTGCACGGCGGCACGATCCTCGGCTCGACGAACAAGGGCCGGTTCTCCGCGCTCGTCGGCGAGGGGGACCGGCGTCAGATCGACCCACATCTCCTCGACCAGGCCGCGGACACCGTGCGGCAACTCGGGCTCGCCGGCCTCGTCTGCGTGGGCGGCGACGGATCGCTCGCCATCGCGCAGCAACTCCACGAGCATGGCGTGCCCGTCGTCGGCGTGCCCAAGACGATCGACAACGACCTCGGCGGCACCGCCTTCACGTTCGGCTTCGACTCGGCCGTGGCCTGCGCGACCGACGCCCTCGACCGGCTCCACACGACGGCCGCCAGCCACGAGCGGGTGATGGTGCTCGAGGTCATGGGCCGCCACGCGGGCTGGATCGCCCTGCACGCCGGCATCGCCGGTGGCGGCGACGTGATCCTGATTCCCGAGATCCCTTGGACGTTCGAGCACGTCTGCGCGAGCGTGGTGGATCGCGAGCGGGAAGGCAAACGGTTCACGCTCGTGGTCGTGGCCGAGGGGGCGCACCTGCCGGACGGCACGCTCGTGCACGATGGCGGGCAGGGCGAGGAGCGGCAGGTCCGACTCGGCGGCGTCGGCGGGATCGTGGCCGCCGAGATCGCGAAGCGGCTCGGCCGCGAGGTGCGGGCCATCGTGCTCGGCCACCTGCAGCGGGGCGGCACGCCCACGCCGTTCGACCGCGTGCTCGCGACCGAGTTCGGGGCCCACGCCGTGCGGCTCGTCCACGAGGGCCGCTTCGGGCGGATGGTTTGCTACCGGCCGCCCGACATTGCCAGCGTGCCGATCGCCGAGGCCATCGCTTGCCTGTCGTGCGTCGATCCCAGTTCGTCCGCCGTCCAGGCGGCCCGGGCCCTTGGCATCGGCTTCGGCGACGCGCCGCCGCTGCGGGGCCCGTTCGCGTGATCACCCGGAAGCGCGCTGACAGCCCACACTGTGGGCCTTATGATGGACTCCTGTTCACTGTTCAGGAGGTGTGTCCATGACGATCGAAGCGATTCGTGATTTCATTCGGCGGGAGCCGTTCGAGCCATTTGTCATCCGCCTGTCGAATGGTGAGGTTCACGAGGTGCATCATCCGGAATGCGTGGCCCTCACGAAGACCAAGGTCATCGTCACGTACCCGGAAGAAGATCGCGTTGTCCACTGCGCGCTGATTCACGTGAACTCGGCCGAGGCATTGCAGCGGGCGTGATGCCGACGGGGCGAGATGCAGTTCTCGACCCCGTTTGATTGATTGCCGGCGAAAAGAGGCCTGCCGCGGTGTCGCGGGTGACTGCGGCCTGATTTGGCCCCACTGCCCGGCGATCCCGGCAGAGGTCAGCCGTCCGGCGTGTCGATGAGGTGCTGGAGCCGGGCGGCGAGTTCCGGCGGGTATCGGCCCGGCCAGGTCGCGTCGACGAGGCCGGTCTCGAGCATGTCGAGGAGGTGCACCTGGTCCTTGCGGCGAAACGACGTGAGCTTCATCCGCACGAGGGCCTCGAGCGACAGCACGTGGTACGACTTGAACGACACGCGCTCGGCGGCGTCGGGCACGGCGGCAACGTATTCCGGCCGCACCTTCTCCCCCGAGAAGACGACGTGCACCGCGTCGCGAGGTCCGGCCCCGGGCCCGTCGAGGAACATATCGATGCCGGCCACGTGGCGGTGCACGAAACCCGCCCCGGCCAGGGCCTCGGCCGCCCGGCCGAGATCCGCGCGACGGAGCACGATGTCCACGTCCTGGGTGAACCGCACGGCCGACTCGTCCACCTGCTCGACCCAGGCCATCACGGCGTTGCCGCCGATCACGGCGTAGGGCACGCCGCCCGCCTCGAGTGCCGCCGTCGACCGCAGCAGCCGATCGCGAACTTTTTCCACGGCACGCTCCATGCGGTCGAGGGCCAGGATTCCGTCGTAGTCGGGCATCGGTCGCAGCACTCCGGGATACCTCAAGCATAGCCCGGGACGACTGCCGGCGCCCCGCGGCGACATGGCCGCGGCCCCTTGCCCCGGGCGGGCGTGAATGGTCTGCTTTTTCGCGGACGACCGCAGGCGCGGCCGACGATCCAGCACAGGGGGCGGACACCCATGTCGACGACGGGCAAGGCAGCCGGCCGCGTGGCCAGCGTGATGACGGAAGACCGGGTGTTTCCGCCACCGACGGAGTTCTCCGCGCGGGCCCGGATCGGGTCGCTCGATGACTACCGGCGACTCTACGATGCGGCCGCCAACGACCCGGAGGCCTTCTGGCACGAGCGGGCCCTGGCCCTGCCCTGGATGACGCCCTACACGCGGGTGCTCGACTGGCAGCCCCCGGTCGCAAAGTGGTTCACCGGCGGCACGACGAACGCGTCGGTCGCCTGCCTCGACACCCACATCGCGGCCGGCCGGGGCGACAAGACGGCGCTCGTGTGGGTCGGCGAGCCGACCGGCGAGCGGAAGACGTTCACCTACCGCGAACTCCACGCGGAAGTCTGCCGGTTCGCCGCGGGCCTGGAGAAGCTCGGCATCAAGGCCGGCGAGGTGGTCTCGATCTACATGCCGATGACGCCCGAGCTCGTAATCGCGATGCTCGCCTGCGCCCGGATCGGCGCGGTGCACTCGGTGATCTTCGGCGGCTTCTCCAGCGAGGCGATCGCCGACCGCAATCACGACGCCAAGGCGGTGGCCGTGATCACCGCCGACGGCGGCTGGCGCCGCGGGGCCCAGCTGCCGCTCAAGAACAACGTCGATGCGGCGCTCGCCTCGACGGCCAACGGGCCCACGACCGTCAAGCACGTGATCGTGCTCGAGCGAACCGGCCAGGAGGTCGCGATGACCCCGGGCCGCGACGTCTGGTGGCACGATCTCGTGGCCGACGCCCCGGCGAGCACGCCCGCCCGGCCGATGGACTCCGAGGCGCCGCTCTTCATCCTCTACACGAGCGGCTCGACGGGAAAGCCGAAGGGCATCAAGCACACCACGGCCGGCTACATCCTCTGGGCGAAGACCACGGCGGAGTGGGTCTTCGACCTCCGCGACGACGACCTCTTCTGGTGCACCGCCGACTGCGGCTGGATCACCGGCCACAGCTACGTCACCTACGGACCGCTGGCTGCCGGCGCGAGCATCCTCATCTACGAGGGTGCACCCAACGCCCCGCACGAGGGCCGCTTCTGGGAGATCATCGAGCAGGAGAAGCCGACGATCTTCTACACGGCTCCCACGGCGATCCGCTCGTTCATGAAGTGGGGCATGCAGCACATCGAGGGCCGGGACCTCTCGAGCCTCCGGCTGCTCGGCAGCGTGGGCGAGGGCATCAATCCGGAGGCCTGGATGTGGTACCACGAGGTGATCGGCGGCACCCGCTGCCCGATCGTCGACACGTGGTGGCAGACCGAGACCGGCGGAATCATGATGAGCCCGCTGCCCGGCTGCACGCCCACGAAGCCCGGGAGCTGCACGCTGCCCCTGCCCGGCGTTGTGCCGCAGATCGTGGACGCCGCCGGCGACCCCGTCGAACCGGGCGAGGGGGGCTGGCTGGTGATGCAGCAGCCCTGGCCCGGCATGCTCCGCGGCATCTGGGGCGACGACGCGCGATTCGTCGAGACGTATTGGTCGAAGGTGCCGGGGAAATACCTGGCCGGCGACAACGCCCGGCAGGATGCCGACGGCTATTACTGGATCATGGGCCGAATCGACGACGTGCTCAACGTCGCCGGCCACCGGCTCTCGACGATCGAGATCGAAAGCGCCCTGGTGAGCCACCCGAGCGTCGCCGAAGCGGCCGCGGTCGGCCGGCCGCACGACGTGAAGGGGGAGGCGGTGGCGGTGTTCGTCACGCTCCGCGGCGGCGAGCCGGACGACGCCCTCAAGGACGCCCTGCGGAAGCACGTTCGCCGGCAGATCGGCGCGCTGGCGGCCCCGGACGACATCCACTTCACGGCCTCGCTCCCCAAGACCCGCAGCGGCAAGATCATGCGGCGGCTGCTCCGCGACATCGCCGCCGGCAAGGAAACCGTCGGCGACACGACGACGCTCGAGGACTACTCGGTGCTCGCCAAGCTCCGCGGCGACCAAGAGTAGCGTCGGCGAAATTCGCCGAGCCGATATACTCCCGCGGCGAACAAACCCGCCGCCGTCGCGTAGAAACGCGTCGGTAACTCCACCCCCGGTAGTCGCCCTCCACCGCCATGCTCCACTTCCAGAAACGGATCCTGTTCGTCGGCTTCGGAGCCGTCGCCCGCTGCACGCTCCCGATCCTGCTCGACCACGTCAGGGTGAAGCCCGCCGACATCACGATCCTCGAGTTCGAGCCCGACGAGGCGGCCCTGCGGCCGTGGATCGAGCGGGGCGTGAACTTTGTCCGCGGCAAGGTCGGGCCTGAGAACCTCGGGGCGTTGCTCGGGGCCCACCTCTCCGCCGGGGACATCCTCATCGACCTGGCCTGGAACATCGACTGCTGCGAGATCGTGCAGTGGTGCCATGACCACGGCGTCTTGTATCTCAACACGTCGGTCGAACTTTGGGATCCCTACGAGCACGCCAAGGGTGCCCACCCCACCCACCTCACGCTCTACTGGCGGCACATGAAACTCCGGCGGATGATCGCCGGCTGGAAGACGCCCGGGCCGACCGCCGTCCTCGAGCACGGGGCCAATCCCGGACTCATCAGTCACTTCACGAAGCACGCCCTGCTCGACATCGCGAAGACCTGCCTCGAAGAAAAGACGTTCTCGGGCGCGCAGGCCGAGCGGATCGCCCAGCACGCGAAGAGCCAGGCCTTCAACCATCTGGCCCACGAACTGGGCGTGAAGGTGATCCACTGCAGCGAACGGGACACGCAGATTTCCGACCGCCCCAAGGAGGTGGACGAGTTCGTCAACACCTGGAGCGTGGAGGGCTTTCGCGAGGAGGGCACGACGACCGCCGAGATGGGCTGGGGCACGCACGAGAAGGAACTGCCCCCCTTCGCCTACGAGCACGAGGACGGCCCACGGAGCCAGATCTGTCTCGCGCGGATGGGGATGAACACCTACGTGGCCAGTTGGGTGCCCAACTACACGATCACGGGCATGGTCGTCCGCCACGGCGAGGCCTTCAGCATCACCGAGAAGCTCTCCGTGCGGGACGGTTCGGGGAAGACGATCTACCGCCCGACCGTCCACTATGCCTACTGCCCCTGCGATGCGGCGATCGCGAGCCTCTGGGAACTGCGTGGCAACGACTACCGGCTCCAGCCGCGGATCCGGATCATGACCGACGAGATCACCAGCGGCGCCGACATCCTCGGCGCGCTCGTGATGGGCCACCCGCTCAACTCATGGTGGTGCGGCACCGACCTCTCGATCGAAGAATCACGGCGGCTCGTGCCGCACCAGAACGCCACCACGATGCAGGTGGCCTGCTCCGTCGTGGCGGCCACGATGTGGATGATCGAGAATCCCGACCGGGGCGTGAACCTGCCCGACGACCTGCCGCACGACTACGTGCTCGGGATCGCCAAGCCCTACCTCGGGAAGTTCATCTCCGTGCGGAGCGACTGGACGCCGCTCAAGCACTACTCGAGCGCCTTCCACGGCTACAACCGGCCGAACATCGACCCCGACGACCCGTGGCAGTTCAAGAACTTTTTGCTGACCGACGGGGACTGACGCCATTCCACCTGCTCCCGATGGGAGCGGGAAACAGATCATGAACCAAAAGACGCTCCTCGACCTGGCCAAGAAGCACGGCACCCCCCTGTTCGTCGTGGACCACGCCGAACTGCGGAAGAACTACGCCCTGTTCCGCAAGCATTTTCCGCGGGTACAGGTCTACTACGCGGTGAAGGTCAACAGCGACCCGGCGATCGTGAAGACCTTCTACGAGCTCGGCGGTAGCTTCGACGTCGCCAGCATGCAGGAGTTCCACACGGTCTACGAGAACATCCGCAGGCTCCCGGCGAAGGCCCGGCAGGACTTCATCTGGGACAAGATCATCTACGCCAACCCCATCAAGCCGATCGAGACGCTCCAGGAACTCGACCCGTACCGTCCCCTCGTGACCTACGACAACGAGGAGGAGGTGAAGAAGATCGCGAAGCACGCGCCGCACGCGGGGCTGGCACTGCGGCTGCGGGTGCCCAACACGGGCTCGATGGTGGAACTGTCGAGCAAGTTCGGAGCCCTGCCCGGCGAGGCGGTGGACCTCATCGCCTGCGCACACGACCACAAGCTCGTCGTCGAGGGGCTGTCGTTCCACGTCGGCAGCCAGTGCACGAACCACGAGAACTACATCCAGGCCCTGCACCTCTGCGCCGGCATCTTCGCGGAGGCCAAGTCACGGGGCTTCTCGCTCAAGCTCCTCGACATCGGCGGCGGGTTTCCGGCGGCCTACGACGCGACCGTGCCGAAATTTTCGGCGCTGGCGAAGAAGATCAATCACGAGATCGACCGGCTGTTTCCCGAGCCGATCGAGATCCTGGCCGAGCCGGGGCGGTTTCTGGTGGCGTCGGCAGGCAACGCCGTGAGCAAGATCATCGGCAAGGCGTTTCGCAACGACAAGCTCTGCTATTACGTGGATGACGGCGTCTATCACACCTACTCGGGCGTGATCTTCGACCACTGCACCTACCACATGAAGAGCTTCAAGCGCGGGGCGCCCCGGCTGTGCGCCGTATTCGGGCCCACCTGCGACGCGCTCGACACGATCAGCCTCGCGGAACAGTTGCCGGAACTCGAGATCGGCGACTACCTCTACAGCGAGAACATCGGCGCCTACTCGGCCGCGAGCTCGACCCACTTCAACGGCTTCCCGCCCGCGAAGGTCGTGCATGTGAACTGATACGGATCCGACCTGATACTCGCGCATCACCGCGCCCGTCCCGGCGGCGGGGCTGCTCGTGCCGTCTCGCTCGGACGTTCGCGACGGGCGTCGTGCCCGTCGCTCACCCGATGCTGCCCTCGCTTCGCAATCCGTGCTGCGCTCGGTCAGCAACGCCGGCTCGACGGCACGGGCATCCCCGCCGCCTTGCCCGTCACGAACGAGGAAGGATCGGGTCTGCCCATCCCCTCGAGACGGCGTAGACGGCAAGCACCGGCAGGGATGCCGGAGCGCAG
>CAIXGY010000037.1 GCA_903919035.1 uncultured Planctomycetaceae bacterium | reverse complement strand
GGCCGCGACCCAAGCGGGGGCGACCGCGGCCGGCAGCATGCCCGCGCGGCGCGCGGCCGCGCGACGACGCGGGGTGGCCGGCAGTGTGCGGTCGCTCGAATCGGCCATGCGTCGCGGGGCTCCGCGCGGCGTTCAGGGGATTGCGGAGGCGGCGCCGGAAAGATCCCGCTCGACACGGCTCCGCGCCGCCGTGCCGAACCCGTCGATCCACGTGGGTAGTCCGGCCACGACGAGGGCGATCGCCACGGCCGCCGCGGCAGCCTGGAGCATCCCAGCACCGGGCACGAGGCGGATCGTGCGGAGACAGATGGCGGCCGCGATGTGAAACGCCGTCACCGCGGCGAGCGCGGGCCCGGCGAGCGACAGGGCGAGATGGACCGCACTTCCCGCGGCGGCGACGACGCGATCGGTGACCGCGGCGGGGCCGACGCCCACCGGCAACGCCTGAAAGCTGTCGATCAAGCCGGCCACGACGGCGAGATGTCCTCCGGCGGCGATGAAGCCGGCCAGTCCGAGCCACCACGCCAGACGGGCGAGGCCGGCAGACTGAGCGTCGCCCTCCGGTGTGAAGTCATCCGCCCAGGCGAGACCCGCGACGCTGCCGACGATGCCGCCGGCCCAGGCGGCCGCGGCGCACGTGGCGGCCACGACGAGGCCGAGCCCCAGGCCCACGACAGCCTCCCCGGCGACCGCGAGGGCCGACGGACCGGGCCGCACCACCGTCACCACCTGGGGCCAGGCCACCGCAGCAAGCGCGACGGCCACCGCGACCCGCACGCGGATCGGCAGGGCTGATCCGAGCGGCAGCGTGCCCACCGCCACCGCGGCGATCATCCGCGCGCAGACCGCCGCGGCGGGCACGAGCGCGGGCGTCCAGTCGGCAGGTAGCGACGGAGTCATGGCGATGCCTCGCGGTTCAAGGCCCGGACGCCGTGGCACGGAAGAGCTCCGTGAGCCGTTCCACCATCCACGGCAGCGAGGAGATGAGCACGACGGCCATCACCGCCAGTCGCGGCACGAGTCCCACGATCTGCTCGTGGACGCCCGTGGCAGCCTGCACGAGCCCGGTCAGCGTGCCCACGATGAATCCGGCGACGAGCACCGGCGCGGCAACGACGAGCCCCGCGAGCAGCGCCTGCCGCACGAGTTCCACCAGTCCGTCGGTCATCGGTCGCTTCTCCGGGACGCCCGCGGCTCACGGACCCGCAAGTCGCAGGCCGTCGAGCAGGCCGCGGATCACGAGCGTCCAGCCATCGGCGGCCACGAACACGAGCAGCTTGAGCGGGAGCGAGACGAGGCTCGGCGGCAGCATCACCAGACCGCTCGCCACGGCGAGCGTGGCCACGAGCACGTCGATCACGAGAAACGGCAGCAGGAGCCGGAAGCCGAGCGAGAAGGCCGTCTCCAGTTCGCTGACGAGGAACGCCGGCAGGAGCGCCTCGAGCGGCACCTCGTCGTAGGTGGCGGCCCGGCGAACGCCGGCCGGATGGCGCTCGAGAAACATGAGCATCGTGTCGCGGTTGCCGGCGGCCTCGATCTGCGTTGCCATCCACCGTCGCACCGGCAGGCCGCCGCGGTCGAAGGCCTCGGCCGCCGTCAGGTCGCCGCGCTCGTAGGGCTCGACGCCGTCGCGCCAGGCCTGGTTCCACACCGGCCACATGACCAGGGCCGTGAGGAAGATCGCCAGCGCCGCCACGATCTGGTTGGACGGGATCTGCGGTGCCCCGAGCCCCTGTCGCACGAGGGCGAGGACGACGGAGACCCGCACGAAGCAGGTGGTCATGAGAAGTAGCGCCGGCGCGAGGCTCATCACGCCGAGCGCGAGCGCCGAGGGCAGCAGCGACTCCACCGGCACGCGGCCGACGAGGGCGCGGAGGTCGGTGGCCGCATCCCCCGCGACGACGGGCGACGGGTCGTCCACCGCGGCCTCGGCAGCGTGGGCGGCACCGACTCCAGGGAGGGCGAGACAGGCCGCGAGGCAGACGGCAGGCAGACGGCTCGGCCCATGTCGAACGGCCGCGTTCATGCGACCTCCTTCGCGCTGGCACGGCGGAGGCCGCCGCCAGGCACGCGATCTGGTCGGCGACTCTCCCGACAGGCGGCGGCGATGCGGGCGGTGGCCTGCGGGTCACCCAATTCGGCAAGCGTGGTGGCACCCGTTGCCGACACGCCAACGAGCAGCGTCTTGGGGCCGAAGCGGACGATTCGCACGGTGTGCTGGCCACCCAGCGAGGCGGTGCCGAGGACCTCGAACACGTCGGGGGGCGGAGGAGCTGCACGGCGGGAGACGACCGTCCGCGCGGCGACGAGCACCGCGAAGGTCGCCCCCAGCGCGGCCACGAGCCGCCAGTCGCCCATGCCGGCCGGGGTCGGTCGCGGGCGGTCAGCCTCGGAGGCGACGGGCACCGCGTCGCGGAGCAGAGGCACCGGCCCGGGCTCGGCGCCGCGGACGGCCGCGACCCAGGCGAGGCCCGCACAGACGGCGGCCGCGGCGCGGCGGCCGTGCCGGCACGGGTGACGTCGGGGCGGATTCATGCAGCCACTCGCGGCGACGCCGCGGCCGGATCGTCGTCGGCATGGCCGTCGCGATCGATCGCGGACCAGTCGATGCGAGATTGGCGGCGGCGCGGTCGGGACTCACGTGACTCGCCGTCGACCTGCGGCCGTCGGGCGAGGACCAGCACGACGATCAGGCCCACCGCGGCCCCGGCCACGAGCCACGCTTCCCGCGGCACCGCGGCGGCATCGCCGCGGGCGATCGCCTCCCATGCGGCGGTGGCGACCTCGGCGACAGCGCGGAGTTGACGGGGCGAGCCGGCATCCGCGGCCGGTGTCGCAACGGCGGCGGCGCGCTGCTCACGAGGCCGCACGTCGGGAAACACGGTGATCGCCACCCGTCGGTTCTCGGCCCGGGGCGTGACCGGCAGGAGCGCGGTGACATGATCCGCGAGCCGCCGTCGTTCGGCTGCCTCGACGGCCACGGGATCGGCGGTGGGATCGCGGTCGCGGGCCGATCGCAGCGCCACGGCGAAGTAGGTTTCGGGCACGGCGATCGACACGACCACGGTGTCGGGGCCGTCGTGGGTGGCGGCGACCGCGGGCCGGTCGGCGGTGGCCTCGGCCTCCGCATCGAGGGCGGCGAAATCGCCACCGACCTGGGCTGGAGCGTTGGCTGCAGCGGGCCTCTGCCGGCGTGGCCTCGACGCGGGCTGGGGCGCGATGACGGAAGTGGCGGGAAACGTCACGGACACGTCGACGACGGCACCCTTCACGAAGGCCAACGCCTGCCGCACCTTGGCGGCGAGATGCTTCTCGTGCGCGACGCGTCGGGCGAGGTCGCGATCGACCACCGACTCGGACTCGGGAGCGGCCGGGGCGAGAGGCCCCGCATGCACGCGGCCGCTCCGCAGGTCGGTGACGGCCACCTGCTCGGCGTTGAGGCCGGCGATCGACGCGGCCACGAGCACCCGGATCGCCTGCACCCGTGCCGGCTCGAGCTCGACGTCGGGGTGCGTTCGCACGTTCACGCTGGCGGTGCGAACGGGACCGGAGGCGAGGCCACCGTCGAGGCCGCCGCGATCGGCGACGTCGGAGAGCACCGCGGCCCGCTCGATGCCGGGCATCGAGCAGATCACGTGGGCAAGTTCCTCCTGCACCGCCACCCGCATGTGTTCCTGCTGGGCGGCACGGCTCTGCCACGGACTGTTGGTCTCGATGGCGCGGCGGAGGCTGGAGCCGAACTCACGGGGCAGCGCCTCGGCGTCGACGAGGGCCCGCATGTAGGCGCTCTGCCGAGGCCGTGGCACCCAGATGCGGCCGTCTTCGCAGCGGTGATCCGTGAGCTGCGCGCGGTCGAAGGCCGCCTCGACGATGGCGAGCTCCGACGACGGCAGGATCGTGCCGGCGAGCAGTTCCACCTCCTCGGCGGCAGGCCGGTCGTTCACGAGCCAGGCCGCCCAGCCCATGGCTGCCGCGACGAGTCCGAGGGCGATCGCCTGGGTCGGCGACAGGCCGCGACGCATGGAACGGGAGTCGTGGTGGTGGGCGCGCATCGGAGTGAGGCCGGCAAAGAAAGATCGGCGGTCAGGGCGCGCACCGCGCCGGCGCGGCCGTCGCGGTGCCACAGACATCGTCCATGAGCCAGCGATTGACGTCGGCGAGCACGCCCGACGAGAGATCCACGACGCCGGGATACATCCGCAGCGACAAGGCGGCACCGGCGGCATGGAACAGCCGCAGCACGCGATCGACACGGTGCGCGGCCACCTCGTCGCGACCGAGGCACAGCAGCATCGGCAGCCGTCGCACGCGGCTCACGGCGGCGAACAGCCCCTCGTCGAGCGGAAAGGGGCCGCCGAGCGACACCACACCACCGAAGGCTTCGGGCGCGCGACAGGCGATGCGGAAGGCGGCTGTGCCGCCGCTGCCCTGCCCCACGAGGTAGATCCGCCGCGGATGGACGCTCCAGCGATCGCGCACGCGGTCGATCGCCCGCCACGCGCCCGCTTCGGGGTCGCGGCCGGCTGCCGGCTGCACGGCGACGAAGTTTCGCACGCTCGTGCGGGCCATGACGCGAGCGAGATCGAAGCCGGCGGTGGGATCCGCCAGCCAGACGACGAGCGGGTAGTCGTAGCCGGCTTCATAGCCCTGCGGCACGAACACCCGGGCGGATCCCGCGGGCGTGGGCAGCGGTGGCAGCGGCGGCCGCACGGCGTCAGCCTGTCGGACCCTGGACCCACGGACGGCTCGTCTTGAATCCCGGCCTCGCATCGCGCACCTCGTGACGACCCGCAGTCGGCCAGTCAGAAGCCGCCGCGCGAGGCGGGTTTGTAGCCGACCCGTCCCAGCCTCACAACGCCAGCGGAGGCGAGCGCACGCCGTCCCGGCAAGCGGGGCAAGACAGGCAAGCCGGTGGCGGACGGTGGAGGAGCCTTGAAGCCATGGCTCCCCAATGCTCCACCACACCACCCAACTCCCAGCCATGGATTCACAGCGACGGAACCGGCCGCCACCGGCGTGCCTCTCACAGCGGTCGCACGCCGGTCTCCGCGCCCAACCGGCTCGGGTCTGCCCACACCCTCTCGGCGGACGCTCGCTGCGTCCATCCTGGACTTCGCTTGCTCGAAGACGGCAGCGCTCCGGCATCCATGC
>CAIXGY010000036.1 GCA_903919035.1 uncultured Planctomycetaceae bacterium | reverse complement strand
TCGGCCACCTGACAGACCCACACCCCCACCCGCATCCAGGGCACCGGCCGCAACTGCGCGAGGAGCGGGTCGAGCAGCGGCGTGTGACGGACGGGGCCTCGCAGCGGTAGGAAATCGAGGACGTCCAGCGGCAGATCGCCGTCGTAGCCCGCGCACCCGTCGGGAAACGACACCTCACTCGCCATCGGTCCGGCACCGCCGTCCTCCGTCTCGACGACGCTCGCCGCCAGGATCCGCACGGCCGTCGGGGGCCGCAGCATGTTGAAGTGATGGACGCGATTGCCGAAGCCGTCGAGGTAGTGGTGGATCGGCACGTGCTGCCCGGCGCTGACGCGGAAGGAGTGGCATCGCTGCGTGGCGTCGCTGACGGGCTCCATGCGGAGCTCACACAGCCATTCGCTCACCGGATCGGCATAGTCGATCGCCGTCTCGTGCTGGATTTCGAGGATCATGCTGGGCTCCGGACCGCCGCGGCGGTCAGACGAGGGCGTATTGCCGTTGAAGAAGGGATCCGATCCGCCCGCACCGGGCCAACGCGTCGGACAGGAAGTCGTGAAGCCGCTCACCGTCGAGGTCGGCGGCGTCGAAGTAGACGAGATCCGAAAGGAGCCGGCCGACCGTCCGCGAGACCTCGTCGTCGCAGCGATCCGGCAGCCGGCCGGCGATCTCGGCGAGGGAATCGACGACCCGCGTCAGGCAGAACCGCACGGAGTGCGGAAAGTCCGCATTGACGAGCAGAAACTCCACCACCCGCTCCGGCTCGACGCGGCTGATGTAGAGCCGACGGTAGGCCTCGTACGCGGCGCAATTCCGCAGGACGGCCGACCAGCGGAGGTTCGACAGCGGCAGATCGGCGGCGTCGCCGGAGTCGAGCAGGATTTCGCACGCACCGAGGATTCGCAGCACCTTCTCCGCCCGTTCGAGGTAGCGGCCGAGTTGGATGAAGTGCCAGCCCTCGTCGTGCGTGAGCGTCGATTCGCTGACGCCGTGAAAGAGCAACACCCCGATCCGCGTCTCCTCGCAGAAGTCGTGCGGCGACTCCGCAACCCGGGACTGCATCACTGGATCTGCCAGCCGCCAATGGAGCTTGTTGAGTTCCCGCCACATGAGCGGGCTGATCGAGCCGCGGATACTGCGGGCATTGTTCCGCGAGCGATTCACGCAGGTGATCACGCTGCCGGGGTTGCGACCATCGACCAGGATCCAGCGGGGCAGGGTTGAGGCCGGGACGTGGCCGTCGATCCCCGGGGGCGACGGCATCCGCAGCAGCGCGAGCAGGGCGTTCCACTCGGTGTCGACTGAATCGGCCAACACGCCATGCAGGTCGAGATCGAGTTGAAACGTCACGTCCACGGACCGGGCCGCATGCTCGGCCCGTTCGAGATATCGGCTCATCCAGTAGAGGGCGTCGGCAACGCGGGAGAGCATCAGAGCCCCCTTTCGGGCCGATCCTCGGCCGAGCCACGATCGGCGAGGATCCAGGTGTCCTTGCTGCCGCCCCCCTGGGAACTGTTGACGACGAGGCTGCCCTTGGGGAGCGCGACGCGGGTCAGGCCGCCGGGCGTGACCACCACCCGCTCGCCGCAGAGCACGAACGGCCGCAGGTCGACGTGCCGGCCATCGAGCCGGCCGTCCACGAAGGTGGGATGCGTCGACAGTTGGATCGTGGGCTGCGCGATGAAGTCTCGCGGATTCGCCTCGATTGCGGCCCGAAACTCCTCCCGCTGCTCCCGCGTCGAGGCGGGCCCGACGAGCATGCCGTAGCCCCCCGACTCGTTCACCCGCTTGACGACGAGCGACTCCAGGTTGGCCAGCACGTGGCTCCGCTCGGCGGGAATCTCCGGCCGGAAGGTCTCCACGTTCGGGAGGAGCGGATCCTGCTTCAAGTAGTAGCGAATCATGTCGGGGACGAACGGATAGACGCCCTTGTCGTCGGCGATCCCCGTGCCGATGCTGTTGGCCAGTGCGACGGTGCCGGCCCGGTAGGCGTTGACGAGCCCTGGCACGCCGAGGGCGCTGTCGGGCCGGAAGGTCAGGGGGTCGAGAAAATCGTCGTCGATCCGCCGGTAGATCACGTCCACCCGCCGCGGCCCCCGTGTGGTCCGCATCCACACGCGGTTCGCATCCACGAACAGGTCGCGGCCCTCGACCAGTTCGATCCCCATCCGCTGGGCGAGATAGCTGTGCTCGAAGTAGGCCGAGTTGTACATGCCGGGCGACAGCAGCACGACGGTGGGCTGGGCCGCCGCGGGCGGCGCGATCCACTGCAGCACATCGAGGAGGGCCGCCGGGTAGTCGTCGTTGGGCAGGACGTCGTAGTCGTTGAAGAGCGCGGGAAAGACCCGCTTGAGCACCTGCCGGTTTTGAAGCATGTAACTCACGCCCGAGGGCGTGCGGGCATTGTCCTCGAGCACGAGGTAGCAGCCGTCTGCGTCGCGGATGAGGTCGGTGCCGCAGATGTGGACGTAGATCCGCCGCGGCACGTCGACGCCGACGAACTCCCTCCGGAAAAACCCCCCCTGCAGCACGAGCCGTGCGGGGACGACGCCGTCGCGGAGAATGTGCTGCTCGTGGTAGACGTCCCACAAGAAGAGGTTCAGGGCGGTGATCCGCTGGACGAGCCCCGCCTCGATCCGCCGCCACTCGGCCGCCGGAATGATGCGCGGCACGGGATCCATCGGCCAGACCCGCTCGATGCCCTCCTCGGCACGGTAGACGGTGAAACCCACGCCGTCCTCCCGCATTGACAGGTCGGTCATCGCCTTGCGGCGCCGGAAGTCGTCGGGCGAGGTGTGGGCGAGCCGCTCATGGAGCGCGGCGTAGTGTGGCCGCGGCAGGCCGTCCGACGAAAACAACTCGTCGTAAGCCGCGTTGAGTTCGTAGGCGGAGAACACCGACGTCTCCGGCACCGTCGATTCGGGCGGCGAAACCTCTGCCAGCAGCGGGGGTGTCATCGGCACGCTCCCTCGTTCACCGGCGGCCCGCCGACACGGACCTCTGCCCGCCAACCGTGCAGGCCCTGCCCTCCACGAGAGCAGCCTCTGGTCGATGCCATCGCGAAATCCACCTATTTTCCTTGACGAACCCACCGCTTCCGCTACTGTGCGGATGAACTGCTCTCGCCAGTGCAATTCCCGGGCCAAACGAGGCTTCGATGACCTACTGCGTCGGTATTCGCACCAGCCAGGGCCTCGTGTTGGCCTCGGACTCCCGCACCAATTCGGGCATCGACCAGGTGGAGGTGTGTCGCAAGATGCACAACTTCGTCGTGCCGGGAGACCGGGTGGTCACGATCCTGTCCAGCGGCAGCCTGTCGCTGACCCAGTCGGTGATGACCCGGCTCGAGCAGGAGTTCCGCTCCGGGGCCGGACTTGCCGCGGCGGCCAACTTCTACGATGCCGCCCGCTGCGTGGGTGGCCACGTGCGGGACGTGGCTGCGATCGACCGTGACTATCTCGAACGCGACAAGATCGGGTTCACGGTGAACCTGCTCGTCGGCGGCCAGATCCGCGGCGAGCCGCCGCAGCTCTACATGGTCTACGCACAGGGCAATCCGCTCCGCTGCACGCGGCTCTCGCCGTATCTGCAGATCGGTGAGAGCAAGTACGGCCGGCCCATTCTCGACCGCGGCATCCGCTTCGGTGAGACGACGCTCGACCAGGCGGTCAAGTACGCGATCCTGTCGCTCGACTCGACGATGCGATCCAACGTCGCCGTCGGCCCGCCGATCGACCTGCTCGTCTACGGCAACGACGACTTCACGATCCGTCGCTACCGACGGCTCGACGCCTCGGACCCCGACCTCGTGGAGATCCGCTCCAACTGGGAGCAGGCGCTCCGCAAGGCGATCGCCGACCTGCCGCAGGTCGACTTCAGCCCGCTGCCCGACCAATCGCGGGTCGCCTTCACCCGCGGCTGAACGTGTGACCTGCGAGCAGGTCAATGACTGGGCGATCCGCGAGACCCGGATCAAGGGGGTGATTTTCAGTCTGCGCAGAGACCCGCCCCGAATCAGGCCGTGTGGCGGAACGTGCTGAGGCTGCGGATGTCGATCACCGGCAGGTCGTCGGGCGACGTCCGCATCGCGGCGCGGTCGTCAGGCACCGACACGAGCTCGTCCCACGTGGTGGGTGGGCCTCGCGCCGGGGCCAGCGGCGGCGGCTCGAGCGGGTCACCGAGATCCGTCCCTGCTTGCGTCTGCCTTGTCGTCGGAAGGATACACGGGAGCATACGTCTCTCGTCCATGCCCCAGTACGCCGAGGGGCGCCTTCTCGTGCCCGAACCTGGCGGTTTTGCAATCGCCCGAAGCGGAGGACGGCGTCACCCACGTGCGCGTTTATACTGCGATTCGCGATCATTGCGGTCTCGACGGAACCAGAGTCGGGATAGCTGGGATCGAGGTTTTCATGCAGACACCGCTCGATTTCCTGAACACCTTCCGCGTCGAACTGCGGGCGTCGGGCATTCGCTTCGCGATCACGAGCGGGATGGCGTGCGTTCACTACGGACTGCAGCAGACCACCAAGGATTCGGATTGGATTGTGCCCCCGGATCAGGCCGTGGGGGTGCGCAGCCTGTTCGTCCGCCATGAAGCCTCGCTGCCTCCATGGGCGGTCCGTTACCGCTCCATTTTCGGTGCGCCGTTCGAAGCCGAGTGGATCGCCGGAGGCTGGACGTCGCATCTCTCGGTGCGCACCGAAGGGGGCGGCCCCGACCATCACGTCGATTTCTTCGGTCGCCCGCCGCGTGTGAAGCACTGGAACGTCGACCCGTCCGATCCCGACTTCGCCGATCGGGATACGGTGACGCGGATGAAGAAGACCGATCGTGACAGGGACTGGCCGATCGTTGGCGGTCTTGCGTCGCAGTCTTTCGCCCGCAACGACTCCCGCGCGGTGCTGCACCTCCAGGCCGTGGAGCCGCTGCGCAGGGCTTGGGCCGCGACACCATCCGGCGCCCGGGAAACAGCCTGCACTGTAAGGCCGCTGCTTGCGGCCATCGACCGGACTGCCGATGACGACCGTCTCGAGTTTCTCGTGCGGGCGGAGCGCATCGTTTGGGAGTCGGTGAACCGTGGGCGCTACGGGCTCTACCAGACTGCCTGGAAGGCTTTTTATCGACGGTGGCAGCAGGCCGAGGATTGCCCGTGGCCGAGATCGATGGCATTTGCCGATCAGCATGCACTCGTGACGGCGGCCGCTCGCAGGTATGACCTTCCTGCGGCGCCGCTCACAGCGGCCGCCCGTGTTACCGTGTATGAAACCGGCCTGGCCCGCGCCGCCGTGCTTGCGAATCTGGAGCCGAGCGACATCGCGAACCTCGCCCCGCCGATCGAGGAGATGCTGCCATGAGCGACGTACCCGATCAACACCAGGCCCCTCCGGCCGAGTACCCGGAGTGGTATTACGAACTGCTGGCACGGACGATGGGCGAAGAGGCAGCTGCCTGGGCCCGGTTACCTCGCGAGCGTCGCGAGGCCGAGTTGACCGCGTTGCACCGCGCGTTCGACACGCCCGACGACCTCTCGGCGTGGCCGGCGGAGCTTGATGGCGGTGTCGATCGGCCCTGAGCCGGCCTCTGCATCAGCCGTACATGCCCGGCGTCGGACAGTTCACTGCGCGTGTCGCGGCCGTCAGAGCCAAGTCGCCGGCCCGGCTCCGAAGGCAGGGTGAACCTGGCATTGGGGCACGCTCGCCCGCTGTCGCGTCAGGCTCGCGTACGTCGCGGAACCATCGCCAAGCCGCAGGCCAGGCCAGCGAGCGTCATGGCGAGCGTCGAGGGTTCGGGTACGGCCGGCGCGTTGAACTGGATATTCCGAAAATCCATGGAGCGTTTCGTGTCAGGCGTTTAGATAGAGAACCTGAAGTCGGTGGCACCGTTTCCCGTAAAACCGCTGAGGTTGAAACTGACGTGCTGCAGCCCGGTGGCCGTGCCAGCCGGGGTCTCGTTTGAGTACAGGTTCGTCGCAAAGCCATCGTGACTGGAGCGAACGAACCAACCGCGTACCTCCGCCGCCCCACCGCGGCTCCAGTCGGCTTCAATCGAACCGATGTCCATCGTCGTGTTCGGTGTGATGTTGATGGTGAAGTACCAGTTGTTCGCAAGGGCGTCGGCTGCCGTCGCGTTGGCAATCGAGCTGCCGGGGCCGTTCTTGAGCACTTCCGTGCTGCCGCTCCACGAGTCGGTGCCCACCCCGAAAACACCCACCCCAGCCCCCGGCGCCACGCTGGAAGATGCCAGCACGGCCGAATCGAACGCCTGATACGACAGACCGCTTTGGCCGTCGGCCGAGTTGTTCAAGGGATAAAGCACCAACGTCGAAGCGCGGGTGGCACTCGAAGGGCCGCCGGCCACGAGGCTGACGGCGACAAACAAGGCGGTTCCAAGGCGGAGCGATTGTGGCGTGGGAGTGCATAGCGGACGCGCTCGGGACCGCCGTCGGGGCACGCGTGCAGGGAAAGCCGCTCGAGCGCGAAGGCGGGCCGGACCCAGTATCTGAGGAGATGCTCGAGGCTCGTGAAGTAGCTCGGCACGTCGCGATCCACGAGGGAGACGCCGACGCTCGCTCGATCGCGCCGGCGTCGATCCGCGCGAGGATGTCGGCGTTGACGATCGGATGCGTCTCCCAGAGCCGGTGGTCGGGCCGCGGTAGGCCGTGCCGCCAGGGAAGCCCCACGGTGCGGTCGATCGCCACCGGCACGGTCGGCGACTTGTAGTCGGCCGCGTGGCCAGCGGGGCACGTGGTTGTGGCCGCTGGCGACGACGACCACGGCGTAGCGCCGGGCCTCACCGCCCGCCGCCCGCACCTCCCAGCCGTGGCCCGGGGCCCCGAGCGGCACGACCGCCTCGAGCAGGTTCTTGAGCGCCGCGAGCCCGGAGGGGCCGGCGCCGATCACGCACCACGGCAGGTCGCAAGCGGGCATGGCGGCAGCATAGGAGGCGCGCCGCCGGGGTCACAACCGGTGGGCCGGACGCGGGCCGCAGCGTCGGCTCCGTCGCTCACGGCCGCAGGTCCGCCCGCACGAGGCTGCGCGGATCCCGGGCGGCCCAGATGAAGTCGCCCCGTCGGGAGAGCGTGCAGGTGAACCCCTGGCGGCACAGAAACGGGCCGAGCGCGCGGATGTTTTCGTCCGGGCCTCGCCCCTCGTGGACCTCCATCGCGATGGCCGCCACCCGCTCGAGAGCCTCGCGGCCGGCGCGGTAGAGGATCTCGAACTCCGCGCCCTCGCAGTCGAGCTTGAGGAGCGAGACGTGCGCGAGGCCGTGCTCCGCCAGGATGTCCGTCAAGGTCCGGGCCGCGACGTCGAAGACGGTCCCGCCGGCGGCCGCGGGGCTCCACAGGGTCGCGTCCGTCGGAAACTCGTCCCCGCCGAGCGAGTGCAGCCTCAGCGTTCCCGCCTGCGCGGCCAGCGCCACCTGCACCGCCACCACGGACGAGCCGAGCCGGGGATTGAGCTCCAGGTTGCGGCGATAGTAGTCGTAGTTCCCCGGCAGGGGCTCGACCCCGATCACCGTGGCATCGGGATACACCGCCTTGATGAAGAGCGAGAACACGCCGATGTTCGCCCCGACGTCGACGATCGTCGTGCGGCCGTCCGCGGCCGGTCGGATCGAGCCCGGCACGAAGCCCCGGCGATAGACGTCGTCGCAGACGATCTCCTTGAACTCCACCAGTCGCTTGCCCGGCACCCTGACCCGGATCCCGCCGCGCAGGACGAACTCGAGCGGCTCCCGGCGATCGAGCCCCGACTTCCAACGCAGATAACGCCCTGGATTCTCCAGGTGTCGCCACAGGTTCCGGTATCGCGTCACCGTGGGCGGTTTCTTGGCGAGCATCGCGGACTCCGCAGGTGGAGGAACGAAGAATAGGACGGTCAACGGAACTTCCGCAAGCGATTCGCTCATGACGGGAGGCCGTTGACCGGTCGTGGGGTGGCCAATGCGACGGTGGTTGTGTCCCTGGGTGATCCGCGAGACGCGGATCAAGGGATGGATTCAGGGGTGATTTTCAGTCTGCGCAGAGACCCGCCTCGAATCAGGCCGTGTGGCGGAACGTTCAGAGGCTGCGGATGTCGATCACCGGCAGGTCGTCGGAAGACGTCTGCATCGCGTCGCGGTCGTCAGGCACCTGCACGAGCTCGTCCCACGTGGTGCGCGGGCCTCGCGCCGGGGCCAGCGGCGGCGGCTCGAGCGGGTCACCGAGATGGAGCAGGATTGTGCTGATCGGCGCCGCGTCGGTGCTGAAGGCGATGAGGCGGATGTCACCGCCGCAGGCTGGGCACGCGAGCGGAACGTCTTCGGCTCTTGCGCGCGATGCGCTTGGCCCACGCGATTCTCGAGGTGTCGTGGGAGCGGCTCTGGGCATGGTGGGCACCCTCACCCCAGCCCTCTCCCGGACGGAGAGGGGGAGAGGATGCCGTGTGGCCCCGCTTGCTGAGATTGCCGATGGCCAGCGCCGTGACGGCGGGCCTGAGCGGGTGATTCGGGGCGAAGACACCGTGGTAGCGGTGCCGGTGCTCTCGCGGCGGGGGCACGAGGCCTGTCAGGCGGTTGAGAAACTCGAAGGGCGAGAAATCGACCACGCCGTTCTCCCCCGGGGCGGTGGCCGTGCGCTTCCGGCCGGGCCCGACCCATGTACCGCGCTTGTGGCGGGGGAGGGAGTAGCGGATGCGTTCGGGGCCGCCGTCGCGGCGAGTGTGAAGGGAGAGCCGGACGTACATTGAGGTGGACCCCCATTTTTTGGGCGCCCTGATTAGGTGAACTCTCCCGGGCGGGAGGCACCCTATAAGGCGCAGGACGATGGCCGGGAAGCGACGATTTTTTGGGGCCGCATTCAAGGCAAAGGTGGCCCTGGCTGCTGCCAGGGGTGACCGGACGACAGCCCAGCTGGCGAGCCAGTTCGGCATCCACACGAGCCAGGTGACGGCCTGGAAGAAGCAGCTGATGGCCCAGGTGGCCGAGCTGTTCGCCGATGGGCGGCAGCGGCGGACCGAGCAGGCCACAGATGAGGAAGAGCTCTACGAGCAGATCGGCCGCCTGAAGTTGGAGGTCGAATGGTTGAGAAAAAAAGCTGCCGAGGTCGGCTGAGGTCAAGCGGCTATGCATCGATCCCAACCACAAGCACCTGAGCGTGGCACGGCAGTGCCAACTGGTCGGCCTGCCGCGGAGCAGTTGGTACTACCAGCCTGCTGGCGAGTCGGCGGATAACCTGGCCCTGATGCGGGAGATCGACCGCCTGTACATCAAGCGGCCGTTCTTCGGCACCCGCAAGGTCCGGGAGCACTTCGGCATCAACCGCAAGCGGGCCCAGCGGCTCATGCGACTGATGGGCCTCGAGGCGGTGCGCCCTAAGCGATCGACCAGCCGCCCGGCGCCGGGCCACAAGGCTTACCCGTATTTACTGCGGGATTTGGCGATCACGCGGCCCGACCACGTGTGGGCCAGCGACATCACCTACATCCCGCTGCAGCATGGCTTCCTCTACCTGACCGCGGTCATGGACCTCTACAGCCGCAACGTCCTGTCGTGGCGGCTCTCCAACACGCTCACCGGCGACTTTTGCGTGGAAGCCCTCGACGCGGCGCTGTCGCGATCCCGGCCCGAGATCTTCAACACGGACCAAGGAGCCCAGTTCACGGCGTCGGCCTTCACGAGCCGATTGGAGAAGAGCGGCGTGACCATCTCGATGGATGGCCGTGGCCGGGCGCTCGACAACGTGTTCGTCGAGCGACTCTGGCGGACGGTCAAGTACGAGGAGGTCTACCTGCGGGACTACACCGACGGCTGGCAGGCCCAGAAGTCGCTGGGGAAGTACTTCGACTTCTACCGCGACGAGCGGCCCCACCAGGCCCTCGGGTACCGCACACCGTCGGAGGTCTACGCCGATGGCTGACGCGACGAAAGCGTTCGCGCTCAATTATCCGTTGAGGCGGACTCAGAACGAACGATCACCAACAGGAACACAACCCGTAAACAGCCTCGTGGCCGCGCGAGACCCTTGGTATGGGTCTCGCGGGCCACCGCCCAGTAGCGCTACACCTTAAACAGGGCCCCCCACTGTCCAAAGATTGGGGTCCACCTCAAAATGCCCCGTTAGGCCACTACCATACCCGCGAAATGGGCCGGCGCTCGCACTTGCTGGCAGCAAATAGCTGCCATAGAGTTGAATTCAGTAGAAGTTCGCTCGGAGCCAGCCATGACCTCAGTCAAATACAAGATTGTCGTCGAGCAGCATGAAGATGGATTCGTTGCTTATCCGCTCGGTTTCGCCGGCTGCGTAGTCGGGCAGGGCGACAATGCCGACGAGGCAATCGCGGACGTCCAGTCTGCGATCCGCTTTCACATCGAGACCTTCGGCCAGGAAGCATTCGCGGACGACTCTCCGCTCCTGCATGCCTACGTCACCGAAACGGAACTCGTGAACGCCGACTGATGGACAAGTTCCCGAGGGACGCATCGAGAGCTCGCGTGGTTGCGGCGCTCGAGGCTCTGGGTTTCCAGATCGTCCGCGAGCGGGAGCATATCGCAATGATCAGGCAGAATGCGGATGGCACCAAGACGCCTTTGACGCTGCCGAATCACAAGACCATCAAGTCATCGACGTTACGAATCATTTGCCGACAGAGTGCGATCACGCGAGAAGATTTTCTCAATGCGTACGAGAAGTGACCTGCCCCCCTTAAACGAGGTCACTCAAGGAGCGAGAATCCTGGGTGGCCGCAACCAAGAGTGGGCAAGAAATGCCACGAGGAAAAGCGGAGAAGGCGGAGGTCATCATTCCCAAGCTTCGAGACGTCGAAGTTGAGTTGGGCAGGGGTAAGACCGTCGCCAAGGCTGTGAAGAAGATCGGCGTGACGGAGCAGACCTACTACCGCTGGAAGAAGAAGTACGGCGGTCTGCGGATGGATCAGGCGAAGCGACTCAAGGAGCTCGAGAAGGAGAACTCTCGGCTCAAGCGGCTCCTGGCGGACGCGAAGTTGGATAAGGCAATCCTTCGGGAAGTCGCCGAGGGCTGCCGAAGGCGTGCGCAGCTCAAATTCTGAGCCCGGCTGTGAACGCCGGTTGAAAAGTGCAGCGCGGGGCGGCAGAAAAGTGCAGCGCTGGGGATGGGTTGAATCTACTACGGGGTGGCTGGTTGCTCCAAGGATGGCGGGTTCAGGACGGGCCGGTGGCCCGCCGCTGCCGTCTGCGGGCGTCCCTGAGGCGAAAGCTCTCGCCCTTGGCTTCGAGGATGTGGCAGCGATGCGTGAGGCGGTCGAGGGCGGCTCCGCTGAGCCGTTCGCTGCCAAGCACCTCGGTCCACTGCTCGAAGGGCAGGTTCGTGGTGACGATCAGGCTCTGCCGCGCATAGGCCGTGCTCAGGACGTCAAAAAGCAGCTCGGCCCCTACCTTCCCGGTCGGAACATAGCCCAATTCGTCAAGGACGATGAGGTCGAGCTGCTTGATCTGCTTGCGGAACCGGAGGAGCTGCTTCTCCTCCTTGGCCTCCATGAGCAGCGTGATCAGTTCGGTCACCCGAAAGAATCGCACCTTTCGTCCCTGCCCACAGGCTGCGAGGCCGAGAGCGATCGCCAGATGCGTCTTGCCCACGCCGCTTGAGCCGATGAGCAGCACGTTCTCCCGGTTGTCGATGTACTGACCCTTGGCCAGTTCGAGCACGAGGGGCTTGTTGATCGACGGCTGCTGGCCGAAGTCGAACTCGTCGAGCGTCTTCGTCTGCGGGAAGCGGGCGGCCTTGAGCCGCCGCCCGTCGCTCACGTTCGATCAGCTCCAGCTCGCAGAGCCGCTGTCCGACGCGTTCGAGGTCCGCCCGCGGATGACGCTCCAGCCGCGCGACCTCGCCGAGGGGCACCGCGATCCGGCGGCCGCCGCGGGTGTGGCACACAAGGAATCGGTCGCCTTCGGCGTCGGTGGTATCCGCCACCGGGGACGACGTCTGCCGCCTCGTGCCGAAGAAGGTCGCCTTCACGGTGACCCGCTGCGTGCCGAAGGTGGTGTGGCGTGAGGTCGCCTGCGACCGGACTGCTCGGCCGATCCCGCCTGTGCCGCCGAGCCGGCCTGCGGCTGCGACGAGTGAGCCCGACGTGACGAACGCCTCACGCGCCTGACCCCCGCGTGAACCGGAACGACTGGGAACGAGCACGCCCCGGGCCGCCTGGGTTTTGGGATCCATTTTACCTAGTTTGACGCGCACCGAATCGTAGCGCCCGCCTTCGCGGTCAATCTCTGCAAACAGCCCCAACTGGATAAACGTAGTGGAGCTGGACGTAAAC
>CAIXGY010000035.1 GCA_903919035.1 uncultured Planctomycetaceae bacterium | reverse complement strand
CGGCAGCCGGCCTGTGCGCCCAACCGGCTCGGGGATGCCCGTACCGTCGAGCCGGCGTTGCTGGCCGAGCGCAGCGAAGGATTGCGAAGCGAGGCCAGCATCGAGTGAGCGACGGGCACGACGCCCGTCGCGAACGTCCGAGCGAGACGGCACGGGCATCCCCGACGCCGGAGCGCAGCCGTATTCTCCCGCGAACGTCAGCTACGACAATTTCAAGGCCCTCGTGGCGGACGTGGAGGCCCATCGCCATGAGCGGCTCGTCGATCTCGACACCCGGCCAGCGTTTCGCTTCGAGCGAATCCGCCTCCAGGAAGTGACGCATGGCGGCGGCCGACGTGACGTCGATTCGCGCGGCTACCGTCGCACGAGCGCGTGAAAGTCGGCCGTGAGCCGCCGGGTGACGGGGCCGGGCGCCCCCGCGCCGATCTTCCGGCCGTCGATCTCGACGACCGGTATCACCTCCGCGGCCGTGCCCGTGAGGAAGCACTCGTCGGCCGTGTAGAGGTCGTGCCGCACGAGCGTGGCCTCGCGGCAATCGATGCCGGCGGCCCGGGCCAGTTCCATGACGGCGTTCCGCGTGATCCCTTCCAGGATGCCGGCGTCGGGCGGCGGCGTGAGCAGGACACCGGAGCGGACGACGAACACGTTGTCGCCGGTGCACTCCGCCACCTCCCCCTTGTGGTTGAGCATCAGGGCCTCGACGCAGCCGGCCTGCAGGCCCTCGAGCTTGGCCATGATGTTATTGAGGTAGTTGAGCGACTTGATGCGTGGCGAGAGGGCCGCCGACTGCGTCCGCTGCGTGGCGGCCGTCACGATCCGCAGGCCTTTCTCGTAGAACTCCGCCGGATAGAGGGCGATCGTGTCGGCGATCACGATCACCTGCGGGTTCTTCGTGCGGTTGGGGTCGAGGCCGAGCGAGCCGGCGCCCCGGGTGACCACGAGCCGCACGTAGCCGTCGGTCAGCTTGTTGGCCGCGAGCGTGTCGACGACGGCCCGGGCGACCGCCGCCTTCGCCAGCGGGATCTCCAGGCAGATGGCCCGCGCGCTGGCGTAGAGGCGATCGAGGTGTTCGTCGAGGCGGAACACCTTGCCGGCGTAGCTCCGCAGCCCTTCGAACACGCCGTCGCCGTAGAGCAGGCCGTGGTCGAACACGCTCACCCGGGCCTCGTCCTCGGGGACGAGGCGGTCGTTCATGAAGATGATGCGGGGCATTGGGGAACCTGCGTCAGGCGTCCTCGACGCGGCCCGCGGCCAGCCGCACGATCCGGTCGGCCCGCCGGGCGATCGCCGCGTCGTGCGTGACGAGCACTATAGAAAGCCCGTCCTGCCGATTCAAATCGCAGAGCGTGTCGAGGATTTCCGCACCCGTGGCCTCGTCGAGATTGCCCGTGGGCTCGTCGGCCAAGAGCACCCGCGGACGCGTGACGAGAGCCCGGGCGATGGCGACCCGCTGCATCTCTCCGCCGGAGAGTTGCCGTGGCTTGTGGTGGAGCCGGCCGCCGAGGCCGAATCGCTCGAGCAACTCCCGAGCCTGGGCACGGGCCCGCCCGCGGAGACGGAGCCATTCGAGCACTCCGTGACGGACCATGAGCGGAGCGAGAACGTTTTCCAGCGCGTCAAGTTCGGGCAGCAGGTGGTAGGCCTGGAACACCATGCCGAGCGCCGTGTTCCGCAGCCGGTCGCGGCGGGCTGCGGGCAGGTCGTCGATCCGCACGCCGTCGAGCGAGATCGTGCCGTCATCGGCGCCGTCGAGCAGGCCCATGAGATGCAAGAGCGTGCTCTTGCCCGAGCCGCTCTGGCCGACGATGGCCACGAATTCGCCCGGCGCGACGGCGAAGTCCACACCGCGGAGAACCTCGAGCGTGCGGTCGCCGGAGCGATAGCGCTTCCGCAGGTCGTGAACCTGAAGGAGACCGGGCGGCGCGGTGGTGGCGGCGGGGGCTGGTCGCTCGAGCAGGGCGCTACTCATGTCGCAGGGCCTCCACGGGGTGCAGCCGGGCGGCCCGCAGCGCCGGCAACACGCTCGCGGCCACGGCGATCGCGACGGCACCGGCGACGATCCACAGGATCGTGAAGGGCTCGACGATCGTGGGGATCTTGAAGAAGTAGTAGATCGAAGGATCGAAGACTCGTTGGCCGGTGAGCCACTCGACGCCGGCCCGGATCCGATTGATGTTCCAGACGATGGCGAGCCCCAGGGCCATGCCCGCCCCCGCGCCCACGAGCCCGAGGAACAGGCCGTAGCCGAGGAAGATGCCCGCGATCCCGGTGGCCCGGGCGCCGAGCGACTTCAGGATGCCGATGTCACGGGTCTTTTCCACCACGATCATGAAGAAAATCGCGAGGATCCCGAAGCCGGCCACGGCGATGATGAGGAACAGGAGGATGTTGAGCACCGACATCTCCATGTCGACGGCCGACAGGAGCGGGCCCTGCTTGTCGCGCCAACTGGAGACGGCGTAGATATCGGCCGGGAACACCCGCCGCAGGCGGTCGCGCACGGCGTCGAGGTCGGCCCCTTCACGGAGCTTGATCTGGATCGAGTTGACGCTCGCCACACCCGACTGGGGATCGATCATCCCGCGCATCCGCTGCAGGGCGGCGATCGGCACGAAGACGAAGTTGGAGTCGTATTCGCTCATCTTGCTCTCGTAGAAATCGACGATCGTGAAGGTGTCGCTGACCGCCTTCGGGGGCGTGCCCGCGGTGGGAAACGTCACCTTCACGTCGTCGCCGGGCAGCACGAGGAAGCGGTCGATGCCGGATGCGTCGCGGAAGCTCGCCAGGCCGATGCCGGGAACGATCCCGGTGAACTGCTCGCGGGCCGGATCCATGGTGCGGCCCTCGGCGGGCCGGGCGGCCTTGAACGGATCGGCGGGCCGGCCCGCGGCGGCCTCGTCGGACGGGCTCGTCGCCGCCAGCAGTTCATCGACCTGGCGATCGGCGGGCCGGTCATCTTCGTTCGACGCCGTGTCGTCGGTCCGCGCCCGATCCGCATCCTGTTGGGCCCGCCAGGCCCGTTCGCGCTCCACCCGCATCCGGCGATGCTGCCAGCCGGCTCCCTCGAGCGCCGGCCGCGTCACGGCGGGACGAGCGGTGTCGGACTGGCTGTCGACCGTGTCGTAGCCGCCGTCGCGAAGGTGGAAGGAGAGCTGCCGGCGATTGCCCGGGTGCTGGAGGTAGCGGCCGAAGTCGCTGACTCCGGCGTGGGTCGCCTCGTCGATCCCGATGAACATGACCTGCCGCGTGACCCACTGTCCGCGCACCTGGAAGGAGAGCATGGCGGGCACGGCCACCGTCGGCGTCATCCCGGCGATCTGGTCGCCCGCGGCCTTGCGGATCTCCTCCATGTGGAAGTCGGGATCCTGGAAGCCGGAGAGCGAGTGGCTCTCGAAGACGAGGTCGGACAGGATCCCGTGGATGCGGGTCTGCATCTCGTGGGAGAAGCCCGCCATCACCGCGTTGACCACGATCATCGTGGCCACCCCGAGCGTCACGCTCACGACGCTCGCCAGCGCGATCCAGCGGGTGCGGAGGTAGCGCCAGCAGAGCAGGAGTTTGTACATGGGGGGCCTGGCGTGGGCTGGGGAAGGTAGCAGCCGGCCACGGCGGACAAAACCCCGAAAATCGACCTGCCAGTCGCGAACGGAAGGCCTCCACGCCGGATCGGCTCACGACACGAGGAGTCCGGTGGGCGGAAGCCGAAGGAGCCTTGGAGCCATGGCTCGCGTGGGCATGCCATCCCGAATGGCGTGCAGCCATGGATCCACAGCGACGAAGGCTTTCGCCCACCGGACGACGCGACATCAACCCGGCCTCTTCGCCCAACCGGCTCGGGTCT
>CAIXGY010000034.1 GCA_903919035.1 uncultured Planctomycetaceae bacterium | reverse complement strand
TGCCCGCGGGGGCTCACCACCGAGATCGTCCGCACCGGCACGCTGCGGCGTATCCTGGATGGCGTCGTGTCCGACGCGCAGCAGGAGCACCTCACGCAATACGTGTACGAGCATCCGGCGGACTTCCACATCGTCGGTCTTCCGGCCCCGACCTCGCCGCCGAACTGCCCCGGCTTCGCCGTCGATACGGAGTCGGATCTGATGATGCTCGATCGGATCTTCACGGTGAACCCAGCGCTCGACGTGAGCCCCGCCGAGGCAGATCGGATCTACGGATCACGAGAGGCATCATGAGAGACCACTTCATTCACCCGGCCCAGACCAACCTGGAACTCTACGAGCAGGCGCTCGCCCGCGGGTATTCCCGCGATCAGGGACGCCGGCTCGCCGATGCGTACCTCTTCGCCTTGCGGCAGGTCTTTCCCCTGGCCCGGGGCTCTGGCAAACCCTTCATCGCGCACCTGGTCGGCACCGCGAGCCTGGTCTTGGAGTCCGGCTGCCCGGACGACTGGGTGATCGGAGCGCTGCTGCACGCCCTGTACCAACGCCGGGTGCCGTTCCAGGACGGCCTCGCGCCGGAGGAGCGCCGCCCTCTGGTGGCTGGGCGCTTCGGGTCGAGCGTGGACGACCTCGTGCAGCGCTACACGGTGTTCGAGACCGCCGACCTCCACAGCCTGGCGGCAGATCCCGAGGCGGGGGATGCCGACGTCCTGACACTGCGACTGGCCGACGAGCTGGAGGATGTCTGCGGCCACGCCCTCGCCCTCCACGGCAACGCGGACTCGGCCGATGTCGGCCTCCGCGGCGGCTATCCGTGGCGTCGCGATGCCAAGCGTGCCGAATCGCCCGCGCTCATGTCGCTGACCGAGCGACTCGGGCTCGAGGGCATGCACCAGGGCTTCCGTCACTGGCTCGACTTCGACTCAGCCCCCGAGGCCTACGCCAGCCTGCGAACCGGCTGGCTCAGCAGCGTCACGCTGGGAGACTAGCATCCGCGACGTCGGCCCGAGCCGTCATCCGATGCCAGCGCGATGAGCATGCTCCTCCAGGTATGGTCGATCCTCCGTCCGTCCGAACGGCGGCGGGCGATCGTCGTCCTGGGCATCATGCTGACGGGCACGGTTCTCGAGATGCTCAGCGTGGGACTCATGGTCCCGGTGCTCGCGTTCATGACGAGCGATGCATCGGCCCTGCCCCCGGCCCTGCGCCGGCTGGCTCCTCAATCGCGCCGTCCACTCCCGCTCGCGGCACTGGGCGGAAGGCGTCAATCGCCACAAGCGACTGCTCCGGCAGCAGATGCAGGAGGGCCTCGCCGGCATCAAGGAGGTGAAGGTGTATGGCTGCGAGCGGGAGTTCGCCGCGGACTTCCGCGCGCACACCGACGCCACCGCCCGCATGGCCACGCTCCAGTGGCTCGTCGAGCAACTGCCCAGGCCGTCGTTCGAGGTGCTCGCGGTGGTGACAACGCTGCTGCTCACGGTCATCGCCACCTGGCACGGGGCGAGCGTGCGGTCCCTGCTCCCGATCCTCGGCCTCTACGCCACCGTGGCCTTTCGGATGCTGCCGTCGGTCAACCAGGCGACGATCGCGGCCCAGCGGCTTCGGCACGCCCAGCCGATGGTCGAGTCGCTCGTGCGCCATCTCCAGCTCGAGCGCACGTTGCCCCAGCCGGGACCGGCGACGCTCGTGCCCTTCCGCAAACTCATCCATCTCGATTCCGTCTGCTACCGCTACCTCGCGGATGGGCAGGACGTGCTGCACGATGTCGACATCACCATTCCGCACGGCTCCTCAATCGGCTTCATCGGCGGCAGCGGTGCGGGCAAAAGCACGCTCGTCGACGTGCTGCTCGGCCTCCTGCCGCCTTCTTCAGGACGGGTCACGGTCGACGGCTTCGACATCCGGAACAATCTGCGCGGCTGGCAGGAGATCATCGGCTACGTGCCCCAGTCGATCTATCTCGTGGACGGCAGCATCCGCCGGAACGTGGCCTTCGGCGTCCCGGAGAACGTCATCGACGACGAGGCCGTCGCCCGGGCGCTCGCGGCCGCCCGCCTCGACGACTTCGTGCGGGGCCTTCCGCAGGGCGTCGAGACCCGCGTCGGCGAGCGGGGCGCGTGGCTGTCGGGCGGGCAACGGCAGAGGATCGCCATCGCCCGGGCGCTCTACCACGACCCGCAGGTGCTGGTGCTCGACGAGGCCACGAGTTCGCTCGACGCCGACACGGAGCGGGAAGTGATGGCAGCGGTCGAGGCGCTGCATGGCACGAAGACGCTGATCATCGTCGCGCATCGCCTGAGCACGGTGGCACACTGCGACGTGCTGCACCGCCTGGAGGGTGGGCGAATCGTCCGCTCGGGCCGGTTCGACGAGGTGGTGGCAGCCGAACCAGCCGCGCCGCGGGCGTGACGCATCCCATGCGTGAACGACACGGCATCTCCGTGAGGCACCGGACGAGGCGGGGGCCTTTTTCACCCGCTGGTCGACGGCGATGCGTGCAGTATCCTGAAGCGTCGCGGTCGGTGAAACACATCCCTGGCGGGGGCTACAGTGACTGACGTTCCGAAGATCGCCCTCGTCACCGGCATCACCGGCCAGGACGGCTCGTATCTCGCCGAGCTGCTGCTCGACAAGGGCTACGAGGTGCACGGCCTGATCCGCAGGTCCAGTTCGTTCAGCACCCAGCGGATCGACCACATCTACCGCGATGTTCATGATCCCGGCCGGACGCTCACGCTCCACTATGGTGACATGGCCGACGGCAACGGGCTGGCAAGGCTGGTTCGCCGGATCCGGCCCACGGAGGTCTACAACCTCGCCGCCCAGAGCCACGTGCGCGTGAGCTTCGATCAGCCTACCTACACCGCCGACGTCACGGCGGTCGGGGTGCTCCGGCTGCTGGAGGCGATTCGCGATCAGCAGGATGCCCTCGGCCGCCCGATCCGTTTCTACCAGGCGTCGAGTTCGGAGATGTTCGGCAAGGTGGCCGAAACGCCGCAGACCGAGACGACGCCCTTCCGCCCACGAAGCCCCTACGGCGCGGCCAAGCTCTACGCCCACTGGATCACGGTGAACTACCGCGAGAGCTACGGCATCCACGCCTCCTGCGGCATTCTCTTCAACCACGAGAGCCCGCGGCGCGGCGAGACGTTCGTGACGCGGAAGATCACGCGGGCCGCCACGCGGATCAAGCTCGGGCTCCAGGACAGGCTCTACCTCGGCAACCTCGACGCGCAGCGCGACTGGGGCTTCGCCGGCGACTACGTCGAGGCCATGTGGCTCATGCTTCAGCAGGACGAGCCCGACGACTACGTCGTCTCCACCGGCACGATGTTCACGGTGCGGGAGTTCTGCGAACAGGCCTTCGGCCGGCTGGGCCTCGAGTACCGCGACTTCGTCGAAATCGACCCGCGCTACTTCCGGCCCACGGAGGTGGATCTCCTCCTGGGCTGCTCGAGCAAGGCCCGAGAGAAGCTCGGCTGGAAGCCACGGGTGTCGTTCGACGAACTCGTGGCAATGATGGTCGACTCCGACCTCGAACTCGCCCGCCGGGAGCAGGTGCTCCTGAACGTCGGCGATGCCACCGGCCTGACCGACCGCTGACGCGATGACGTGTCCCATGACGACTGACCTGGCCACCAAGCGGATCGTGGTCACCGGAGGCGCCGGGTTTCTCGGGACGGCCGTGTGCCGCGTGCTGCGTGAGCGGGGCGTGGCCGCCGACCGGATCGTCGTGCCGCGGAAGCGAGATCTCGACCTCACGGTGGAGGCGGATGTCGAACGGCTGTACGAGACGGCCCGGCCCGACGTGGTCATTCATCTCGCGGCCGAAGTCGGCGGCATCGGGGCCAACATGGCACATCCGGG
>CAIXGY010000033.1 GCA_903919035.1 uncultured Planctomycetaceae bacterium | reverse complement strand
GTCCACCACGACATCAGCCCGGTGACCGGCGAGGAGGTGATCGTCCTGACGCTCGCCTCCGCGCCGGCCATCCGCGACCGCAAACGGAGGTGACCGCCTCCGAACCCACCCCTCTGGAGGACGGGTGGTATCGTTCCCAGTCGGTGGCCGAAGGCGTTCGGCCCATCGAACCGCCGGCGGCGGGGTCCGCGACGCCCCCGTCCGCCGGCGGCAACGACTGGGAGAGATCCTGTCGAGGCCTTCAGGTTTCTCGGCGGGCACGACGCTCGGGGCGGACCGATACTATTCTTCGGTGTCGGTTCAGGAGTTGGTCCCCTTGGCGATGGCGGCGCGGAGATGATGTCCTACCCCCAACGCATGCTCCTCGCAGCCGTCGGTGTGGCGGCGTTCCTGGCCTGCGGGCCGATGTCGTTCACGGGCCGCGCCGCGTGGGGGCTGTCCCGGGAGCAGGCTCCTGACATCGACGTTGCCGAGGGCGAGACGGGTTCGCTTCTGCAGCAATCGGAATCCGACGTCGATGATGACGAACGGACGGAGTCTCCCCATGTCGCCGTGGCTGCGGTGGTGTCGGACTGGACGCTGCCCCGAGCCCGCCACCGGCGACACGGTCGACTCGCGCATCGGGCGGCCGGCACGTGTTCGGCGTCAGTGACGATCCGCGGGCCTCCTGCGCGCGGCTGAAGCCCGACCGTCACCCGGCCTCTGCCGGGTGGCTCTTCCGTCCCGCGATCCCGCGCCCCTGCGGATCGTCAGTCGCGCCATCGCGACCAGTCGACGTCGTGTCCCCATGGCATCCGCATCAGCCCATCGCGCCGAGATCGCCCGCCTCGTCGAGGCGTCCGCACGGCTCCTGCCGCCCCAGGGACCGATCGACGCCTTCGTCGCCCAGAACCCGCTCCACGGATTCGAGGATCTGCCCTTCGAAGAGGCGGTGATTCGCGCGGCACGGCTCTACGACGCGGAGCCCTTCCTGCCCGAGAGCCGCTACCGCGAGGAACTCGCGCGCGGCCGCATCCGCGACGTCGACATCGATGCGGTGCTGGCGGCCGACCTCGGCGATCGCACGCTGGTGACGCTCGCCGGAGGTCGCATCACTCTCGCGGCACTGCAGCGTGAACTGCTCCTGCATCCGGTGCGAATGGAAAGCGACTCCGCCGTGCGTTGGACGCTCTCGGAGAGTTCCGCGATCGAGCACGCCCGGCCCGACCTCGATCCGAACCTGCGGGCGCGACTCATCGCCGTCGGTCGCGCGGCCGGAAAGGCCTCCGACGCCGAGGCGGAGCGGTTCATGGCCAACGACCTCTGGCATGCCTGCCTGGAGGCCACGTCGCGGTCCCGGCCCGCGATCATTCACGTGCAACCGCCGGTACGGCATCGCGACCTGCTGCTCGCCATCGATCCCACGCTCGACACCGACGCCCTCGTGCATCCCCTCCTGATCCGGCTCGTCGCGGCCTACCTCGACCAGGGCGTCGCATCGTGGCCGATGCCGGACCGCGAACGCGGGCTGCTCGCGGCGTGCGCCGGTCTCGTGGGCTGGGGCGGCGGGCCGCTGGAGTCCTGGGCTCACGCGCTCCCGGACCGCCTGCGGCGGGTGGCGGCGGCCTGCGACGCAGGCCCGGCCGACGAATCGGTCGCACTCGACGTGATCGCGGCCGAGTTCGCGGGTCTGGGCATTCCGCGGCACGCCTGGCCGGATCACGTGGCCCGGTCTCTCGTGGCGCTCCGCGGCTGGGCTGGGATGGTGCGGCAACTCGAGGTGCGGCCCGACCGGGCGCCGGTGGTCCGACTGCCGGTGCGATTGGTCGACTTTCTCGCCTTGCGGCTCGTGCTCGACCGCGTCGCCACCGCGTGGGCACTGCGTGAACGACGTGGTCGGTCGACCGGCGGGAGGCCGGATCTGATCGCCGCGTGGATCGAGCTGCGGGATCGGTTTCCGCCCCGGCGCGGCCCCGGCACCCTCGCCCGCGCGTTCCTGCTCCACCAAGTCGCCCAACTCGTCGGGCTGTCCGGAGTCGATGTCCGCGGCCTCGATGACAACGAACTCGTCGAGTTCGAACACGCGATCGCGGCCTTCGACGGCGTGGCCCGCCGGCGACTGTTTCATCTCGCCTACGAGCGGCGGCACGCCATCGAGGTGCTCGATGGCGTCGCCGCGCACGGGACGGGACGGCCCACCGGCGGCAGGCCCGGCGTGCAGATGGTGTGCTGCATCGACGAACGCTGCGAGTCGTTCCGGCGTCATCTCGAGGAGACCGTTCCGGCGGTCGAAACCTTCGGCACGGCCGGCTTCTTCGCCGTGCCGATGTATTACCGCGGCATCGACGACTGGCACGCGACCCCCCTCTGCCCGATCGTGGTCCGGCCGACGCACACGGTCGCCGAAGTGCCCGAGGCGGACGCAGCCGCGCGGCACCGCCAACGGCAGTCGCTGCGGCGACTCATCGCCCGGCTGCGCGGCGGAGCCGCGACCGGCAGTCAGACGCTCGTGCGCGGTGGCCTGCTCACGGCGATCGGCGGTGCCGTCGCGGCCATACCGCTCGTGGCACGGGTGGCGTTTCCCCGGCTCGCGGCTCGAGCGGCCCACCGGGCGGCGGATCTCGGGGGCCGGCGGATTCCCACGCGGCTGGAGCTCGCACGGGTTGCGGAGACGCCGTTGCCCGACGGGACGCGAGCCGGCTTCGACGACGACGAGATGGCGGCGATCGTCCGCCGGTTGCTGGAGGACATCGGGCTGACGTCCGGGTTCGCACCGCTCGTGGCCGTCATCGGCCACGGCTCGACGAGCCTGAACAATCCTCACGAGAGTGCCTACGACTGCGGGGCCTGCGGCGGCGGCCGCGGCGGGCCGAACGCCCGGGCCTTCGCGCTCATGGCCAACGATCCCGCTGTCCGCGCCCGGCTCGCCGCCACGGGACTCGCCATCCCGGCCGACACCGTGTTCGTGGCCGGCATGCTCGACACGTGCACGAGCGGCATCCGCTGGTATGACACCGGGCGAGTTCCCGCGACCCACGCCGAAGCCTTCGGAACCTTCCGGTCGCAGTGCGACCGGGCCGGGGCGCTCGATGCGCAGGAACGCTGTCGCCGGTTCGACTCCGTGCCGCTCGACGTCTCCCCGACCCAGGCCCTCGAGCGGGTGGAGTCCCGCGCGGGCGACCTCGCCCAGGTGCGGCCCGAATACGGACACGCAAGCAATGCCGTGTGCATCGTGGGACGTCGGATCCTGACCCGCGGGCTCTACCTCGATCGCCGCGCGTTCCTGGTTTCCTACGATCCCGATGCCGACGACGAGGGTGTGATTCTCGAGCGCACGCTCGCCGCGGTGGGCCCCGTCTGCGGTGGAATCAACCTCGCATATCTGTTTTCCCGCATCGATCCGCTGGGCTATGGGGCCGGCACGAAACTGCCCCACAACATCACCGGGCTGCTGGGCGTGATGGACGGGCATGCGAGCGATCTGCGCACCGGGCTGCCGCTCCAGGGCGTCGAGATCCACGAGCCCGTGCGGCTGCTCGTGGTCATCGACGCGCCGCCGGACCGCATCCGCGCCGTCCTTGGCCGCCTTCCGGCCGTGCGGCAGCTCGTGGAGAACGGCTGGATCCGCACCGTGGCCCGCGATCCGGCCACCGGATCGCTCGCCGTGCACCAGCGCGGCGCGTTCGTGCCGCATGTCCCGGAACATCACGACCTGCCGACCGCTCCAAACTCCCGATCGTGGTACCAGGGTCGTCGCGACAACGTGCCCCCGGCCCGGATCGCCGTGGCCCTCGTCCCCACGGAGACGCCGCGATGACCGCCGCACGCATCCACTACGCCGTCGCCGCACTGGTCGCCTGGCAGTTCGTCGCACCGGCGGCGAGCCTCGCCGCGATCGGCCTGCCCGCGCTGTTCGGCCGCCCACTGTCGGAACGAGCCACGACCCGTCTCGTCGGCGCCGGCTTCTCGACGGGGTTTCTCGCGGCGCTCGTCACCCTCGCCGTCCTCGCGACGCGCAGCTTCGTTCCCGAAGTGGTGCACCTCGGCACCCTGTTCGAGGTCGGGCATCACGCCGCCAGCATCGATCTCGTGGCCGACGGCCTCTCGGTCCCATACGTCTGCTTCACGACGGGGCTCTGCGCGCTGGTCAACGCGTTCGCGGGCACCTACCTTCATCGCGAGCCGGGGTTCACGCGGTTCTTCATCCTGCTGGCGCTCTTCGGCACCGGCATGAACCTCATGGTGCTGGCCGGCAGCATCGACGTGCTCTTCGCGGGCTGGGAATTTCTCGGCATCTCATCCGCCCTGCTCATCGGATTCTTCCACGAGCGTCGCAACGCCGTGGATGCCGCCCTCCGCGCCTTCACGACCTATCGCGTCTGCGACGTCGGCCTGCTGGCGGCGGGGGTCGTGGTTCACCAGGCCGTGGGCTCGGGTGATTTCGGACGGTTGTTCGTCGGCACGTGGCCCGATGCGACGTGCGTGGTATCCCCCACGACGGCGACGATCGTGGCGGGCTTGCTCATCTTCGCGGCGCTCGGCAAGAGCGCACAGGCGCCGTTCACCGGGTGGCTGCCGCGGGCCATGGAGGGCCCCACGCCGTCGAGTGCGATCTTCTACGGAGCCCTGTCGATCCATGCCGGCGCCTACGTGCTGCTGCGCTGCGAGGCCCTTCTCGATGCGGCCCCGGCCATGGCGTGGTCGCTGGCGGCCATCGGGAGCGCCACGGCCATCCACGCGGCGATCATCGGCACGGTGCAGACGGACCTCAAAGGCATGCTCGCCTACGCCTCGATGACGCAGGCCGGCATCATCCTCGCCGAAATCGGTCTGGGCTGGCGGATCCTGCCGCTGGTCCACGTCGTCAGCCACGCCATCCTCCGCAGTCTCCAGATCCTCCGTTCGCCATCGGCGATGCACGATCGACACGAACTGGCCGCCGCCCTGGGTGGCCCGCCGGGTCCGTCGGCCTGGTCGCTCGTGCCACTCCTGCCGGCCGGGCTCGCCCGCCGCCTCTACCGGGTCGCCCTCGAACGCGGCTTCGACGAGCCGCTTCTCGTGCGGTTCATCGTCGGGCCCGTGCGAATCGCGCTCGAATCCGCCGCCGCCGCGGAGCGTCGCTGGGTGGCGTATCTCGGCGGATCGACGCATACGGCCGCCCGCCACGGCGACGACGGAGGTGCGACGTGAGCGTTCACGAAGCAGTCGCCCTCGCGTCCGTCGGCTGTGTCGTGGGTGCGCCGCTTGCGGCCGCGGGCATCCTGCGGGTTTTCGGCGACCGGCTCGGCACCCGGGCCACTGCGGCGACGGCGCTCGGCGTCGTGCTGGCAGCCGCGACTGGCCTGGCATGGGGCTGGCAGGCCGGCGGCGGACGGACGCTCACCTGGGGCGACCGCGTCGCAGGCGGATCACTCGTCACGATCGACGGCCTCACGTCGCTGCTCATGCCGTTCATCGCGGTTGTCGATCTCGCGATCGTGCTGGCGGCGCCACGGCGGGCGCTGGCGCCGGCGGCCGTGACGCGAATGCTCCTGGGGGCCGCGGCCACGTTCGCGATGCTCGCCACGGCGCATCCGGCTGCGATCGTCGTGCTGTGGATCGCCTCCTCGCTCTCGACCTGGTCGGCGATCCGGGGCACGCTCGGAGGCAGGCCGACTGCACGGGTCTATGCGCTGGTGATCGGAACGGCCGTCGCGCTCATGGCCGTCGGCACGGCGCTGCTCGTCGCCGATCCGCCGTGGCTGCGGTCGCACGGCACCATGGGAGCCGTCGGTGGCTGGCTCGTGGCGCTCGCGGTGATGATTCGCAAGGGGCTCGTTCCCTTTCATTCGTGGTATCCCGCGCTGTATACCGGCGGGCCGCTTGCCTCGGCCCTCGCCGCGACCATGCCGCAGATCGCGTCCTACACGGCGGTGCGGCTGCTCGTGGGCCATGCCGACGGCGTAGGCCCGGAGCTCGTCTTCATCTCCAACGCCGCGCTCGTGACGGCCGCCTACGGGGCGGCGCTCGCCGTCGTGCAGCGCGATGCCCGCGGGCTGCTCGGCCACCTCGCGATGAGCCAGTCCGCCATGGTGCTCGCCGGCATCGCCGCGACCGAGCCGATGGAACTCGTCGGGGCGCTCGCCGTCTGGGTGTCGAGCGGACTGGCGCTGACCGGGATCGGCCTGGTCGTCTGGGCGCTCGAGAGCCGGGCGGGCCGGATCTCCATCGACACGCTCCAGGGCCGGTTCGCCGATGCCCCGGCACTGGCCGCGTTCTTCCTGCTCTTCGGTCTCGCCAGCCTGGGGTTCCCCGGCACGCTCTCGTTCGTGGCCGATGATCTCCTCATCTCCGGGGCCCTCGGATCCCAGACGCACGCGGGTATCCTCGTCATCCTCACGACCGTGTTCGCGGGCATCGCCGTGATGCGCTGCTGGTTCCGGATCTTCGGGGGGCCCGTCACCGTCGATGCCCCGCGGCACGAGATCCTGCCCCGGGAGCGATTCGTGTTCACCGCCCTCGTGGCGATCCTCGTCGGCCTGGGCCTCTGGCCCGGGCCTTTCGTGCGGTCGCTCGACGCGACGGCCACGAGCCTCCTTGCCATCCCCGGGCATTCCGCCCACGATGCCCCGGCCGGAGTCATGCCATGAGCGACCCTGTCCCCACGCCCCGTGCCAGCACTCCCGCCGGCGAGGTGCCGCGCGGCACGCCCGCCGGCTTCCTGCGTTTTCTGAAGGCCGACGCCACGAGCGGATTCCTGGTCTTCCTGATCGCGCTGCCGCTGTGCCTCGGCATTTCACTGGCCAGCGGCTTTCCGCCGGTGGCCGGCGTGTTCACGGCGATCGTGGGGGCGCTCGTCACCTCGCTGATCTCGAACTCCGAACTCACGATCAAGGGACCGGCCGCCGGCCTGATCGTGATCGTGCTCGGTGCGATGCAGTCGTTCGGCTACACCGGCGGAGCAGACCCGCAGACCGACTTCCACGCCTATCGCATGACGCTTGCGGTCGGCTGCATGGCCGGCCTCGTGCAGGTCGGCTTCGGCTTGCTGCGGGCCGGGGCGCTGAGCGAGTTTTTCCCCACGGCCGTGGTGCACGGCATGCTCGCCGCGATCGGCTTCATCATCTGCCTCAAGCAATTGCCGGTGGTGTTCGGCCAGAAGGCCTCGGGCGAGCCGCTCGAGATTCTTCGGGACCTGCCGGAGAAGATCGCACACTTCAATCCGCAGATCACGGTCATCGGCCTCGTGAGCCTCGCCATCCTGTTCGGCTTCCCCCTGGTCAAGTCGCGGCTGCGGCCGGCCTGGCTCCGGATGATCCCCGCCCAGTTGATCGTGCTCGCCGTGGCGGTGCCGCTGGGCATGTGGTTCGACCTGGCCCGCGACCACACCTATTCCTTCGCGGGGCACGACTACCGCATCGGGCCGTCATTCCTCGTCGACGTTCCCGGCAACCTCGCGGCCGCGGTCACGACGCCCGATTTCTCGGTCTTCACCGGGTCCGCCACGCTGGCCGCGGGCATCTGGTGGGTGGTGATGTTCGCGCTCGTGGGCAGCGTCGAGTCGCTGCTCTCCGCCAAGGCGATCGACCTGCTCGATCCCTGGCGCCGCAAGACCGACATGAACCGCGACCTGCTCGCCGTCGGCGTGGCCAACGTGGCCGCCGCCTCGCTCGGCGGCCTGCCGATGATCTCGGAGATCGTCCGCAGCAAGGCCAACATCGACAACGGCGCCCGCACGCGGTTCGCCGACCTGTGGCACGGCCTGTTCCTCCTCGCGTTCGTGGCCGTCGTGCCCTGGGCGATCCACCGCATCCCGCTGTCGGCGCTCGCCGCCATGCTCGTCTACACCGGCTTCCGACTCGCCTCACCTCGCGAGTTCATCAATGTCTTCAAGATCGGCTCCGAGCAACTGCTCATCTTCGTGGTCACGATCGTGGGCGTGCTGGCCACCGACCTCCTCACAGGCGTGGGCATCGGTATCGCGCTGAAGTTCTTGATTCACGCGCTCTACGGCGTGCCGCTCTCGTCGTTCTTCAAGCCGTTCCTCAAGGTGACCGCCGTCGACGACCACACCGTCCAGATCGACGCCGGCGGCTCGGCCGTGTTCAGCAACTGGATTCCGTTCCGCAACCAGATCGTCCAGCTCGGCCTGGCACAGGGCAACGACGTGGTGGTGAATCTCGCCGGCGCCAAGGTGGTCGACTCGAGCGTCATGGAAAAGCTCGAGGGATTGCGCCACGACTTCGAGCAGGCGGGCCTCCGGCTCGACGTCGTCGGTCTCGAATCCCACCGTGGGACGTCGGCCCACCCTCACGCCACCCGCCGTCGCGGACTGACCAGGCTGCGGCGGGTGACCGTCGTGGCCGAGGCCGCCCTGGAGCCGCACATCGTGCAGCGGTTTCGTGAACTCGGAGCCTCGGGCTACACCGCGGTGCCCTGCCATGGCGGCGGCCGGAGCGACACCGGTCCGCCGGGTGACGCCTTCGTCCGGATCGAGGCCATCGTGCCGGACGACGCCGCCGAGCGGATCCTCGACGCGGTGGAGGCCGAGTTCACCCCGACCCACCGCGTGACCGTCTGCATCGAGACGGTCGAGGCGATTCAGCCGGAGAAGTTCTGACGGCCGGCGGAGCGACGCCGGCGATCAGCTGGTGGCTAGGATGTAATACGGCTCACACTTGATCCTCCCGCGTCACCGCGCCCGCCCCGGCGTTGGGGATGCCCGTGTCGTCTCCCTCGGACGTTCGCGACGGGCTTCGTGCCCGTCGCTCACTCGATGCTGCCCTCGCTTCGCAATCCGTGCTGCGCTCGAGGTGGATTGGTCGGGCGGAGGCGGTGCGTCCCGCGAGAGGGTGTGGGCAGACCCAAGCCGGTTGGGCTCAAAGGTCGGCTGCCAACGAGATGCCTCCCTCCGCGCGAGGATCAAGTGGAATCCGTATAAGGATGGTCGCCAGCATGTCCACTTCCCTCGTTCTCGTGCCGACGGATCTCGAGCGGGCCCATCTTGCGCGGGCGCTCGCGGACACCCGCCGTGACGACGTCCGCCTCGAACTCTGCGGCTTCGGGCCGGTGGCGGCCGCGGCCCGCACCGCGGCACTCGTCGCGACACATTCCCCGGACCGCGTTCTGCTCCTCGGCATCGCCGGCAGACTTGCCGAGTCGCTGGCGATCGGCGGTGCCTACCGGTTCGATCGCGTGGCGTGTCACGGCGTGGGGGTCGGCACCGGAGATGACTTCTTGCCTGCCGGCGCGCTCGGCTGGCCGCAGTGGGCCGGCGACCCGCCCGCGGCGACGGTCATCGGCGACGTGATCGAGTTGCCGCCGCACCGCGCGACTGCCGCCAATCTCTCCGGCGGCCTGCTGCTCACGGCCTGCGCGGCCTCCGCGACCGTGCGCGACGTCGCCACGCGAAAAACACAGTTTCCCGACGCGACGGCCGAGGACATGGAGGGTTTCGGCGTGGCGTTCGCCTGCCGGCTCCACGGCGTGCCACTCACGATCGTCCGTGGCATCTCGAACGACGCGGGCGACCGCGACCACGCCCGCTGGCAGGTGCAGCCGGCACTCACCGCGGCCGCGGCGCTCGCCGTGCGGATCCTGAAGGAGACGTCGTGAGCCGCACGATCCGGCTGGGCATCTCTCCCTGCCCGAACGACACGTTCGCCTTTCACGGCCTGCTCACCGGGACCGTGCGGGCCCGCGGCCTCGACCTGGCGATCGAACTTCTCGACATCGAAGCCCTCAACGAGCGGATGTTTCGCGGCGAGTTCGACGTCTGCAAGGTGAGCTTTGCCGCGGCCCTCGCCATGGCCGATCGCGTGGTCGTGCTGCCGAGCGGCTCGGCCCTCGGCTTCGGCGTGGGGCCGCTCCTCCTCTCGGCGGCCCCCGGCACGCACCCGAACGACCGGCACCAGCTCACGCTCTGCCCCGGTCGGCACACGACCGCGGCGTTGCTCTTTGCGCTCTTTCATCCGCACACGACCCGCGTCGAACACGTCGTCTTCTCCGACATCATGCCCCGGCTCGCGGCCGGCACGGCCGACTTCGGCGTCTGCATCCACGAGGGTCGCTTCACCTACGAGGCGCACGGCCTGAACCTCGTCGAGGATCTGGGCGCCCGCTGGGAGACGGAGACGTCGTCCCCGCTGCCGCTCGGCGGGATCGTGGCCGCGCGGCGGCTCCCGGCCGAAGCGATCGCGGAAATCCAGCGGGCGATTCGCGAATCGTTGGCCGTGGCGCTCACCGACCCCACGGTCGCCCTGCCGACCATGCGGGCCCACGCCCAGGAATTCGCCGACGACGTCCTCATGCGGCACGTCGATCTCTACGTGAACGACTGGACGCTCGACCTCGGCCCGATCGGCCGCCGGTCCCTGGCCGAGTTCTCCACGCGGGCCGCCGTCGCCGGCCTCGGCTCGGGCACCGCGCTCTCGATCTTCGCGAACTGACGGGGCGGCTTCATGCCGGCCGGCGACGAGTTGCACGAAACCGTCGCTCATCGTCGAATCACGGGCCGGCGGACGGCACGACCGAGGAGGGCATCCGATGGCGAAGGCGGTGAAGCGGGCGAAGGTGCGCGAGGCGACGACGGCTAATCTGCCCGAATCGATCGAGGGGCTCGGCGTCTTCTACCTCGGCACGAAGGTCGATGCCGCGAGTGGGGCGGCGACCCGTGAGCCCGTACTCGTCGATGCGAGGCGGTTCACGACCCACGCCGTGTGCGTGGGCATGACCGGCAGCGGCAAGACGGGGCTTCTCATCGGGCTCGTCGAGGAGGCGGCACTCGACGGCATCCCCACGCTGGTCATCGACCCCAAGGGCGACCTCGCCAACATCCTGCTGTCGTTCCCGAATCTCGCGCCGTCCGACTTCCTCCCCTGGATCGAGCCCGACGCCGCGAAGCGCGAGGGCGTCACGCTCGAGGCGCTGGCCGAGAAGACCGCACGGAAGTGGTCCGACGGCCTGGCCGCGAGCGGCCAGGCGGGCGACCGCATCCGCAGGCTCCACGAGGCGGCCGATATGGCCGTCTACACGCCCGGCAGCCGCACCGGCCGGCCGCTCGCGATGCTCGGCAGCCTCGATGCGCCGCCGCAGGAGATCCTCGACGATCCCGAGGCCCGCCGCGAGCGGATCGAGTCGCTCGTGTCGGCGATCCTGGCGCTGGTGGGCATCGATGCCGAGCCGGGGAAAAGCCGCGAGCACGTGCTGCTCTCGGCGATCCTCGACGCCCTCTGGAAGGCCGGCGGGAAGGTGGATTTCGGAACGCTCGTCCGCGCCATTCCCGCGCCGCCAATCGAGCGGGTGGGATTCCTCGATCTGGAGAACTTCTTTCCAGCCGGTGACCGCTTTCAGCTCGCGAGCAGGCTCAACACCGTGGCCGCGGCGCCCGGCTTCGACGCCTGGCTCGACGGCGAGCCGCTCGACCTTGGCCGGCTCCTGTGGACGCCGGCCGGAAAACCCCGCGTGGCGGTGGTGTCGATCGCGCATCTCTCCGACGCCCAACGGATGGCGTTCGTGACGCTGCTCGCCGGCGCGGCCGTGTCGTGGATGCGGGGGCAGGGGGGCACGTCGTCGCTGAAGGCGTTGTTCCTGATGGACGAGGTCTTCGGTTACGTGCCGCCGACGGCCAACCCGCCGAGCAAGACGCCGATCCTCACGCTCATGAAGCAGGCCCGCGCCTACGGCCTCGGGGTGGTGCTCGCCACGCAGAATCCGGTGGACCTCGACTACAAGGGGCTCTCGAACGCCGGCCTCTGGTTCCTGGGCCGCTTGCAGACCGCCCGCGACAAGGCCCGCGTGCTCGACGGCCTGGAGGGGGCGGCAGCGAGCGCGGGGGGCGCGTTCGATCGACAGCGGCTCGACAGACTGCTCTCGGGCCTGGAGCAGCGGCGGTTTCTCATGCACAGCGTGCACGGCGACGAGGAGACGCTCTTCCAGACGCGATGGACGATGGCCTACCTCCGCGGGCCGCTGTTGCGCGAGGAGATCCGCCGGCTCACGGCGACCGCGGCGCCGGCATCAGGCCCGCCGTCAGAGCATGCCGCGCCGCCCGGAACCGCCTCATCGACCTCGGGCGGCGGCCCGCGGCCGATCCTGCCGCCGGGCATCCGCGAGGTGTTTCTCGCCCCGCACGGCCCGATCGGCCCGGACGAGCGGCTCGTCTACCGCCCCGCGATCCTCGGCCGTGCCCGGGTCAGGTACGGCAAGGCCGGCACCGGCATCGAGGTGGACCGCGAGGTGATCATGATGGCGCCGGGCGGCGACGCGCTCGGTGAGTCGGCCTGGGAGTCGGGCGAGCGGCTGGCGGTGGCGCCGCAGGTCGAGCCCGCGCCGCGGACAGGCTCGTTCGCGAGCCTGCCGGCCGCCCTCGCCGGGCCCCGCGGCTATGCCACGCTCGGCACGTCGCTCAAGGGCTTCCTCGGCCGCACGAGGCTCACGGCCTACTCGGCCCCGGCGATCGACGCGGTGTCGCGACCGGACGAGACCGCAGGCGACTTCCGCGCGCGGATCGCCCACCGCGTCCGCGAGTGGCGGGATGCCGAGATCGAGAAGGTCCGCGACAAGCATGCCGCGAAATTGGCCGCACTCGTCGACAAGATCGATCGGGCCCGGCAGAAGGTGGAGCGGGAGAAGGCAGAAGCCAAGAACCAGTCGCTGCAGACCTACGTGTCGATCGGGTCGGCGGTCTTGGGCGCGCTGCTCGGCCGCAAGAAGGCGAGCGCCACGAACATCGGCCGCGCGGCCACGTCGATGCGGTCGGCGAGCCGCGCCGCCCGCCAGCAGGCCGACGTGGCCCACGCGGAGGAGAGCCTGGCGACGCTCGAGGAAAAGCGGGCCGCCATGGAAGAGGCGATCGAGGCCGAACTGGAGAGGATTCGCCTCGACACCACGCCGGAGCGGATCGCGCTGGAGGAACTCGAGATCCCGGCGAAGAAGACCGACATCTCGGTGGACGACGTGGTGCTCGCGTGGGTACCCGACGAGCCGCGCCGGGCCGAGGCTGTCGCGAGCCCCTGGGCCTGATACGGATTCAACTCGATCCTCGCGCGGAGGGAGGCATCTCGTTGGCAGCCGACCTGTGAGCCCAACCGGCTCGGGTCTGCCCACACCCTCTCGCCGGACGCTCGCTGCGCTCATCCTGAGCTTCGCTTGCTCGGAGACGGCTGCGCTTCGGCATCCATGCCTGCGCTTGCCGCCTACGCCGTCTCAAGGGAATGGGCAGACCCGATCCTTCCTCGCTTCCGTGGGGTGAGGCGGCGGGG
>CAIXGY010000032.1 GCA_903919035.1 uncultured Planctomycetaceae bacterium | reverse complement strand
GGGCGGTTCCTCGTCGAGCACGTCGGTTCCATAGCCGCGCAGGGTCCCTGAGCGGAGCGCTGCGGCCATGTCGGCCGTGTTCACGATCTCGCCCCGCGCACAATTGATGACGATCGCGTCCGGCTTCATCCGGGCGATGGTCTCCGTGCGCACGAGATCGCGGGTCTCGGGCGTGAGATTCGTGTGCAGGGAGATGTAGTCGCTCGCGGCGAACACCTCGTCGAGCGTCTGCATCCGCGCCACACCATGCTCCGCAGCGAAGGCTTCGTCCCAATACACGTCGTAGCCGACCGGCCTCATGCCGAACGCTTTCGCGCGGATCGCCACCTCCTTGCCGATCCGCCCCATGCCGACGATGCCGATCACCTTGCCGAGCAACTCGCGGCCGGTCTGCCGCTTCCAGCCCCCCGCCCGCACGGAGTCGGCGTGGAAGAGGAGGTGCTTCTCGAGGGCCAGGAGCAACAGAAACGCGTGCTCGGCCACGGTGGTGTGGTTGACGCCCGGCGTGAACAGCAAGGGGATGCCGAACTCGGTGCAGCTCTTCACGTCGATCTTGTCGACGCCGATGCCGTATTTCGAGAGCACCTTGAGGCGGGGGCGGGCCTTCTCGAGCACGGTGCGGGTGATCGCGTCATCACCGCAGATGTAGCCGTCGACGTCGCCCACGAGCGCGAGGGTGTCGGCCTCCGAGAGTGGACCCCGCGCGGTGACGACTTCCCAGCCGGTGCGGGCCAGGGTGTCGTGATGATCTCCGGGCGTGTCTTGGAATGACGTGGTCGTGAGCAGGATCTTCGGCGGCATGCAGGAATCGGCTCCGGAGGGCGGACGTGAGACAGTACCGCATCCTCCGGATGGCTCGCAATCACCCCCGGTCAGGAACGCGGAGGTCGCACGCGGCTCTCGTCGACCCGCGGATCGATCAGGACGGCTTGCCGGCCATCGAACGTCCAGAGCCCTGCCGAGCGGTCATCACCCCGTCCGGCGCCTGCCGTACCCGTGCGATGGAGCCAATATTCCGCTCCGGGACCAAGCGCGTGCGGGGCGAATTCCGCATGTCGTTGTCGCGGCACCCGCATCTTGATCCAGCTCCAGTGATTGAGATGCAGACGATGCGCGGAGTCCGGTTTTTGGATACACCATGCGCGATAATCCACCTCCGTCGTCGCCACCACCCGGGGCTGCAACCGAGCGACGAGGGGGCCGCCTCCGGAGAGCAACTCGTCGACCACGGCGATTCCGCCCGGCGAAGTCGTGATGACCACCGCCGGGAGTGGATCGCTCTCCGGTGTCGCGTCCGCAAAGGTCGCCCGGGCTTCGTCGAGCGCCGGGAGGCCGTCGATCCACCGCGCGAAATGGGCGGTCAGGATCAGCCGCTCCGCGGCCGCCGCCGCCGGGGTCAGGGCACCGACCGACGAGGCCGTGCGGCGGCAGGCCGCCAGTGCGGCCAAGCCTTCGCGCCATGCTCGCGTCTCGGGCGTCATGGATCCTCGGTTCAGGGCCGTCCGCCCGCTCGGCCCGGAAAAGTCGTCGAGCAGCGGGAATGCATGGTATCCCATGACATCCCCGCTGCTCGACTTGGTCACGCTGGCCCGGCGGTGTCCGGACCGGTTCCGACGCGATCAGCGGGCGAACCGCTGGCGGAGCCACTCGTTCTTGCGGCGCTCCAGCTCGATGAGCTTGGAGACCGGGCCGCGGCGCACGCCGGCGGTCTGACGGGTGGCGATCTGGCTGGCGGACGCGGTGGCACCGATGGTCATCGAGGTGATCATCGCGAGGACGAAGAGAACGCGTTGCATGGGAGGGAATCCTGCTCGGCTCGGGGGGACGATGGGCCGGACACGATGCCCGGCCGCGGGGACGGAGAAGGCATCGACGCCCGGCCCGATGGATGTTCAGGAGCGGATCGAGAGACCGCAGGTCGCACACAGTCCGCGTTCGACGCATTCGTGGAGGATGCCGCACGGCCGCTCCGACCCGGCCCGGACACCGGCCTCGCACGGAAAAATGGCCCTGTCGCGGGTTGACAGGCCGCGAATCGTGTGTCCCGGGCCGTGGAAAAACGCCCGGCCGGGTGTGGCTGGTGCGATCCGCTCAGCGGCGATCGCCACGACCGGACTGGCCGGCCAACGGGTTTTCAGGCCACGCATGCTTGGGGTAGCGCCGCTGCAACTCCTTGCGGATGTTCGGGTAGGTGCCGCGCCAGAACCCGGCGAGGTCGCTCGTCACCTGCTGGGGCCGGTGATTCGGCCCCAGCAGGTGCAGGACAACGGGCACCGTTCCCCCGGCGACCCGCGGCGTGTCCGCCACGCCGAAGAGGTCCTGGATTCTCGCGGCCACGACCGGTGGACCATCGTCAGGGTAGCTGATCCTCTGCCGGCGTCCGTTCGGCAGATCGATGTGAACCGGTGCGAGTCGCTCGACCTCGGCCACCCGGTGGTGCCCCACGAGCGCGTGCAGATGCGGCAACCAGTCGGCGTGCGCCACGTCGTCGAGCGATCGCAGGCGCCGACAGACGTCGGGCAGTAGCCCGGCGAGCGTCGTGCCGTCGAGCGCGGGCAGGCCCAGCTTCGGAAGCGCCCGGGCCAGCCACCGCGCGCGAGCCAGAAACGATCCCGCCGCCGAGTCTTCGCCCGGAAGAACCCGCCGGAGATCCCTGGCGGCCTCCTGGGCCAGGATCGCCGCCGCGGCATCCCAGTCGTCGATGGCCGCCGGCGCCTCGTCGAGCACCAAATCCATCCATCGCGTGACCGTGCGCGCCTCCACCTGCCGCCGCGACGGATGGAACAGCAACTCCTCCGCCACGACCAGGTGGGCGGCCTGCGGTCCATCGTCGAGCCAGCCCCGCTCGATGGCCGACGCAGATCGGATCGCGGCCTCGCCCCCGGCGTCGTCGACATCGATGGCGAGCAGGAGCGGCTCGCCCCGCACCCGTGACGATGTGAGCCGCACGCCCCTCCCTCCAACCAGTGCTCCGCGATCCTGGGTGCCGGCACGGAGTCGGGCGACACGGTCAGGATAGGCGTCGAGCAACGCCCGCATGAGGGCCACGGCGGGGTCGACGGCCCGGGCTCCGCGCGGCGCCTCGACGAGCCCGTAGAGCTGCTCGGCCGCCCGCAGCACCCCACGGGCCGCGGCCTCGTGGGGCTCGAGTTCCGGATCGTCGATGGCTCCACCGGCGTGCAACGTCTGCAGCGCGACGACGCGATCGACCACGTCGGAACGCGAGCGGATCCGCTGGCGGTCGCGCGGACCGCCGCCCGACCGCGGCGTTCGAAACGGGTCGCGATCGGAGAGCAGGGCCGCCGCGATCGAAGCCTCCCGCAAGACGCCATGCTCCGCTCCAGCGATCAGGAGCCGGGCGAGCCGCGGGTGAGCCGGCAGACTCGCGAGCTCCAGGCCGAGGGGAGTGATTCGGTCGCGTCCGTCGTGTTGCCGCTCGACGGCGCCCAGGCACTGCAACAGCCGTCGCGCGGCAGCGACCGCCTCGGAACCTGGAGCATCGAGCCAGGGGAATCCGCTGTCCTCTCCCAGCGCGAGCAGCTGCAGCAGCGGCCCCGCCAGGTCGCTCCGCAGCACCTCGGGCGTCTCGGCAGCAGGACGACGATGATGCGCGGGCTCATCCCACAGCCGCAGGCAGACACCCGGCCCCGTGCGACCGGCGCGGCCGGCCCGTTGGTCGGCCGCCGCTTTCGAGATGGGTACGAGATCGAGCCGCGGCAGTCCGGTGGCCGGCGCCGTGCGCGGCTGACGAGCGAGTCCCGAATCGACCACCGCGGTGACGCCCGGAATCGTGAGGGAGGTCTCGGCGACGTTCGTCGCGAGGATCACCTTCCGCACTGCCGAATCCCCGAGAACGCGATCCTGCGCCTCGGGTGGCAGGTCGCCGTGCAGGGGCAGCGTGGCGACGCCCAGCCGCTCCAGAACGGGTCCGAGCGCCCGCTGGCAACGGGCGATCTCGCCCACGCCCGGCAGGAAGACGAGCACGTGTCCGGGGGTGTCCCGGAGGGCACGCGGCACCGCGTCGGCCACGAGGTCGACGAGATCGCGGCGGTCGCCGTGACGCAGAAAATGCGTGTCCACCGGGAACACCCGCCCTGCGGCCGCGATCACCGGGCAGGAGCCGCCGCCCGTGGCCAGCAACGCCGCCACCGGGCCCGGGTCGAGGGTGGCGCTCATGACCGCGATCCGGAGGTCGGGCCGCAGCGTCTCGCGGACGCGGACGAGCATGCCGAGAACGAGATCCATCTCCACCGACCGCTCGTGAAACTCGTCGAGCACCACCGCGTCGATGCCGGCCAGGCCCGGGTCGCCCAGCAGCCGGCGCAGCATGATCCCTGTCGTCTCCACCGAGAGCCGTGTGGCGGAACTGGCGCGGGTATCGAACCGCACGCGGTAGCCGACTTCGCCACCGACCGGTGATCCGCGCAGGGCCGCGATCCGGTGGGCCACCGCGCGCGCGGCCAGTCGTCGAGGCTGCAGCAGGACGAGTCGGGCGGTTGCGTCGAGATCGTCGAGGAGCGCGGGCGGCACCAGCGTCGTCTTGCCCGAGCCCGGGGGGGCGGTGATGACGACCGACCCGCGCCGGGCTGCGGCCACGACGTCGGCCAGGATGCCCGCGACGGGCAGGTCGAGGTCCGACGGCACAGGAGGATCAGGCATTGCGAGCAACCGGCTCCTGCGGTGCATGACCGCCGGATGGGTATCTGCGAAGTATAGGAATTGCGAAAAACCCCCGGCGCACGGCTGCCGGTTGATGGCCCGAAACCAACTTTCTATAACGCACCAGCCGGCGAATCTCACACGGAAGTTCACGCACGCATGCGGTCCACTTCGTCCTCGACCTCAGGGTCGTTGCTCCTGACCGGGGGCACGGGCCTGCTCGGTTCCTACGTCATCCGCGACCTGCTGCTCGACGGTTGCGACCTCGCGGTCGTCGTCCGTCGTGAGCGGAAGAATTCAGCCGCCGCCCGCATCGAGGCGATCGTGCGGTTTTGGGAGGACCTGCTGGGCAAGAGGCTGCCGCGGCCGACCGTGCTGGAGGGCGACCTCAACGCCCCGCTCTGCGGTCTCGATGCCGAGGCGATGCGCTGGGTCGCCGACCACTGCACCGGCATTCTGCACAACGCGGCCAGCCTGACGTTCCGGGGACCGGATCGGGAACAGGAGCCCTGGAAGTCGAACGTCGGCGGCACCACCAACGTGCTTGCCGTGGCGAAAGCCGCGGGCATCCGGCATTTTCACCATGTCTCCACCGCCTATGTCTGCGGCCTGCGGTCGGGCACCGTCCGCGAAGACGATCTCGACGTCGGCCAGGAATTCGGCAACGACTACGAGCGGAGCAAGGTGGAGGCGGAGCGCATGGTTCGTGACGCCGACCACCTCGACACGGTCACGGTCCTGCGGCCGTCGATCATCGTGGGCGACTCGCGGACCGGATTCACGTCGACGTACCACGGCTTCTATGTGATTCTCCGGCTTGGGCACACGCTGCTGCCGCACGTGCCCTGGGGCATCATGTCGCGATCGGCGATCGTGCAGGTGCTCGGCACGTGCGACGAGGACACGAAGAACCTCGTGCCGGTCGACTGGGTGTCGGCCGCGATGGCCCATATCGTGCAGACCCCCGCGGCCCGCGGCCGCACCTTTCATCTCACCAATCCGCGGCCCGTGCCGATCGAGACGATCGCCCGCACTGTCGAAGAGGCGGTTCGGGCTCGTCTGACGGCAGCGCAGGGCCCGGAACAGCGGCAGGACGGCTCGTGGCTTGCCGAGAAGTTGCTCGGCCAGATGGATGTCTACAAGACATACCTGCGAGACGACCCGGTGTTCGACCGCACCAATACGAACTCCGTCACGTCCCACCTGCCCTGCCCCGAACTCGATGCGGCCACGCTCCGCAAACTCGCCGACTTCGCGATCGACAACGAGTTCGGGAGGCAGCCGGCCTTCCCGATCGTGACCGACGCAGCCCGGCCTCGGCCAACGGTCGGCGCCGCGCCGTCCGCCTGAGACTCAGGTCTGCGGGACCGTGACGCCGGCCGCGAGCTCGCCTCGCGCGGGTTCACGCCCACAGATTCGCCGGATAGTCGCCGGCCCGGACGAGGGCGGCGATGCTCGCCTGCACGGCGGCCTTGTCTTCGCTGTAGGTGGCCCCGAACCAGGTCGCCGTCGTCCGCAACACCTCGCACGTGGCCTGGCGCGACGTCACGAGATCCCCGACGGTCGTCGGGATGTAGCACTCGCTCTTCGCCTCGCCGCCGTGGGCCGCCAGAAACGCCCGAAATGCCTCGTCGAGTTGGGCGAAGATCCGCGGCGTGAATCCCCAGAAATTCATCGACACGGGCTCGTCGCCCGTAAGCCGCACGACACCCTCCTGACCGGCACACTCGACGCCGTCGGCGGTTCGTCGCACCCCCGACAGCTCTTGGATGTCGGTCAGGAACCCCCGGGCGTCGGTGCGGCACACGCCGCGGGTCACGGTGCCGTGTTCCGACAGCGTGTTCTTGAGCGTGAAGCCCACCATCGAGTAGGCCGTCGAATCGATGTCCTGGCCCGAGAGCCTGCGGGCGAGCACGGCGAAGGAGTCGCGGCCGTAGAAGTCGTCGGCGTTGATCATCGCGAAGGGCTCGGCGACGACCTCGCGCGCGCAGAGGATCGCGTGGGTCGTGCCCCAGGGCTTTTCGCGGCCGGGAGGCGGGGCGAATCCGGCGGGCAGCCGGTCGAGCGTCTGAAACGCGAGGTCGGTCGCCACGCGGCCCGCGAACCGGGCCACGACCCGCTCGCGGAATGCCTGCTCGAAGTCGGGCCTGATCACGAACACTACCTTCCCGAACCCGGCCCGGAGCGCGTCGAAGACGGAATAATCGAGGATCGTCTCCCCGGACGGCCCCATGGGATCGATCTGCTTGAGGCCGCCGTAGCGGCTGCCCATGCCGGCGGCGAGGACCAGGAGTGTCGGCTTCATGCGGTGTTCGTGCTCCGTGAGGTGAAGGCACGAGAATAACACACGTCGCACGAGTCGACCGGGTGTGCATCCGGCGGCTGCCCGCTCAGCCGCGGACGGGCTTCACGGGCGGCGGCACCAACTGGCCCCGGCGTTGCATCACCAGCATCTCGTCTCGAGCGGCCTGCCGTCTCACGAGTTTCAGCAGCCTGCGGTTGGCGACGACCATGGCGTTCCTCCCGGTGCGGGCGAAAACCCTCAGGTTCTACGTCAGCCGATGCGGAGTGGTTCGGACCGCATGCGGATTCCGTGCGGCAGCGGCGTCGGAAGTGGCCTCAGTGCAGGGTGCCATGCAAGACGCCCCGAACCGGCGTGCCATCGGCCGACGCGATCGTCCACTCCACCGAGTAGCACCACGTCGCGGCGAAGTCGGGCACGTCGAGCGACACCCTCCTGCCGTCCGGCGACAGCGTCGCTGCGGCCACCTCGCGCGAGGTCTCGTCGACGTGCCTGGATCCATACTTCCGGGTCCGCTCCAGGCCCCAGGTTTTCACGCGCCACGCTGCCTTCGAGGCCACGCTCGCGGGATCGAGCGGCTCCGGGAAGGAGAGCATGATCGTTCCGGCGGCAGCGTGCAGGCCCACCGGGATCGTCAGCGGCCGCTTGGTGCGCCGCACGCGGAAGCAGCCGCCGGACTGCGTACGGTTGCCCGCCCACGCATAGAGGCCGCAGGCGTAGAGTTGTCCGTCTCCGGGATGGAACCGGCCGCGCATGACACCCGTGGGAAGATCCGGCATGGGGAGCGCCACCATTCCCCCCTGCACGGTGCCGGAACTGCCCGCCGCGGCCTCGGTGAGCACGAGGTGAATCCGTCCCTCGCCGTAGGACAGCTCCAACAGGTGCCCCCCGAGCGGCGTCCAGCGCGGGCTGGTCACGCGCAGCAGTTCGGCGGGCGAGCGATCGAAGGCGTTGGTGATCCAGAACGCCGGCTGCTCCATCGCGTCGTCGCTTGAATCCGTGACGTCGTGGTACCCGAACATGTTGCCGTAGAACCCTCCCGGTCGGACCTGGTTGATGCGGTTCTTCGGGCACCAGAACCCCTCCTGATCGGTCACCCAGAACGTGCCGTCGGCCTCCACGCAGACGCCGTTGGCCGCCCGGAATCCGGTGGCGACGATCTCGGTGGCCGAGCCGTCGGGCGACACCTTGAGCAGCGTGCCATGGTGTGGCACCACGGCGGGCAGGCCGTGGCGGGCGCTCTTGGCGTAGTACACGTTTCCCTCGGCGTCGGTCTCCAGGCCCATCGCGAACTCGTGAAAGTGTTCCGTGACCTGGTGGTCGTCGTTGAACGTGTCGTATCGATCGGTCATGCCGTCCGCGTCGAGATCCACGAGCCGCACGATCCGGTCCCGACAGCCCACGTGCACGACGCCGTCGATGACCTTGATTCCCAGTGGCTGGTAGAGGCCGGAGGCGATGCGTCGCCAGGACATGGTCCCCCGGGGGGCGGTGAGGCCGCGAACCTCCCACACATCGCCGTCCCACGTGCACAGCACGGCCGCGTCGACGCCCGTGAAATCGATGCCCGAAAAGCGGGTCTGGGCGTTCCACGGGTTCGGCTCCGGGGGCGTGAGCACGTCGGTGGCGAACGGCCCCGTGTCGGGCCCGGCCACGATCGACGTCTCGATGGCGGAGGCCCACAGGCTTGGCGCTGGAACGCCGATCAGCGAACTGGGCATGGTGATCGTGAGCGCCGATGCGTGCCGTTCGAGCGCGGTCGACTCGGCGGCCGACACGGCGACGGCGACATCGAGCGGTTCCTGGCCCGCGGGAACGAGCAGATCGACGTGATCCGCCCGGCGTTCGATCCGCGGGCTCGTGGCATCCGCGTGGGGCTCGCCGACGATGACAGCCGAGGCCGGCGCGGCCGCCAGCCGCACCGCGAGGTCCTGGCGCCGTGGGCCGAGGGAAAACGCCCGCACCAGCACGGGTGTCGATGTCGTCGGGGCCTCGAGCGGCGGTGCCAAACTCGCGGTCTCGAGAACCCGCGTGTCGCCCACCGTGAACTCGAGAATGACGGCCGACCGTGGCTCCGCGGGATGGCCCCCGGCTGCCGCGTGATGAACCGCGCGAAATCTCGCGTGTTCGCGGGGCAGCGGTCCGTACGGTTGTCCGTCGCGACCGGACGGCCGCAGATCGTCGAACGAGCCGCTCGCCGGTTCAGCCCAGCCGGGCATGGTCTGCACCTCGGCCTGCACCGTGCCCGACACGCGGGGATGCGTGCCATGTCGGCCGTCAAAATTGATGCCGGCCCAGTCGAGGAACCCCCCGCCGGTCCAGAATGCCGCGGCCCGCAGCGTGTCGAGCTCATAGAGGATCCATGCCCGCCCACGGCCCACGCCACCGACGCCTGGATCGAGCCGCACGGCGAGCCCCTTGCGGGCGACGTTGGCCCCCGTGGTGCCGACCTCGAAACTTCCCGCCAGGAACGGGCCGTAGTCATGCATCCGCCACGGCTCGATGGTCGCGGGCTCCGGCCCGCGGATCGTGCCCTTCGGCAGCGACGCGAGGTAGTCCGGCGTCACGGGCGTGTACCAGGCGGCGTTGTGATCCTTGAGAAACGTTTCCCGCAGGTAATGGATGACGTCGTATTTCTGGCTGGGCACCATCCAGCCCTGGGCCACCATCAATCCAACGCCGTTCGTGAGCGTGCGATACAGCGCATGGGGATCGCTGCCGGCCTTGAACGAACTCTGGGCGAACCGCGGCGCCGTGGGCAGCGAGCCCGCGGCGTCAAGCGTGCCGTGACAGTTGGCGCAGACGCGGGCGTAGATCGCCGCGCCTCGTTCCAGCGCGGCCTGCGACTTCGCGGCATCGGCCCACTCCGCCAGAAAACCGGCATGGTCGATCTCGGCCTCGTACGCCGCCGGGGCCGCGAGCAGCGCTGCGTCCGGAGCCAGCGCGGCCGCCCGGGATGGCCCACCCTCCGCGACGTCGGCGAGAAAGCGGACGAGATCGATGAACTGCTTCCGATCCGCGAGCAGATTCACGAGCCCCCCCGGCATCAGCGACGTCGTCGCCGCCAGCCGCTCGTCGATGTCGTCCTTCCGCACGGTGATTTCGCCCCCGGCGGTAGCCGCCTCCCGGAGCACGACGGCCTCGTCGGTTTCGCGTACGACGAGTCCGGAGACGCTCCTGCCGTCGACGGTCAGGAGCGTGACTCCGCGATACTCAGGCCGAATCGAGGCGGATGGATCGAGCAACGAGTCGATGAGATGGGCGACGACGCGCTCGCGAGGCACGTCCGGCGGCAGGGCGGCGAGGCTTGGGCCAAGCAACGCCGGGCCTTCGCCGACGACATGGCACTGCGTGCAGGTCAGGTGGCGCGTGTGGAAGATCGTCGCGCCGGCGCGGGGATCGCCCGCGTGTTGGATCTCGGCGACGAGTGCCGCGCGATCCTCCGCAATCAGGCGTTCGGCGAGGGGAGTCGTGACTGCTTCAGCAGCAGCGACGACCCTGATCGCGGCCACGATGACGATCACTGCGGCCGAACCCATCATCCGCATGCCGTGCGGCACATCGGGCCTCCGGCGGATCGTGAAGCGGATGGGGTATGGCGGCATGGAGGTCGCGGATCATGCTGATCGATCAGCCCGCATGCTTGGTACTATATATGTTGCCTCGGCGCGTCCCCAACGTTCCCCTCCAGCGCCGGTATGAAGTTCGTACGACGCATGGCATGCCATCCGCACAGGTCGGACGTCGCGCGCCGGCAAACGACCATGGTAGTTCTGCTGGTTGGAGTCGTGACCGCCGGCGTCGTCGCGATGCCGGCCGCCGCGGCGACGGATGCGGGGAAGGCGCCCGCCGAGTCCCGGGTGAGCGCCGTCGCCGCGATGTTGCCCGACCAGCCCGCTGCCCCGGGATGCCCGTCCGGCTGCCGCGACACATGGGCCGCATTGCTTGGGCGTTCCGAGGGGCGGGCCATCATCGATGAGGCCATAACGCTGCTCGATCAGCCGGCGCCTGAGATCACCGCCGACGACTTCCTCGATTTTTCAAGAACGGGCAATCGGCAACGCTGCCAAGCAGTCATGGCAGATCGCCGGCACCGCCTGACAATGTTCGTGCTGGCCGAGACGCTGGAGGACCGCGGCCGATTCCTGCCGGCGCTCACGGCGGCGATTCGCTCCACCTGCCGCGATCGCACGTGGGTGTATCCGGCCCACGATCGCCGCCTCGACAATTTCGAAGGCCGCGTGATCGACATCGATCTCAACGCGGCCCACACCGGCTGGAACCTGGCCATCGCGACCGCGTGGCTTGGCACCCGCCTCGACCGCGAAACCTCCGACCTGATCCGGCGTGAGTTGGAGCGGCGGATCTTCATGCCCTACGAGGAGCATGTCCATCTCGGCCGGCCGGCAATGTGGTGGACCACGGTGGGGCACAACTGGAACGCGGTCTGCCATGCCGGAGTCGTCGGGGCGGCCCTCGCCGTCATCGAGAGCCGCGAGCGCCGTGCCTGGTTCGTCGTGGTGGCCGAGGATCGACTCGAGGCCTACCTCGACGGATTCACGCCCGACGGCTACTGCTCCGAAGGCGTCGGATATTGGAACTACGGGTTCGGAAACTACGTCTCCCTCGCCGAGACGCTGCATCAGGCCACCGCCGGCCGCCTCGACCTGCTGGTGGCACCGGAGGTGCGGATGATCGCCAGGTACCCGCGTCGCATCGAGATTCTGCCCGGCGTGTATCCGGCCTTCTCCGACTGCATGGCGGGCACGAGACCCGATCCACTCGTCTCGGGTTGCGTCAACCGCCGGCTCGGCCTGCCGCTGTCGGCGGAAGAACGCCAGTCGCAGGACCTCGCCCTGAAAAGCCGATCCTTGTCGTCGTTCGGGCTGTTCGCCGTCACTCCGCCTCCCGTCACGGATGTCGCACACCCGGTCGAGTCGCCGCCCATCCGCGACTGGTTCGCCGACGCGGGCGTGCTCGTCTGCCGCCCGTCACGCGGCAGTCGGGCATTCGGCGTGGCCCTCAAGGGGGGCCACAACGCAGAATTTCACAATCACAACGACGTCGGCAGTTATGTCGTGGCCCTCGATGCCGACACGCCACTTGTCGATCCCGGCACGGTCGTCTACACCGCCGCCACGTTCGGTCCGCAGCGTTACGACGAGCCCCTGATCGGCTCGTTCGGCCATCCAGTGCCCGTCGTGGCCGGCAGACGGCAGCGCGCCGGCAGGGACGCGGCGGCCCGGGTGTTGCAGACCTCGTTCACGGATGACGAGGATCGGGTCACGTTCGACATCCGTTCCTGCTACGACGTGTCGACGCTGCAGCGACTCGAACGGACGTTTACGTACACGAGGGGGCGAGACCAGCGGCTCATCGTGAGCGACCACGTGACATTCACGGCGCCCGAGTCATTCGGCACCGCACTAGCGACGTTCGTGGACGAAGTCATTGCCAACGACTCGGAGGTCACGCTGGGCGCCGGCCGCACTCGTGTTCACGTGCAGATCACCGCCGATGGTGGTGACGTTCACACGACCACCGAGCGGCTGGACGCGGATGTCCGCGGCGGGCGACCGCCGACGAGGATCGGCATCGACTTCCGGCAGCCGGTACGGCAGGCCGTCATCTCCGTGACGATCCGGCCGCTCGAGTGAGCGCGATGGCGTCGGTGGCGGTCTCGCGTCAGACCGAGCGTGAATGGACGGCACCGCAAACGGATGGGGTGGGATTCGAACCCACGAGCGACTTTCGCCGCTGCCGGTTTTCAAGACCGGTGCATTCAACCGCTCTGCCACCCATCCTGGCCCGGCCGGACCGGAAACCTTTGGCGGATTGTAGCCTGCCCCACGCGGCGGCTTTGACGGCGGCCGCCGGGTTTTCTAGGCTTTCGCCTCTCCCGCATCCCCCTCGAGGATCAGCGTTTCATGGGCGGCATCAGCAATCGGATGAAGGAAGTCAAGCGGCGTCGGCACCGTAAGGTCAAGCTCGCGAAACTCCAGTCACGGCTCAAGAAGGCCACGACGAGCGAGAAACTCGCGATGGCCGAGAAGATCCGCAGGCTCACGCCCGGCTGTGAGGGCATCATCGCCCGCATGGGCCTCGAAGACCGCAAGCGCTGAACGGGCTTCCGCGACGGGTCGTCACGGCAGACTCCGGCGCGGGCCATCGCTCGCCGCCGAACTGCGTTGAACGGGCGACGATCTTGCCGATCGCCCCATCCCCAGGCTTCAATAGGCATCCGCAGTCGGTCGCGGGGGAGCTGGCCGTGCCTGCCCACACGGGGAAGCCACATGAGGATGCAACGCATGACCGAGCGTGTAGCGAGGGTTGCGGGCCTGGTGCCGTTGGCCGTGGCGGTCGGCTGGTTCGTGGTCACGACGGCAACCGGCTGCGCGCGGCCGGCCGACACGGCCCGGCCGGAGCCGACGCCGAATCCCGTCGCACTCGCCATCGATCCCGATGCCCCGTCTCCACAGTCGGCTGGTCCGTCCGTAGGTGCCCCGCCGATTGACCACGTGCCCGATTGGGTCGCTGACGCCGTCTTCTACCAGATCTTTCCCGAGCGGTTCGCCAACGGGGATCCCGCCAGCGATCCGACCCGGGAGTCGCTCGAGGACGACGTGCCGGCCACGTGGGCCATCTCCCCGTGGACCGGCGACTGGTACGCGCGGGCCCCGTGGGAACTGGAACTCGGCGACGACTTCTTCGCCCACGGCGTGTTCCACCGCCGCTACGGCGGCGACATCCGGGGCATCATCGACCGGCTCGGCTATCTGCAGGACCTCG
>CAIXGY010000031.1 GCA_903919035.1 uncultured Planctomycetaceae bacterium | reverse complement strand
GTGTTCACGTCGGGCTCGGCCACGGTGGCCTGGGCGGCCTACGGCGACGCGAACCTCGACGGGCAGGTGAACTTCACGGACATCAATCTCGTGAACAACGGCGGCAAGTACGGCGCCGGGGCGAGCACGGGTGCGGTGTGGGTGCAGGGCGACTTCAACTACTCGAACGGCACCACGCTGACCGACATCACGCTGCTCAACAACACGGGGCTCTACAACGCGGGCTCGTATCTGCCGACGGCCACGGCGGGGCTGCTCTCCCTCGGCGGCCTGCCGGTGCCGGGCCTGGGCGAAGCCGTGCTGATGGCCGGCGTGCCTGAGCCCTCGACGTGGGTGCTGGCGGTGGCAGGGCTGGCGGCCGCCGCTGTCCGCTTGGTTCGGCTACGCTTCATCAAGCGGACAGGAGCGATCCGTTGGCAGGTCTACCCTGGTGATACACACTGGCTCCATGCATGGGGGCAGGTGCGTGTCAGGCCCGCTTCCGCCGTCGCCACATCGAGAAGACACCGCAGGCCAGACCCGCAACAGCCATGACGCAGGTGGAGGGCTCGGGCACGGCTAATGCCATGGTGCCCAGACGGATGCCAATGTTGGGTCCGAGTTCGGAGTTATCTGTACCAAAGCGATAGTTCCGGCTGAAGTTCAAGACTGGGTTCCACCCTGAGTCCCAGGTCCCTCCCCGGACGTACGTCACTCCCACGGCGAGCGGGTCCACCGGAGTCTCGAGCCAGCTCAAGGCGTTGCCGTTCATGTCGTAGACACCGTAGGCGGTGGTGGTGCCTGCGAACATGCCGACGCCCGTCAGGTGGTTGCTGGAGAATCCAAAATCCTCGGAATTGATGGTGAAGCCCAGATGCGTGTTGGCGGGAGGCGGGTTGTCGCTCCAGAAGTAGAAATTCGCGACGTTCGAGCCGCTGATGGAGAGGTCGTTGCCCGGCAGCGTGTCGCTCTGTGTGGCGTAGTTCCAATACCCGGCGTTCGTGCTGCCTCCCTTGTAGTACGCGGCCTTGTACCATTCGTTTTCCGTGGGGATGACGAAGGTCGGCATCGCGCCGGTGTTTGGATTGACCGCGCTGCGAGCGACCTGGGCGCCGGTCGTCCTGCCGTCGAGCTGATACGCGCCCCTCTCGGTGGTGCTCGCAATCTGGGAACCGGCAGGCTGGCCATTCGCCATCCAGTTGGCGAAGCGGGCGGCGGAGAACCAGGAGAGCTTCGTGATCGGCCGATTGCCGGCCGTGATGCCCGGGTAGGAAGGGCCGACGGGTGCCGTCGGCGTGTAGACGTATGAGCCGGGCGACCCCGTCCGGCTGACACCCGAGACAGGCGCCCAGTTCACGTCGTCGGTCCAGAGCCCGTACGTGTCGGTCTTCGCGACCGCATTGAGAAACTCGCAGTACTGCTCGATGGTGATGTGGGTCTTTCCGATTCCGTACTGATAGTCGACGCGACCATACCCGGTGGTGTCGGCGGCATTGCCCGGATTACCGACCGTCGCCATGTCGATCGTGACGGCGTGGGCCGCCAGGAACGTCAGGCATGAAGCAACGGCGCAGAAGACAGCCATCGTCAAAAGCCGGATACGCGACGACATCGGAACCTCTCGGTAGATGGACTGGACTGCAAAAGCCAGTGCCCTTGTTCACGCACGGAGGATGGCCGCTGCCTTTGCCGAAGGCGAGGCTACCAGCGATTCCGTCACCGACGACGTCAAGAAACCGAAAAGGGACGAATCCGGCTCCGGCAGGGACGAATCCGGCACATCGAGGGACGAATCCGCCGAGCGCTGGGTCGAATCGGCGGCGCAAGCCGGCCGCAGCGGGCTGAAGGCGGGTCGTGCCGGGCACTGGAGACGAGGTCGATCCGCCGAGGTGACGCCCTTGGTGGCCCGCGCATCGACACGATCAGCAGCATGTCGAAGTCATGCTCGGCAGCCGGATCCCGCCATACAGCATCTGCATGCATGCCGACCGGCCGGCCACGCTCGCCGGGCCATCCAGGGTCATGGCGGGCAGACTTTGTTTGCGGCCACCTGCCGCGTTCATGAGCGTCGAGCCAGTTGTTGATCCCTTGGTGTGATCCGTATCAATCCTGCGCAGCATGCGTTCCGCGGCGATCTCCAGCATGCCGTTGATGAAGCTCGTCACGGTCACGCCCCGCAGCGCGGCCGCCCTGGCGATTGTCACCTTGAGCGATTTCGGTTGCCGGATCGTGATCGTGCTGTGGCCGACAGTGGACATGGCTGGCCGATGGCTCCGAACGGCTTTTCACTCATACGGCGCCATGCCGCACTCGACTTGAGAAGACAGGGCTCGCTGCGGCTCGGCAGCGTCCGGAAAAACCGGCGGTCGTGTGCGAGCCCGCCTTTCCCGAGGGTTCTGGCTTTCCGTGCCGCCTATGTCCGCCACCGCCTCCACATCCGGGCAGATTCGCACGAGGCTTGTCGAGGCCCGAAAAGCTCGCCCGGTGCGATGGCACTTCCGCAACCGATTCGATGGTGACGGGTGGGCGATCCCGTGGCAGGGCGACCCTGGTGATACACACTGGTTCCATGTCATGGGGGCAGGCCAGGGTTCGAGCGGTATGGAGGCACGGGGCGGCACTGCCTGCAGCGCCACGGTGAAATGTGCTACGGTTTTTCGCGTTGGGCCTGGAAGGACCATGAACTGCCGCAAACGGTCGGATACGAAAGCCACCGCGTCTGCGCACGAAGGAGGTTCAGCCGTGGTTCGGCGTCTGATGACGGCAGCGATTCTTGGCCTCGGGTTTCATGGCCCGATGCTCGCGGCCTGGCCGCCCGCGGTGGAGACGGCGTCGTTCACGTCGCCGGCCGATGGCTCCGAGCAGAAGACACTGTTCTTCGCGCCCCCCGGCGACGAGCCCGTGCCGCTGCTTGTCGCCTTCCACACCTGGTCGGGCGACTATCGCCAGGATGAGGCTCCGTATGCCGAATGGTGCATCGCCCGCGGCTGGGCGTTTGTGCATCCAGATCTGCGCGGTCCGGCGAACCGGGCCGAGGCGGCCGGATCAGACATCGCGTTTGCCGATCTCGGCAGAGTGCTCGAACTCGTCAGGGCGAAGCGGGCTATCGATCCCGCGCGGATCTATGCGATCGGCGTGTCAGGGGGCGGGATGATGACGCTCTTGGCTGCCGCGCGGATGCCGGAAGTCTGGGCGGCTGCATCGGCCTGGGTGCCCGTGACCGATCTTGCGGCGTGGCATGCCGACTCGCTCGCCCGCAAGAACAAGTATGCCCGGGAGATCGAGCGGGTCTGCGGCGGCCTGCCGGGGGCGTCTCCTGAGGTCGATGCCGCCTATGCGTCGCGGTCGGTGATCGCCCGGCTCTCCCAGGCCCGCCCTCCGTTTCCGCTCGACATCAACACCGGCATCCACGACGGGCATGCGGGGAGCGTGCCGGTGAGCCATGCCATCCTCGCCTTCAACGCCGTGGCTGCAGAGGTGGATCGGATTTCCGAAGCCGCGATCGACGCGATGGTGCGCGGGCGAAAGGTTCCGACCGACGTGGGGGCTGCGGCGGCCGACCCACTCTATGCCTCGAGACCGGTCCTGCTCCGCCGAACCAGCGGCTCGACGCGGCTCACCGTCTTCGACGGCGGCCACGACATCGTCCACGAGGCCGGCCTCACGTGGCTCGAAGCGCAGCGGCGTGGCATGCCAGCAGCCTGGGCCGTGAAGCCCCACGTTCCGCCGGTACTCGCGCGGCCGGCCGCCGCGTCGGGAAACTGATACGGACTCCACTTGATCCTCGCGCGGAGGTAGGCATCTCGTCGGCAGCCGGCCTGTGTCGCCCAACCGGCTCGGGTCTGCCCACACCCTCTCGCCGGACGCTCGCTGCGCTCATCCTGAGCTTCGCTTGCTCGGAGACGGCTGCGCTT
>CAIXGY010000030.1 GCA_903919035.1 uncultured Planctomycetaceae bacterium | reverse complement strand
GATCTCGCCGTCTCGAGGGGATGGACAGACCCGGTCCTGCCTCGTTCGTGACGGGCAAGGCGTCGGTGATGCCCGTGCCGTCGAGCCGGCGTTGCTGGCCGAGCGCAGCCAGGATGGCGAAGCGAGGGCGGCATCGAGTGAGTGAAGGGCAGGAAGCCCTTCGCGAACGTCCGAGCGAGACGGCACGGGCATCACCAACGCCGGTTGGGCGAGTTGACCCGCGAGGCGACGCCCAGCCATGGATTCACAGCGACGGAACCGGCCGTCACCGGCGTGCCTCTCACAGCGGTCGCACGCCGGTGACGGACGGTGGAGGAGCCTTGAAGCCATGGCTCCCCAAGGCTCAACCACACCATCCAACGCCCAGCCATGGATTCACAGCGACGGAACCGGCCGCCACCGGCGTGCTCTTCGCAGGGCCGGCTAGGCCGCCCCGCCCGTGAGCCGGTTCATCGCGGCCACGAGTTCCTTGACCGCGGCGATGCTCTTGTCGAGCGCGGCCCTCTCGTCCGGAAGCAGCTGCAACTCGACGATCTTCTCGACGCCGCCGCTGCCGAGGACCACGGGCACGCCCACGAAGTAGCCCCCCACGCCGTACTCCTTGTCGCAGTAGGCCGCGCAGGGCACCAGCCGCTTCTTGTCGCGAACCACCGCCTCGACCATCTGCGCCGTGGCCGCAGCCGGGGCGTAGTAGGCGCTGCCGGTCTTGAGAAGGCCCACGATCTCGGCGCCGCCGTTGCGGGCGCGGTCCACGATCTGCGCGAGGCGGTCGGGCTTCACGAGCTGCGTGACCGGAATGCCGCCCACGCTGGTGCACGACGGGATCGGCACCATCGTGTCGCCGTGGCCGCCGAGGAGCATGGCCGAGATGTCCTCGACGCTCACGCCGAGTTCGAGCGCGAGGAACGACCGGTAGCGGGCCGTGTCGAGGATGCCCGCCTGCCCGATGACGCGGGCCGCGGGGAAGCCGGTGACCTGGAACGTCCGCTGCACCATCGCGTCGAGCGGATTCGAGACCACGATCACGACGGCCTGGGGGCTCGTGTCGCGGATCTTCGCGGCCACGTCGCCGACGATCTTGGCGTTGGTCGAGAGCAGGTCGTCGCGGCTCATACCCGGCTTGCGGGCGATGCCGGCGGTGACCACGACCACGTCGCTCGCGGCCGTGTCCGCCCAGTCGGTCGTGCCGGTGAGGTGGGAGTCGAAGCCCATGATCGGGGAGGCCTCGAAGAGGTCGAGCGCCTTGCCCGCGGGCATGCCCTCGGTGGCCGGGATGTCGAGGAGGACGATGTCGCCGAGTTCGGCGGCTGCGCACCAATGGGCGGTGGTCGCGCCGACGTTGCCGGCGCCGATGATGGAAATCTTGGCTCGTCGCATGAAGGAAAGCTCCAGGGGGAAAGAGTGGGGAAGGTCGGAACGAACGGGTGAGAGACCGGACAGGATCGTCAGTCGGAGTCGCCGGGCAGCGTGAACCGGTCGGGAAGTTCGGCGCGGGCCCGGGCGGCGGCCCGCTGAGCGTCGCGCCGCATCGCCCAGGCGTTCCAGGCGATCGCGCCGGCCACGAGCGCGGCCAGCGCGGCGAAGACCCCGAACACGAGTTCGTTCGCCGTGCCGGTCGCGGGCCGCGGCCGCCACGCAGCCCGGCGGCCGATCACGAGCGGCGCCTCGAGTCGCGCGCCCTTCCGCACATCGTCGCCGATGACGGCGTCGGCGAGCGGATAGCCATAGCGCTTGAGCGCGAAGCCCGCGACGGTCACGGCCTCGGAGATCTGGTCGCCCGAGGGCATCCCGGCCGGCAGTTCGCGCACGCAGCAGACGACCGGGAACCGGTCGGTGATCGTGCCATCGATGTCGAGCGGCGGCGTGGGCACGAAGACGAACAATTCCCAGTAGTGATCGGCCCCGATCTGCTCGCGGCGGGCCGGCTCGTCGATCGCGATCCGCGTGGCGCGTCGGGCGTCGCCCGCGATCACCACCTCGTCGCCGCGATGCGTCGCGAACCACTTCCGAGCCGGGTCGATGAGCGGCACGATGTCGATCGGAGCGCCGGCGGGTTCCGCGGGCATCCGTCCGGCGGCGGAGAGCAGGGCGAAAAACGCCTCCGCGTCCCCGGGCTCGAGTTTGCGGCCATCCACGACCGTGTCGAAGAGTGCGTAGTCCACGCCGAGGGCGCCGAGCGGCGTCGCGGGCGTCCAGGCCACGGCAGGGGCGGCGACGACGACCGCCGGCGATGCGGCCGGCCATCCGCTGCCCGCCTCCGGCCGGGGGCCGACGCCGGTCGTGAGAGGCAGGCCGAAGGCGACCGCGGGCTCGTCGATCGGGCGACCGCGAGGCCAGGCCCGGGGCGCGTCGAGCACGAGCGCGTCGGCCGCGAGGCCGGCGGCATCGACGATCCGCACGACGTCGTAGTGCGTCCGCCCCGCGGCGAGTTCACGCTGGTCTGCCGTGAGCGGCTGCGGCGCCACGTGGACGGCCCGGCCGCGGATGGCGACGAGCCGGTCGGCAACGGCCGGGGGTTCGGCGCCGAAGGGAACGGCATCGGCCCGCCAGGCCGCGACCAGTTCCGTCGGTGCGGCGAGCCGCAGGAGCACGCGGACCGCCGCCTGCTGGACGGCGTCGTCCCAGACCGTCGCCGCCTCGATCACCTCACGGCCCGCGCGATCGATCCCCTTCTCGGCAAGAAACTCCGCGAAGCCCGGGACCGATTCCGCCGCGCTGGCCGCACAGGCCACTCCGACCGTCGCAAGCAGGGCGACACATCCGCCGCCGACGATCCGACTGATCCCATCTGAAACGCAAACCGGCGACGGCATGGCGGTCATGATGACAGGCCTTCTCGGGACGGCGGCGCGGCGTCGGCATCGAGCCGCCCCAGCGCGTCGGCGGTGGAGAACGGCACGTGGTCGGCGAGCGTCGTCGAGAGATCGACCGGGGAGGCGGGATCACGCCGGCGGGTGGCCCGCCCGGCGAGACCGATGCCCAGCACCGTGGCTCCGACCATGGCCGCCATGCTAACCAGCGCCCACGTGCCGAGCGAGGCGGCCCCCGTGGCGGCCGGCGACGGGGGCCGCCGCACCGGCTCGAGCGCCATCACCAGCGGTGCGACGCGGATCGTGTCGGCCGCGGCGTAGGCGTAGCGCTTGAAGAAGTAGCCGACGACATCGACCCGCTCGGCGATCGACATGCCGGTCGCCATGCCCTCGGGCACCTGCAGGCAATGCACGACGATCGGGGTCGCAGGGCCCCCTTCCGGCTCGAGCCAGCCCTGCCAGTAGTGGTCGATCCCGAACCGATTCTCGGGTGCGGCCAGCCGCTCGAGCCTGTGGAAGGTGCCCCGCAACCGGACGAGCCGCCCGCGGAAGCTCCGTGGCTGACCGAACAATTCGCTGAAGCTCACCCGGCGCGCGGTCGCGCTCCGGAGCGGGTCGCGACCGGCCTCGCGAAGCGTGACGAACGTCTGCTCCCACGCCTCCATGTCGGCATCGCGAAAGAACGTGTCGTCGCGCACCATCGCCAGGGCAGCGGCCGGCGCGCCGAGTTCGGCCGCGGCCAGTGCCGGCATGTCCCGATCGCGCTCGATGGTCACCTCGTCCACGGCGAACGCAGGCGGCCGGACCGCGTCGAGCCGGGTGTCGACCGGCAGCGCGGGCCGCGGCTCCCGCCGGGGAAACCAGGTGCGTTCCACCCAGGTGAGCGCCGCGAGCGCCACGAGCGCTGCGGGCATGAACCGCCAGAGCAGTCGTCGCCGTTCTCCCGTGGCGAGGTAGTTGCGGGGCCGATGGATCTGCGGCCTGGCCAACTCGGCGGCGGGCGAGGGCAGGCCGGCGAGGTCGGCGGGATCGATCACGGATCGACGGACGTCACCGGCTCCAGCGACTCTCCCGCCTCCTGCGCCCGCCGCTGGCGGCGCATCTCGCGCCAGACGTAGCAGCCGAACGATCCGGCGAGCGTGAAGGGCATGGCGAGCATGAGGAGGATGCTGTAGAAGTAGCCCCGCGCGAGGTTCAGGCCCTCCGGATCGCTCGTGTCGACGGCGTCCTTGCAGTTGGGGCAGCCGAGGGCATCGGTCGCCACCACGAGGCCGAGCAGCACCGCGACGGCGAAACAGGATCGAAGCTTCATGTTCGAATTATAGGCTCGCCGGAGCCGCCGGAAACCACTGGTAGAGCATGAGGTAGACGAGCACCCCCGTCACCGACACGTAGAGCCAGATGGGCAGCGTGATCCGTCCAAGACGGCGATGGGCGTCGAATCGCCCCTTCCAGGCCAGGAAAAACATCCGCAGGGCGAGCAGCGGCACGAGCGCCGCGAGCGGCACATGGGTGGCGAGGATCGCGAGGTAGACCGGCCGCACGGCATCGGGCCCCGCGAAGCGATGCGTGCCCTCGAGCGCGTAGCGGGTGAGGTAGGAGACGAGAAACACGCACGACACGGCAAACGCCGCCACCATCGCAGCCCGGTGCGCGGCGACCTTGCCCCGGCGGATGCACACCCAGCCCACGACGAGCAGGATCGCCGCGCCGGCATTGAGGACCGCATTGACCGTCGCCAGCGGATGGGCGGCGGCGAGGAGCACGGTCATGGCGCGGCCTCCTGCGTCGCGGGTCCGGCCTCGTCACCCGCCTCGACCGGCTCGGCGAGGACCTCGCGGATGAGCGCCACCAGGAGCCGGGCCTTGTCGGGATCGAGGAGGTGATATCCGCCGCGGAGACGGCCGCGACGGTCGAAGACCACGCCACGCTCCGAGTGCACGCCGAGTTCGACGGGCAACTTGAACGTGCCCATGCCGACCTCCTTGATCGTCGCCAGGTCGCCCGTGAGAAACTTCCAGCGGGCCGGGTCGGCCTCGAACCGGTCGGCGTAGCGGCCCAGCACCTCGGGCGTGTCGTTCTCGGGATCGCACGTCAGGCTTACGACCATGAAGTCGGGATCGTCGATCTCCCGGAGGATGTCGGCGACCACCTGGTTCTCGCGGAAGCATGGACCCGGGCAGTTCGCGAAGAAGATCGCCCCCATCCACACCCTGCCGGCGAGCGACTGCGAGTCGAAGGGCTCGCCCCTCTGATCGGTGAGGGTGAACGGCGTGGCCGCGATGTTCGGCGTCGGCACGTCCTCGTCGGGCTCGAATTTCCCGACGACGGGCACGGGCGCCGGTTCGGCCCGCGGCTTCGCCGGCGGCGCCGGCGAACAGCCGGCGAGCATCACAAGCACGAAGCCGATCAATGCCAGGCAGTTCGGGCCTGCCCAGACTCGCACCTTCCTCAACCATCGGGGGCCAGGCGAGGGGGTGCCCGTGCCCTCGAGCGGGCCATGGGAGCGAGCGCAGCCAGGATGGCGAAGCGAAGCGGGCATGCAGAGAGCCGAAGCCTGGAGGGCTGAGGCGAACGTCCAGCGAGAGGGCATGGTCATCCCCGAAGCCGGGTTGGGCGACATGGCACGGGCAACCCCGACCCCATGCTTAGTGTGCCGTCGCACCATTGGCCTCCGCCCCGGCCCGCTGGAGCAGCTCGAGATCCGACGGCCGGGCCATGTGGACTGCCCGCTCCTGCGACACCATGCGGTTCCGGAAGCCGATGTCGGGAATGAGCATGATCGCCAGGAACAGGGCCATCATCGCCGCGGGGATCGTGAGCACGTACTTCCAGTTGGCCTCCCAGAGCACGTGCATGAAGAACAGGATCACGAGCAGGGCCTTCGTGCACGACACGGCCATCATGAACGTCCAGCCCACCTGCGGTTGGTCCTTCCAGGGCCAGGCTTCGGAATAGGTGAAGAACGACATGGTCGTGAGGAAGCACAGCGCCGCGAACACCAGCAGATACTTGCCGACGCCGCCGTGGCCGTGCTCGTGGTCGTCGTGCGCGTGCTGGAGCGTGTCGTCGGCGGTCTCGCCGGGGCGGGTGATCGGTCCGTGGTCGCTCATGGGGATGCCTGTGTCAGAACAAGTAAAGGAGGGGGAACAAGAAGATCCACACCAGGTCCACGAAGTGCCAATACAGGCCGGCGTTCTCGATCATGCCGGCCCGCTTCCGGTCGAGCCGGAACGTGAGCAGCACGACGAACACGATCAGACCGACGAGCACGTGGATGGCATGGAAGCCGGTGAGCAGGAAGTAGGTGCTGGCCCACATGTTGCCGCCGGGGATGACGATCGGCAGCCGGAGCCACGGAAAGGCGTCGTTGAGGCCGTGCCCCGCGCCGTGCCCGCCGCCGTGGGCGCCCTCGCCGGGCAGGGGCATCACCTTGTCGGCGACCCACGCCATGTCGAACGCCTGCTGGTCCGGCGCGGCGACGGCCTCGCGCACCTTCTTCAGGGTGTCGCGGGCCTCGACCTCGGCCGCCGAGAGGTTTTGGGCCGGCGTGTCGTCGAGTTCCTTGAGCTTGTCGATGATCGCCGGCTCGCCGAGGCGGGCGCGGACGGCCGACCCGTAGTAGAGATCCGGCCGCTCGTGGATCAGGCTCCGCGGAGTCATCGGGTAGATGCCGTGCGAGAACTTCGCCTGGTACTCGTAGCCCTTCACGCCGAGGAACAGCGCGCCGAGCAGGAGCGTGAGCACCATCCACGCCTTCGCGAGCCCCGTCTTGTTGGCGCGGGCCGCCTCGAGCGCGAGCACGATCGTGACGCTGGAACAGATGAGCACGAACGTGTTGAAGGCGCCGATCGGCTCCGAGAGATGCACATGGTGCGGCTTCGGCCAGATCGCGGCGCCGAAGCGGAGCACGACGTAGCTCCCGAGCAGCGCCGCGAAGAACATGATCTCGGTCGAGAGGAACAGCCACATGATGAGCTTGCCGCGGGTGAGCGGCAGGCCCGGCTGATACTGCAGGTGCACGTGGCCGTGGCCGCCGTGGCCATGGTCGTGATGGATCGAGACTGTGGATGCGGTCATGGTCTGTGAGTCGGGTGAGGGAGTGAGGGTGGTGCGGTGGATCAGGAGGCGGCGCCAAGCGTCACGGCCGCGACGAGCAGGCCGAGGAGGGAGCCGAGCGACGTGAAGAGGAGGAGCCGGGCGCCCGGGCGGTCGCGGCGGACGGCGAAGCGGATGGCGGCGGCCACGTAGACGGCCGAGCAGACCGAGGCCACGAAGAACAGCCGCGGGCTGCCCGACGGCACGGCCAGCACGAGGCTCACCGGCACCATCGCGAGCGCCGCGGCCAATGACTGGCCGGCGGCCCGCAGACCGGTGGGGTCGAGGACGGTCAGCATCCGTAGGTCGGCGGCCGCATACTGGTCGCGGTAGAGCCAGGCGATCGCCATGAAGTGTGGGAATTGCCACAGGTAGAGCACGGTGCCGAGCGCCGCGGCGGCGAGCGCTCCGGATCCGTCGCCCGACGCGAGACGTGCAGGACCGTCGGCGGCCAGCCACCCGATCGCGACCGGCAGCGCCCCAGCCACGGCCCCGACCGCCGTGTTCAGCGGGGTGATCCGCTTCAGCGGCGTGTAGATGCCGACGTACACGAGCCACGTCGCGAGGGCGGCGGCGGCGGGCTGCCAGCCCGAGGCCGTCACGATCGCCGCCGTGCCCACGCCGAGCGTCACGGCGGCGAGGGCCCCCGCCGCACCGATGCCAAGCCGCCCCGTGACCACGGGACGCCGCGCGGTCCGCGGCATGCGTCGATCGGAGTGGCGCTCGAGAATCTGGTTGGCGATGCTCGAACTCGCCGCGACGAGCGCCGTGCCCGCGAGGAGCGCGAGGAAGGGGGCGACCGCGGCGGGCCGGCCGGCCGTGAGCCAATAGGCAGCGACCACCGTGGCCAGCACCATGAGCGAGATCTTCGGCCGCACGAGCTGCGCGACGTCGGCGACGACGGCGGCAAGGCGGCCCCTCGCGAGGCCGGCCGCCGGCATGGCCACGCCTCCGCGTTCCGGGATGAAGTCGGCCGAGGCGAACCCGACGGGAGGCGTCATGCGAAGGCCCCCTTCCCCACGCCGCGGACAGCCGCGGCCACCGGGCGGCGGGCGAGCGCCCCGGCGGCGATCGCGAGCGCCACTGCGGCCCCGAGGAGCAGCATGCCGAGCACCGCGTGGCCGGTGACGATCACGGCACCCGACCCGCTGCGGGCCACGACCGGCTGCGACATCCGCCACGCCTCGGGCAGGAGCGCCGAGGGCGCCCCGTACTTCGCCACCCAGGCGCCGCCGCCGAGCACGATCTGACAGCCGACGAGGAACAGGATGGCCCGCGACCAGCCCCATGCCCCGCGGGACGCACCCGAGCGCGTGGCCGCGACGGCGGTCGCTCCGAGGCCGACCACGGCGACCGCACCGAGGAGGTGGAGGCCGACGAGAAAATGGAACGTCCGCGGGTCGACCGCCGCGTCGAGGTGCCGCAGCTGTGCCCCGGCGACGAGTTGGAGATAGGCGGCCCCGACCAGGCCAGCCGCGGTGCGGGCCGCCAGCGGCGTCGAAGGCCTCACCGCCTCACCACCCCGCCGCGCGAGCGCCGCGATCGCGACGACCACCGCGAAGAACAGCGGTCCCGCGCAGGCGTGCACCTTGGCGACAGTCTGCGAGTCGAGCAGCACCCGGAAGCCGCCGACGAGACCCTGGAGCACCACGAGCGCCACGGCCGCGACCGCGAGCGACCGGACCGCCGGCGCCACCGGCCACTTCCAGCAGACGCCGGCCAGCACGAGCGTGAGCAGCCCCACGACGGTGCCCCAGAGCCGGTGTCCGTGCTCGAGCATCAGGTCGAACGGCCCGCCCAGCCATTCACGGAGCGGGAACAGGAACATGTTGTGGCCGTACGTGCTCGGCCAGTCGGGCACCGCCATCGCCGCGTCGTAGGTGGTCACGAGCGCGCCCGAGCAGAGCTGCAGCCCCGTCACGACGACGAGCGTGCCCGCGACGATCCGCGGCAGGTTGACGGTGGAGGACTGCATGACGGTCGAACCATTTCCCAACCCATCCCGCGAGAGGCCGAGGGCTCGGTGCGATGATCCAGAGCCTTGGCCGCCGCGGCCTCAGCGAGGGAACTCGTACCGGCCCGCAGCCGGCTTGGGCTGGATGGCTGAATGTGCCTCCTCAATGTGCGGCGAGGGCCGCCGCGGCGGCGGCCGCGTTCGGCGGGTCGGTCTGCATGAGGTGGTCCTTCTCGACGCCCGGCACCGAATACTCGTAGGGGCCCCGATAGACGACCGGCTGGTAGTCGAAGTTGCCATGGCCCGGCGGGCTCGGGGCCGTCCACTCGAGGCCGTTCGCGTTCCACGGGTTCCGCCCGGCCTTGGGGCCGAAGAACAGGCTCCAGAAGAAATTGACGGCGAAGATCGCCTGCGTGGCCACCATGCCGATCGCGCACCACGTCATGAAGGCGTTGAGCGGCTGGAGGTGGTGGAAGGTCTCGTAGTGGTAGGCATCGGCGTAGCGGCGGGGGAAGCCGACCGCCCCGAGGATGTGCATCGGGAAGAACGTGCCGTTCATGAACAGGAAGGTGAGGAAGAAGTGCACCTTCCCCCAGGATTCGTTCATGGTGCGGCCGAACATCTTCGGGAACCAGAAGTAGATCGCCCCGAACACGCCCATCGCCGTGCCCGCGAAGAGCACGTAGTGGAAGTGGGCCACGATGAAGTAGGTGTCGTGGATGAAGATGTCCACGGGCGTCGCGGCCATGAAGATGCCCGACAAGCCGCCGATGATGAACATCGACACGAACGACAGCGCGAAGAGCATCGCGGTCGTGAACTGGACGCGACCGCCCCAGACCGTGCCCAGCCAGTTGAACGTCTTCACGGCGCTCGGCAGCGCGATCATCATGGTCGCCACCATGAAGGTGATGCCGAGCGCGGGATTCATGCCCGACATGAACATGTGGTGCCCCCACACGATGAAGCCGAGGCCCGCGATGCCGGCGATCGAGTAGACCATCGGCCGGTAGCCGAACAGGGGCTTCCTCGCGAAGCAGGTGAGGATGTCGCTCACCATGCCCATCGCCGGCAGGATCATGATGTAGACGGCCGGGTGGCTGTAGAACCAGAAGAGGTGCTGCCAGAGCAGCGGCTGGCCGCCACCCACGCCGTTCATCGTGTTGTTGATGATGCTGCCCTCGGGCGAGAAGAACCCGGTGCCCAGGACACGGTCGGCGAGTTGCATGAAACCCGCCGCGGTGAGCACCGGCAGGGCGAACGCCTGGAGGATGGCGGTGATGAACATCGCCCAGATCGTCATCGGCAGGCGGAACATCGTCATGCCGGGGGCCCGCATGAGGATGATCGTCGTCATGTAGTTGACGCTGCCGAGCATCGAAGAGACGCCCACGAACGTCAGCCCCAGGAGCCAGAGCGTCTGGCCCCAGCCACCACTCACCGCCGCGGCGGGGTTCGTCGAGAGCGTCGGGTAGGCCGTCCACCCGCCGGCCGCGGCGCCCCCCTCGACGAAGAAGCTCGCACCGAAGCAGATGAAGGCCGGCCACATGAACCAGTACGACAGCATGTTGAGCGTGGGGAACGCCATGTCGTCGGCGCCGATCATGAGCGGGATGAGGAAGTTGCCGAACGCGCCCGCGAGGATCGGAATGATCACGAGGAAGATCATCACCGTGGCGTGCATCGTGAAGAGCATCGTGTAGAACTCGGGGGGCATCTGGCCGCCCTCGAGCGGGAAGAGCTTGCCCACCACCGGCACGTCGGACCACGGCCAGGCGATCTGCCAGCGGACGGCGAGCGCGAGCAGGCCGCCGATCAGGAACCAGAGCAACGTCGAGAACAGGAACTGCAGCCCGATGACCTTGTGGTCCTTGGAGAACACGTAGGTCGAGAGAAAGCCGGCCGCGTGGGGCTGGTGGGCCGCGGCTGGGGCGTGGCTCGGGGCGACGATGGTGCTCATGGCGGGGCCTCCGGACAGGCGTCGGTGGATGGGTCAGTCGTTCGTGGCGATGTCGGCGGTTGGCTCGGGCTGCGGCTGCGTGGCCTCCTGCTCGGCATACTTCCGCTCGAGCCAGGCATCGAAGGCGGCCCGCGGCTCGTAGGTCACGCGGCCCTTCATCTTGTAGTGGCCCCAGCCGCAGAGCTCGGCGCACACGATGTCGAACTCGCCGGCCTCGGTGGCCTTGAACCACACGGGGATCTTCATGCCGGGCACCGCGTCCTGCTTGATGCGGACGTGGGGCAGGAAAAAGCTGTGCAGCACGTCCATGCTCTTGAGCTGCACGAGCACCTCCTCGTCGGTCGGCAGGTGCAGGTCATTGACCAGGTGGAGGTCGTCGGAGGTGCCCAGCTGGCCGTCGCGGCCGGGATACCGCAGCCGCCACTCGAACTGTCGGGCGATCACCTCGACAGTCGGCGACATCCGCGGCCGGCGCATCTTCACGTCGGCCCAGGCGTTCATCTGGTAGATCGCGATGAACAGGAGCGTGGCGGCCGGGATGATCGTCCACACCACCTCGAGCGTGTGGCTGCCCTGGATGTAGGTCGCGCGCCGCTCGCCGCGGGCCACGTCGTATTTCCAGAGGAACCAGAACAGCAGCCCCTCGGTGACGACGAACACCACGCCGGTCAGGACGAGGATGAAGTAGAAGAGCGAGTCGATGCTCGCCCCGTGCACCGACACGTCCTTGGGCAGCCAGATGCCGTAACCCGGCGCGACGGCGAACGTGGCCACGCCGAGGATCGGCACGGCGAGGAACAGGAGGGCCCAGAAGATGCCGGCAAGTCTGCTCACTGTTCTGCTCCGCGCTGCGCCCTAAAACCTGTCCTTCGCCGCCATCGCCCGATCGGCACCGAGTTCGCCATCCACGTCGTAGGGCAGAGAGAGGACGTAGTTCACGATGTGCCAGATGTCCTCGTCGGGCACGGTGCCCTTGCCGCCCGGCGCCGAAGGACCGACGCCCGGCATCGGCGCCCCGTTGATGCCCGTGTAGAGCCGGCGGTAGATGTCGAGCGGCCGCCGGCCGCCGCGGTACAGGCCGAGCCGCAGGTTCCGCGGCGGGATCGTCCGTGGCTTCAGGGCGTCGCCATCGAGAACCCGGGTCCGGGTCTCGAGCCACTCCAGTCGCGCCTTGTGCTCCGCGAGATCCTCGGGGCTCATCGCCGACGTCGAGACGCCGTGGGCGGTCTCGAGCCCGCCGCCGACCTCCTTGCGGGCCTCCACCACCAGTTTGTTCCAATCGTCGTAGTCGTTGGCCTGGCCGTCGCCGAGCGCCGTGGGTCCGTGGCACTTCACGCACCCGCCGTCACCGAGAAACAACTTTCGCCCCTTTTCGACCGACTCCTTGTTGGTCGGATGGTCGCCGCCGAGCGCGAAGTCGATCCCCGCCGGCACGGCGGCGACCGGGATCTGGGCAGACGGCTCGGCGACCGCCTGCCACTTGGCGGCCACGGGCGCGAGGATCTCGTCCACCAGGAAACCGCGATCCTCGGGCAGCGAGTCCTGCGCCTCGAGTTCCTGCTCGATGTGCGTGTAGAGCGCGAGTTCGGTCTCGCCGCGGATGGCGAGATACTTCACGTACTCCGCCAACGCATCGACCTGGGCGGGGCTCAACAGCGCGAACGACGGCATCGACGTGCCCACGATGCCGTTGTTGAGGATCGTCACCAGGTCGGCATGGGTCGGCTTGGCGTCCCGCCACGTGCTCTTGAACTTGAACTTCCCGGGGCGGTAGTCGCGGGGGTAGGGATTCAGGAACGCCGCGGTCGGCCCCATGCCATCGCCCGTGATGCCATGGCAGTGGGCGCAGTGCTCGCGATAGAGGCCGTTCTTGCGGCCCGCGATGTCGCTCCGCACCGGGCCGGCCGCCAACTGGATCTTCGCCGGGTCGAGCCCCGTCTCGGGCAGCACGACCGGGTCGTCGGGCGTGCCGAACATGGCCTCCAAGATGGTCGCCACCTGCCGCTGCCGGTTGCCGGCCCACTCGCGCCAGGGCTTTTCAGCCTCGGCGTCGGGCTCCACGGTGCGGGAGGCTGCGACGAGGTTCGGGCGGAACGAGGCCGCCGGCGTGCGGCCGCAGCCCGAGGCCGCGAGGCTGACGGTCACGACCACGAGAACGAGCGTCGGAGGCAGGATCGGCTGGCGGTTCATGGCGGAATGCGACGGTCTGGATGGCATGGATGTCAGCCGCCCAGGGCGGCGGCGGGAATCTCGAGCGTGCCGAGGTCACGGACTTCGTCGGCCTCGAGCGTGAGCGTGAAGCGGCCCTTGGGCGTCCACTTGAGGTCGGGCTTGGCGAGGCTGACGGCACCATTCGACGGGCCGCGCTCGTGCCACACCTGAAACTCGATCGGCTCCCCGGCCGGCAGGTCGGCAATCGTGAACGAGCCGTCGGCCGCAGACACGGCGACGTAGCCGTCCTTGCGGAACACGGCGTAGGCCTTCATCCACGGGTGCACGTTGCACGTCACCACGGTGGGCACAGCGGTCTCGGTATCAGCCTTGTAGGGGGTCGATGCCGAGGCCGCGATCAGTTGGTTGAAGCTCGTGTTGGCGATGTTGGTGTTGTGACCGACAGGGTCGCTGTTCTTGACCTCGATCACCTGACCGACGCGGGCCGCCACGACCGGCGTGAGGAACTCGCAATTCTTCTGGTCGAACAGCACCGTCGCCTCGGGCACCGGGTTTTTCACGCGGCTGGTCTTGCGGGCGAAGACGACGACGTTCGCCACACCCTTCGTCGCCGGGTCGACCAGCAGCGAGCGGTCGTACAACTTCCGCCCGCCGGCGGTGCAGACTTCCGTGTCCTTGTCGACGACGAGCGGCTTGGGGTCGCCGGCCGCTCCCGCGAACGTGAACCGCCCCGTGAGCCCGGCCCAGCCGGTGCCCGTGGGCGCGACCGGCTCAGCCCCGCCCGCGACAGGCGTCGCCGCAGTCAGCAAGCCCGCGCGGATGGTCGCCGCTGCGGCGGAGTCGGCGGACGGCGCCGCGACCCGCTCCGGAGCGCACCCCTGTGCTGCGACGAGCGCCGTGACGACCAGCGGAGCGAGGCGGAACGACTGTGGCATGGACTCCCTCTCGGCCTCACTTCTGGAAGACGCCGGGAGCGAGCACGATCTCTCCCAGGTCGGTGCCGGAGGCCGCCACGGCCACCTTCTTCTTGCCCTTGCTCGTCTTCTCGGCCTTGCCGCCGATCGTCATCTCGGCGAGATATCCGGCCTTCTCGTGCCAAAACTGGAGTTCGACCTCGCCCGCCGGCACATCCTTGATCTCGAACGTGCCGTCGGCCTTCGAAACCGCGGCGTAGGGATTGGGGCGCACGACCACCCAGCCCTTCATCCAGGGATGGATGTTGCAGGTGACGGCGGCGGGCACCGGCTCATCGCTCGAGAACGTGAGCTTCGTGTCGCCCCCGGCGGGAATGAGGCTGTTGGAGGGCGGGTTCTTCGTGGAGGCGATGTTGCTGTTGTGGCCGACCGTGTCGGAGTTCTTGATCACGAACGGCTGCCCGACCTGGACGAAGGCCACGTGGGGATCGAACCGGCAGCCCTTGTTGTCGAGCACCACCGGATCCTTGCCCTCGATGCCGGGCTTGACCTTCACCCCCTTGTCGCGGACGAACACGACGACGTTGGCGACGCCCTTGTCAGCCCCCACCACGAGTTCTTCGGCGACGAGTTTGTGCTGACCGCAGACCTCGACGTCCTTGTCGGCCTTGAGGGCGGCCGCCACCGGGGCGTCGCCGCCGAACACGAAGCGGCCCTTGATGGTGCCCCACTCGTCGGCACGGACGGCACCGATGGCAAGGGCGGCGACTGCCGCGGACACGATTGCACAACGCTTCATGACGGGTCTCCGGTCGGGCTTCGGGGGCGGGATGATCGTACGGGACACCACACTTCAGTTTAGGACCACGCCGCCAACCGGCGACCCGGACGGTCGGTCGCGACTCGCCGCCGGCGGGGCCGCGGCGGCTGGCTGGCCGGGCCGGGCGGGCGGCTGCTGCCGCAGGAAGGCCTCGAGCGACAGCTTCCGCTTGGCGAACTGGTCGAAGTGCATGAGCAGGTCCGTGAGCGCGTCCACCTGCTGCTCGCTCGTGCCCTGGTATAGATCCTGGCTCACGGGCTGGCCGACGGGGATGTTCACGGGCATGCCCGTGTAGGGCAGGAACCGCTTCGGGTTCGCGATCCAGTTGTGGACGTAGTCGGGACGGAGCCGCTCGTGAACCCGCTCCAACTGCGGGGCGAGCGCCTTGATGCTGCCCGGCGGCACGTAGTCGCCCACGAGGTGGCACTTCACGCAGTAGTTGTTGTTGGTGACGATCCGCAGCGCCCCATCGAGATGATCGGGCCGCGTCTTCTCCACGGCCGCGAGCGCGGCCTCGTCGAGACGCGGGTCGTAGACGTAGGGATACTCGGCACCGTCGACGGCCGCGAAATAGTCCACGAGGGCGCCGGCCTGAGCCGACGAGAAGTGGAATTTCGGCATCCGCAGCACCGCCGGCGGCCGGATCGGATGCGGGTTGAGCAGGAACGAGTGCAGCCACGCCGACTGCACCTTGCGACCCTCGCCCACGAGTGGCGGCGGCAGCCAGCCCCACGCATCGTCGGCCTTCACGTTGGGATTCACCTGCTTCTCATCAGCGATCACCACCGGGAACAGCAGCCGCGCGAGATCGCCCCCCTTCGCCGGGTAGTGGCGGCCGGCACGGATCGCGTCCTCGGGCACGATCAGATTGGGTCCGCCCACCTGTCGGGCCTCGCCATCGACGAGCGCATCCTGCCAGAGCATGACCGGCCGATGCGGCACGGCCTCCTCGTCGCCCTCCTCCATCGGCACGCCATCCTCGTCGACGAGTTGTGGCTTGCCGGTGGCGGGATCGAGGATCGGCATGCCCACGAGCGTGGCCCTGCGGCGGCCCTGGCGGTCGGTGGCGAGCGACGCGCTCACGTCCTGCGGCGTGAAGTGCGGCGACAGGAATGGGTAGTCGGCGATCGCGGGCGCCGACCCGAGCGACTCCGGCTTG
>CAIXGY010000029.1 GCA_903919035.1 uncultured Planctomycetaceae bacterium | reverse complement strand
GGGATGCCGAAGTAGTTCGAGTTGTTGATTGGAATCACATTGCCCGCGCTGTCGGTCCACGAGGGCTCGGCCCGGGAGAAGCCGTCGTAGCGGAACATGTTTTGATTCCGGATTCGCAGCGAATAGGGAGTCTCGTCGGGGTCATTCGGCAGGAGGGCGAACCCGCTGTCGTAGTCCACGTAGAACCGACCCCCGCGGCGGCCGGAATCGAACCCGGTGCAGCTGGTGCAGGAAGCGCCCGCGGCGGCGAGCTCGACCTCCCACTCTTCGGGCAGCGGCGGTGGGATCGCCTCCTCCGCCACCTCGATCGCGGCTGGCTCGGCGGCGTGCGCAAGCCGCGCAAGGCCGGCGGTCGGCACCAGGCAGGCGGCGATCGCCAGGCAGCCGCGGACGGCCCTGGAAACGGTTCGCACTGCTGCTCGAGCGGGCATGACGCGGCGGTTCTCCCCCGCTCACCCGCACCGAGCCCCGGCGGACTCGTGGCAGAGTGGGCGGGCCAGGGAAACGGAGGTCTTCGCGCAGACCTCCCCCATGGCGGGAACAACTCCCTGCGGTTGTTCATCGGCCGACCGTGCCGGTTACGCCACCGATTCCGATTCTGCGGGCTGGGTTTCGCCGCAGCCGGTCACTCGGGAATCGTCTTCCCGGGGACCGCCTCGTAGGCGTCGGCATGCGCGACGTCCTGCCGGCCGCGGGTGCCGGGCAGGATCTCGAACCGTGGATCGAAGTCCACCATCGTCGCCGCGAGCTTGGCCAGGATCGAGGCGTCGCCCTGAACCTTCGCCGTGCCGTCCTTGATCTGGGCCTCGAGCGTCTTGGCCCCGGTCATCGTCTGCTCGAGATCCTTGCGGTTGATCGTGAGCGTGAGGTCGGCCTTCGGGGCCAGAAAGCCCGGCAGATTGGTGAGCGTGGCGTTCTCGAGTTCCACCACGAATTTCTCGCCGTCGTCCGGGGTGATCAGGTTCATCGTGAACCGCATCCCCTCGGCCTTGCGGCTGTCCATACGGATGCCGAGGAAGTCGAGGAACAACTCGGTGCTCATCGCGCGGATGACGTCGGGGCCGCTCGACTTGGGCGAGGAGCCTTCCGGTACTCCTTCACGCAACTCATAGGCGCCCGCGAGAAAACTGTTGCGCAGGCCGGGGTTTTCCTGCTGGTAGCCGATCTGCTCGAAGACGTCGGCGAGCAGGTCCTTGGCAGCCTGATTCTTTGGCTCCGCGTGGACGAGCTTGTCGAGGATCTCGGAGGCGAGCAGGTATTCGCCCTTGTCGTGTAGCTGCCGCGCCTTGGCGAGGATCTTGTCGGCGCCCCCCATCATCTCGACGTACGTGGGCGCCGAGTCTTCGGGCGAGAGCGGGATGAGCGTGGCGGGATTGCAGTCCCAGTAGCCGAGGTAGCGGTTGACGACCGCCCGGGCATTGTGGGGAACCGAGCCGTGGTAACCACGGCAATCCCACCGCTGCTGAAGGCTCTTCGGCAGTTCGTACCCGTTGTGAATCTGGTTGACGGTGACGCCCTGGTTGGCCAGGTGTAGCACCTGGTTGTTGAAGTGGGCGTAGAGATCCCGCTGGCCACGCAGGATCTCCTGCACCCGGTCATTGCCCCACCGGGGCCAATGGTGCGCGCCGAACATCACCACGGCCTCCTGGCCGAAGCGGTACAGGGCGTCGTTGATGTATTTCGACCACACGAGGGCATCCCGCACGAGCGCCCCGCGCAGGGTGTAGATGTTATGGAGCGTGGCGCAGACGTTCTCGGCGATCCAGAGAGCCTTCATGTCGGGGATGTAGGTGTTCATCTCCGAAGGGGCCTCGGTATTGGGCGTGTTCTGGAAAATCATCCGCACACCGTCCACCTCGATCTCCTCGATGTCCTTCTCCACGATGTGGGTCGGGGCGATGAGGCCGACCGTGCCCCGGGAGATGGCGTGGCCGAGGCCCTGCGTGACGTAGCCATGCGGGCTCACCGGCAGGAGCACGCCGTACTGGTAGAACATCCGCCGGTTCATCGCGTTTCCGGCGAAGACGTTCTCAGAGATCGAATACTGCATGAAGTCGCGCGGGGCGAGAATCCGCACCCTGCCCGCGCGCACGTCGGCCTCGTCGACCACGCCGCGCACACCGCCCCAGTGGTCGCCGTGGGAATGGGAGTAGACGACCGCCGTGACCGGCAGCCCCTCCCCCTTGTGCTCCTGGAACAGTTTCCAGGCGGCCCGCATCGCATCGGCCGACACCAGGCAGTCGAACACGATCCAGCCGGTCTTGCCGCGCACGAAGGTCGTCTGGGCGAGGTCGAGGCCACGAACCTGGTAGATGCCGGGCACGACCTCATAGAGACCGTAGTTGTTGTTGAGTTGGCCGATCCGGTGCATCGAGGGATGGATGGTGTCGAACTCATCCTTCTGGTCGAGGAACTGAAACCGCGTCATGTCCCAGACGACGTCGCCCGCTTCATTCCTGATCGTCAGGTCCTTCATGGGGGCGATCAGGCCCCGCCGCTGCTCGTCGAAGTCGCGGGTATCGCCGAACGGCAACGCCTCTCGCGCCTTCCGCAGCACCGCCTTGGTGAACTCCGACGGCGGCTTCCCCTTCGGATGAAAGTGCCCGGCGGCCGGGACGGCGGATGCGGGCGTCGAAGCCACCGCGTCGCCCTCGAGCATGTTGGCTGCCACGGCGAAAGCAGGAAGGCTCTGCACGAACTGGCGTCGAGTGGTCATCTGATGGTTTTCCGGTCAGAAAGGGATCGGTCGGGTATCAGTCCGGAGCGAGGGACGAATCGTAGACCCGCGACCTCGTCCATAGAAGTACCTGAGCTTTGGCTCGCCAAAGTCCACAAGGCGGAACCGTCGGTCATACGGCTCACACGTGATCCTCGCGGGTAGGGAGGCATCTCGTTGGCAGCCGGCCTTTGAGCCCAACCGGCTCGGGTCTGCCAGTGCCGTCGAGCGTGGAGCGGACATGTCACACGGGCCGGCTACCCGAGCGCCTGCGCGAGGTCGGCGATGAGGTCGGCGGCATCCTCGATGCCACAGGCCAGGCGAATCATGTTGTCGGCGATCCGAAACGAGGCCCTTTCGGCCGGCGTGTAGTTCCAATAGCTCATCACGAGCGGCTGCTCGATGAGCGACTCCACGCCCCCGAGGCTCGGGCCGATCCGTGGGATGCGCACCGCGTCCACGACCCTGGCCGTCACCCGCCAATCGGCCGGTCCGCCGTCCGCCCCTTTGACGAAGAAGGTGACGAGCCCGCCGCAGCCGCGGAGGGTTCGAGTGGCCACTGCGTGGAATGGATGGCTCTCGAGGCCCGGATAGAGCACCCGCTCCACCCGCGGGTGGCCTTCCAGGAAGCGGGCCACGGCGAGGCCGTTGGCGTTGTGCCGCTCCATCCGGAGGGCGAAGGTCTTGAGCCCACGCTCGAGCAGGTAGGCGTTGTGGGGCGAGTTGACGCCCCCCATGATGCCCCGCAGTTTCCGCACCGGCTCGAGTGCCGCGGCGGACCCCGCCACGACGCCGGCCAGCAGGTCATTGTGGCCGCCGAGGTACTTCGTGCAGGAGTGGAGCACGAAGTCCACGCCGCCCTCGAGCGGTTTCAGGTTGTAGGGCGTGCACAGCGTGGCATCGATGAGCGTGAACACACCGTGCCGGCGGCCAAGTTCCGCGAACCTCGGCACATCGACGACGCTGAGGTGCGGGTTCGTGGGAGACTCGCTCACGAGGAACTTCGTCCGCGGCGTGATCGCCGCCTCCATCGCCGCGTAGTCGCAGGTGGGCACCTCGCGGAAGCCGACGCCGAACCGCGTGAGATGACGCCGGCAGAACTCCCGGCTGCGGTGGTAGCACTCGTCGAAAAAAACGATCTCATCCCCGGCACTCACATGGGCCATGAGCAGGCCCACGAGCGCCGCCATGCCGCTGGAGAAGAGCACTGCCTCCTCGGCCCCTTCGAGCGCCGCGAGTTTCCGCTCGACGACCTTCTCGCCCGGGTTGCCGTAGCGGCCGTATTCCTCGCGGGGCTGCGACTGTTCCAGAAAATCGACGATCGCCTGCGTGTCGGCGAAGGTGTAGGTCGAGGCGGCGAAAATCGGGTCGGTGATGGCGAAGCCCGGCTTGATGCGATCCTCGCCCGCGTGGACGGCGGCGGTCGAGGGTCCGGGCGCGGTCGTGGCGGGGGGCGGCGGGGCGTTCGTGCGGGGCATTCCCGAGTCCTGGCGGGCCTTCGCGAAGTCACCGTGCGAAGTGTAGTCGGGCCACGGGATGGCCTCAAGGAATGCCATCCTCGTGGCGGACGGAGGATCAGGCCGTCGACCGCGCCGAGGCACCACCCTGTAGACTCTGGCCGATCACAGTCCCAGGACACGACCGTGTCATGAGTCCGACGCCGGCAGGCGAGCGCCCCGTGAATCTCTTTCCGCCCACGTGGCCGCCGCGCCGCGTTTGGATCACCGTGGCGTCGCTCGTCGCCGCGATCGCCCTCGTGCGGGCCGGGTGGCTCGAACCGCTTGTCGGCCAGATCGTCGATCAGGCCGTCCGTAACATCCTCACGCTGATCCTCGGCTTCGCCGCGATCATGTCGGTGCTCGGGTGGTTTCTCTGGCAGAGCGGACACTCCCGGCGTGCGAAGCGAGCCGTCGGCTGGGGCGCCCTGGGGGCCGTGGCACTCGCGTGCGCGCTGTTCCGAATTGAGCGCGTGTCGGGCGACTTGGTGCCGGAGATCGTGTTTCGTTGGACGCCCCCGCGCGACCGCCTCCTCCCACGGATGGACGCGAAGCCCGCAGCGGTCGAGTCGACGCCGTGGGTCGCCAGGCCGGAGGACAGTCCCAGATTTTTAGGGCCCCGAGGTGACTGCGGCCTCGATGGGCCGGCCCTCGCCGCCGACTGGAATGCCATGCCGCCACGGCTGCTGTGGAGGCGGCCGATCGGCGCGGGATGGAGCGGCTTCGCCACCTGTGGCGACCATGCGGTCACGCTCGAACAGCGCGGCGACGACGAGGTGATTTCGTGCCTCACCATCTCCACCGGCGAGTCGGAGTGGAGCGTGGCCGTCGCGGCCCGGCACGAGACCGTGCTCGGCGGGATCGGCCCACGATCCACGCCGACGATCCGCGACGGCGTCGTCTATGCGACGGGCGCAACCGGCTGGCTGCACGCGATCGACGGGGCTACGGGGACGGTGCTCTGGCGAAAGAACGTGGTGGACGACCTCGGCATCGACCCGGCCGCCCATGCCGCCGCGGTGGCGTGGGGCCGAGCCGGCTCGCCGGCCGTGACCGCCGATCTCGTGATCGTGCCGGGTGGCGGGCCGCTCGAGCCGCCGGCGTCGGCTGCGGCGGTGTCGCTGGCGGCCTACGACCGGGCCACGGGAGCCCGGCGATGGACGGCCGGGCACGACCAGATCAGTTACGTCACGCCCGAGATCCGCACCGTAGGCGGACGTGACGTCGTGCTCGCCGTCAACGAGGCGCGGGTCGTCGCCTACGATCCTGCCGACGGCGGCGAATGCTGGGGCTTTGACTGGCCAGGGCACTCGAATTCCGACGCCAGCTGCTCTCAGCCGCACGTCCTCGACGGTGACCGGATCTTCATCTCGAAGGGCTATGGCGTGGGGGCCGCGCTCTTCGTGCGGGATGCCGCAGACGGTGCCACGATCACGTTCCGTCCGGCGTGGTCGCAGCCCGGGATGTTGAAGACGAAGTTCACGAACGTGGCCATCCACGAGGGGCACGCCTACGGCCTCTCCGACGGGATTCTGGAGTGCGTCCGGGTGGCGGACGGCGCGCGGGCATGGAAGGGGGGACGCTACGGACAGGGGCAGGTGCTGCGGGTCGGCGACCGTCTGCTCGTGCAGGCGGAGTCGGGCGAGGTGGTGCTCGTCGAGTGCACGCCGGCGAAGCATCGCGTGCTCGGCCGGATCGACGCCCTGACCGGCCAGACCTGGAACAATCCCTGTCTCGCGGGCCGGCGGCTGCTCGTCCGCAACGCCCAGGAGGCCGCCGCCTACGAGGTGCCCTGACGGGCGCCGCGCGGGTTCCTCCATGAACGCCTACGCCGACTTCGTCTGCGACCGGCGCGGCATGCTCGGCCTGCTCATCGTCGTCGTCACGGCGTTCGCGGCCGTCGGCCTGCTGCGGCTGCGGCTCGACGAGGATCCGCGGGCGCTCTTCCATCGGCCCGGCACGGACTGGGACGGACTCCAGCGGCTGTTCGCCGAGTTCGGGCCGGACGACACCGAGGTGGTCGTGTCGGTGCAGGCCGCCGACCTCTTCTCGCCGCCGGCCATGGCTGCGCTCGAGGCGCTCGTCACGCGGCTCGAGGCCCTGCCGGCGGTGGAGTCGGTGGACGGCCTGCTCGACGCGCACCGTCCCGACCTGCCGGCGGCGCCGCTCGTGCCCGGCATGCGGACCGCGGAGAATCTGGCCCGTGCGAAGGAGCGGGCCCTCGCCCACCCCGCCGTCGCTGGGCAGTTGCTCTCGCGCGACGGCAACACGACGTTTCTTCACGCCCACCTCGCCGGAGACGCGATCACGACGGCGCAGGTCGCGCCGCTCGTGGCTCAGATCAAGGCAGCCTGCGCCGAGGCAGCGCGGGACACGCCGCTGACCGTAGGGCTCGCGGGCTACCCGGTGAACCGCGTCGAGATGCTCGTGCTCACGCAGTCGGAGGCGTTTCGCTCGTTCGGCTGGAGCGCGGTGATCACGGCGGTGGTCGGGATCCTGGCGTTCCGCAATGCGTTCGCGGTGGCGGTCGCGATCGCCGGACCCGTCATCGGCACGGTCTGGGCGCTCGGGGCCCTCGGCTGGCTCGGCGGCAGCCTCAACGGCTTCAACATGGCCCTGCCGAGCCTCGTCTACGGGATCGCCTTCGCCGACTCCGTCCACATGGTCGTGGACTTCGCGGCGGAGCGTCGCGCGGGCTTCGGGCGGCGCGAGGCCCTGCGGCGGATGATGCGGACGGTCGGCCGGGCCTGCGTGCTCATGGTGTTCACGACGGTCGTCGGCTTCGGGGCGCTCGGCGTGGCGGAGATGGAGGCGATCCGGCGGTTCGGCCTCACCGCGGCGCTCGGCACCGTGCTCGGCTTCGCGGCGGTGCTGTCGGTGATGCCGTGGCTCCTCGGCGGCGCACTCGGCGACCTGGTACGACCGCGGGTCGAGGCCGAGGCCGAGTCGGGCTGGGCCGTCCGCTGGGCGCGGTGGCTCCTCGGGCGCCCGCGGACTGCGGCGGTGGCCTCCCTTGTCGCGACCGCCGGCCTCGGCGCGCTCTGCACGGGACTGCGGGTGGATACGTGCATCAAGGAGATCCTGCCCGCGGAGAGCGAAACGGTTCGCACGATGGAACTCTGCGACGCCGCGATCGGCGGGTCGCTGCGGTCGAGCGTGGTCGTCGAGTGGCCCGCGGACATGCCCGCCGAACGGCCCGCCGCCGTGCTCCGCGAGGTCCATGCCGCGCTCGCCGGTCGCCCCGCGCTCGGCGTGCCGTGCTCCGCGCTCACCGTCGCCACGAGCCTGATCCGCAACGGCACGGTCGCCGAGGTGACCATGGCCGACGTCGCCCGCCTGCCGGCGCGGGTGCGTGACCGGTTCGTGCGCGCCGATCTGCGGCGGGCGGTGGTGCTCGTGCCCACGAGCGACTGCGGGGCCCAGCGGCTGCTTCCCGTGTTCGACGAGATCGACGGTGAGCTCCGCCGCATCGAGACCCGTCACCCCGGGGTGCGGTGCGAACTGACGGGGTCGGCCGTGGTGTCGGCCCGCAACATCCAGGGGATCATCCGTGACACCGCCGCCAGCCTGCTGCTCTCGTCGCTCATCATCATCGCGACGATGATGGTCGCGTTCCGCTCGGTGCGACTGGGGCTGATCTGCCTCGTGCCCACGCTCTTTCCGGTGGCCGCCGCGGCGGGCAGCCTCGTCGCCATCGGCGAGCCGCTGCGGATCGCGGGCGTGCTCACGTTCAGCATCTGCCTGGGGCTCGCCGACGACAACACGATCCATCTCGTGAGCCGGTATCAGCAGGAGATGGCCCGGGGCGTGGGCACGCGGGCCGCCGTCGAGCGTGCGTTGGCCTCGTCGGGGCCGGCGATGGTGATCATGTGCCTGACACTCGCCGCGGGACTCCTGCCGATGACATGGAGCCGCAATCCGCCGCTGCGCACCTTCGGCGGCCTCACGATCGTCGCCCTGGCCGCGTCGCTCGTCGCGGATCTGGTCATTCTGCCGCCGCTGCTCGCCTGGTTCGCGAACGATCGGCCGGCGCACGACGATCTCGCGGAGGCTGCCCGATGAGCATGGGACGGGAGTGTGCGGGCCGGACGGCCCTCGTGACGGGTGCGACCCGTGGCATCGGCCGCGCCGTGGCGCTCGAATTAGCCCGCGCGGGGGCGGCGGTGGCGGTGCATGGCCGCAATGCCGCGGGGGCGGCGGAGGTGGCAGGTCTCCTGGCTGCGGACCGCTGTCATGCGGGCACGTTCCTCGCCGATCTCGCGGAGCCGGGCGCGGCCGGTCGCTTGGCCACTGACGTCACTGCGGCCCTGCCCGGCATCGACACGCTGGTGATGGTGGCGGGCGTGGATGTCCTCACCGGAGCGGCGGCGACCTGGCCGTTCGAGCGCAAGCTGGAGGC
>CAIXGY010000028.1 GCA_903919035.1 uncultured Planctomycetaceae bacterium | reverse complement strand
CACCGCCACCGTCGCCGTGCCCGAGGCATTGGATATCCCCACGGCGTTGGCGATGGGCAGCGTGAGCGTGCCTACGCCCGTGATCGAGCCGGCCTGCATCGCCACCTGCTGCACCGTCGCGCTGGTGCCGAGTGAGAGCGTGGTGCCGACGAGGTTCACCACCGTCGTCGTGGGCAACGCCCGCGTCGAGGCCACCGCCAGCGTGCCGGCCGACACCGTCGTCGGGCCCGTGTAGGAGTTCGATCCCGAGAGCGTGAGCGTGCCCGCGCCCTGCTTCGTGAGACCGCCGTCGTCGGCCTCGAGCGCGGGATCGCGAACGAGCGCCTCGGGAACCGTCGCCGCGAAGCCGTTGGTGTCGATGACCATGCCCCCGAGGCCCAGCGTGAGCCTCGGGAAGCCGTCGATGAAGGTGGCGCTCGAGCCGAGCGCCCGGATCACCACGCCGTCGAGCATTGCCGAGGCCGTGCCCGCGCCGCCGCGTAGCCCCGTCGTGGCGAGCGTGCCGCCGGTCATCGTGAGCGAGCCCGTCGAGCCCGCGTCGCGGGCCACGACCACGCCCGCGGTGCCACCCACCGTGAGCGACGATGCTTCCGAGAGCGAGAGCGAGCCCGTGCCGCCCTGCGCCACGAACAGCCCGCCGGAGGAGACCGCCACGCTGCCCCCCGTGATCGTCGCCACGCCCGAGTTGCCCGCGAACGACGCCAACACGAAGTCACCCGAGTTCACCCGGATCGCACCGCCGCTCATCGAGAGCACGCCGTCGTCGCCCCCGCGGCCGATCGAGATGGTGTCGCCCGCCGTGAGCGTGCCGCCGGTGATCGTCAGCCGGCCCGACGCCCCCGTCGCGGTCGACACCCACACCCGGCCCGAGGCGTTCACCACGCCCCCCGTGATCGCCATCGACCCCGACGCCGTCGTCGCCCCGCCGATCGAGATGCCCGTGAGCGACGTCGTGAGCGCGGTGAGCGTGCCCCCCGACACGAGGAGCGTCGCGCGGTCGCCCGGCGTGTCGCCCACCTCGATCTGGCCCGCTGCGCCGACCGTGGTCGCGCCGCCCGTGATGCGCGTCGTCCCCGGGCCGGTGGTCTGCAGGCTCGAGAGCGCGTTCGTGCCGGCGAGCGTCGTGATGCCGAGGTTCGTGAAGGCGGCCGAGCCCGTCAGCCGGCCCGTCGGCGCCTGCGTGAAGAACGCCGCGTTGACCGTCACCGCCGACGTGGCCAGCGACCCGGCCAGGCTCACGCTCCCGCTGTTGATCGACGTGGCCCCGGTGAACGTGTTGACGTTGTTGATCGCGAGCGACCCCAGGCCGTTCTTGATGAGCGTGCCCGTGCCGCCAATGCCCGCGGTGCCGGTGAGCGTGTAGGCGGTCGAGTTGTGGAACGTCGTCATCGACGGCTGCACCACCGACGACGTCGTCACCGTGAACGCCCCGCTGGTGTCGTCGAACACCACCGCCTCGTTGTTCGTGAAGTCGCTCGTCGTCCCCTCGAACGAGAGCTTCCAGTTTTTCGAGCCGGCGAGCACCGCCGTGCTCCACGTGCCGCTCACGCCGCCCGTCCACGTGTACTTCGACACCGGCACGAGGTTCGCCACCTCCGCCGGCGTGAGGGCCCGGTTGTAGACCCGGAAGTCGTCCATGGCCCCGGCGAACAGCGGCCACGAGCCCTGCGACCTCCCCAGGAAGTTCTGCGTGGCGGCGAGGCTCGAGGGATTGAAGGTCACCCGGCCGGCCGACCGCGGCGCGCCGTTGACGTACACGGTGGCCGTGTTGCCCGAGAGCGTGACGGCCACGTGCGTCCACGCACCACTCGCCAGGGCTCCGGTATCGACCACCTCGAGCCCCGAGCCGCTCGACGTCTGGATCGCGAACCGCATCGTGCCGTCCACCGAGGAGGGCGTGAGCCACATCGTGGAGCCCGAGCCGTTGCCAAAGTCGAAGATCCGCTGCTCCGCGCCGCCGCCGTTCCAGCGCACCCAGGTGGCGAACGTGGCGTCGCCGACCGAACTGGTGAGCGTGGACGGCAGCGTGGCGAAGGTGTCGGTGCCGTTGAACGAGAGCGCCTGCCCCTGCGCCGCCGTCGGGCCGGTCGTGTAGGCCACGGTGCCGGCGAGCGTGGCCGACGCACCCCCCACCGCGTCGGCGGCGCTGTTTTGGAAGTTGTAGCGGGCCCGCAGCGTGCCGCTCGACACCGGGTTGGAGGCCACGAACCGCCACTGCTGGAGCGGATCGCCGGTGGGGTCGTTCTGGGTCGCCTGCGTCGCGTTGCCGGTGAGATACTTGCCGCTGCTGCCGTTGTAGATGGAGTAGAGGCCGTTGCCGGCGGGCCGCACCACCCAGGAGTCTGCATTGTCGGCGGACGCCGTGGAGGTGGTGATCGTGGTCCCCGCGTTGAGCGACGTGGACTGCATGTAGAAGCCGCCGTTGGCGTTCCGGAGCGTGAGGTTGCCCTGGGGATCGCGGGTGGTGTTCCACCGCTGGCTGGTCGCACCGGTGTCGGCGGCCGTGTTGACGACGGCGCCGTCGGTCGCCGTCACCGCCTGCAGCACCTGCCCGGTCGCCTGGTTCACGAGGGCGAAGCGGTTGCCGTCGAGTGCGGCGCCGTGGCCGAGGGCATCCGCCCCAAAGCTCACGTCGACATAGGATCCCTGGCCGCCCACCTCGCCCGGAGACGCGGGAATCATGTATTCGCGGATCGGGCCGACGCCGTTGAAGTAGACGTCGCGATCGGTGCTCACGAGCCGGTAGGCCGTCGGAGAGCCCTGCCGCTCAAACCCGCCGGCAAAAGCCTGGATGCGGCCGTCGGGAGCGCGAAACACCGACGCCGCCGTCTCGTCGCTGCGGTTCTCCGCGTAGCCGAGCTGCCGGCCGTCGCTGGCCCGCACGAACATGCCGCGGGCCGGCCCCGCGGCGGCCCACCACAGCGCGCCATCCATGCCGTAGTTGGCCCCGATGATCACCTCGGCGAGGCTGTGCGACTCGGGATTCCACACCTGGTCGCCGTTGGCCTGCACGTGGCTGATGAAGTTGATGTAGCTGCTCATCGAGCCGGCGAGCTTGTGGGTGGAGCCGACGCTGACCGAGCCCTTGACCGAGTCGTACGTCGACGTGTTGGGCGAGAGCGTGCTCGGGCCGATGAACACGTCGGAGGCGAACGCCGGATCGGCCTTGAGCGTGGAGACGATGGTGGCGAACTGCGACGACGATGGCTGCTGATTCCAGTAGTCGGGTTCGTTCCAGACCTCGACATACTTGACCGTCAGGCCGTGGGTGTCGGCCAGATACTGCGACGTGGCCTTGATCATCGCCGCATAGCGGTCGGTGCGGATGCTGCCGCCGCTCAGGTAATACGGATCGGTGGCATTCATCGCCGTGAAGGGCATCAGCGCGATCGGCTTGTTGCCCGCCCTGAGGGCGACACCCGCGGCGTAGTCGAGGTCGGCGCGGGCGACGGGGCCGAGGGAGCCGTCGGCCTCGAGGGCCTCGTCGCGGCGGAAGTGGAGCCGGATGACGTCGACCTGATCGACGCCCATGTTGTTGTTGCTGTTGCGGGCGTTGCCCGGCGACGCCCAGGTGAGGTCGTAGCCCCAGACGTCGATCGCCTTCACCGACCCCAGCGACTGCGTGCTGAAGGAGAGCGTGTCGGCAGCGTGGGCGGCGGCCGGCCCGAGCAGCGAAACGACGGCCCACGCGGCGGCCAGCACGGCCGCCCGGGGGATCGTCATGGTGCTCGTGCGCTGGTGTGTCATCGACCCCGTCCCGGTCTCGCCCTGGGCCGGGCGAGACATCGCGGAAACCCTATTTGATTTTTACACCGGAATTCCCGCCTCGCCCGTGTTCGGGCATCGCGTCGGGGCCGCCACATGCGGCACCGACAGGAGCCCGGTCAACGGCAAGTGATACGCGGCCGATCGCTCCTGGGTTCGGTGGCGGGCCACGCCGCCACCGTCATCGCTTCGACGCCGCAGAAGACGCCTGACCCGGGCTCCAGTCCTTGCCTGGCGTCGCGGGCAGGTCGAGGTCGTAGACGTTGGCCCCGGGGACCACCTCCAGCGACAGTCCCCCGTTCGCATACCGGGGATCCACCCGCGCGGCGCTATCCTGCACGGCGGACACCCGCACCACGGCCGGCCCGACCGCGACGCCGACCAGGTTCTTACCAGTGCGAAACGCCCGGTAGCGGCCGTCGGCATCGGTGACACCGCGGGCGGCGGCGGGAACCTTGCCGTTGACGGATTGCTGCGGCTCGAACTCGATCAGGACGTTCGCCTGCGGCTTGCCGTCGAACGTGATCCGGCCGGTCACCTCCGCGGTTCGCGGCCCCGAACCGCAACCGCTGAGCAGGAGCGACAGGCCGCAGGCCGCCACCATCACGAACCGCATGCAGAACCTCCCCATGCTGCCGGCCACCGCCACGAATCCCCGTGTCGCCGCCCGGACAGTCGTTCTTCCCGATCAGTATTTCTTGTAGTCGACCGACGCGCCGTCGTTCCGATTGCACAGCCCGGCGAGCACGCTCGACGGGATCGCCTCCGAGATGAATACCACCGACCCGTCGGCGAACACGAATTGGCAACCGCCGGGGTGCCGGCTGACGAACCCCTTGCCGAGGTTTTCGTAGCTCAACGTCGCGTTGAACCTTGTGGTGGACGCCGTAACGCCCGGCGCCTCGTAAAGATCGGAGTTGACGCCTTCGGTCATGGGGCGGGCGTACACGAGGGCCAGACCTGTCGGCTGAACATCCGACAAACTGGCGGTGCCGATCCAGACCGCCCCGGTGTCGTCGGCCCACCTCACGTTGGTCGCTTTCTCGGACACGAGCGCGGTCTTGCTGGCGCCGTCGGTGATCCTGGAGATCTTCTCCCCGACCGGCCCCTTTCCTGGCGGGCTGGCCATCCGGTCGGCGAAGCCATGGAGCACGCCGCCCGTGTCGCGGTCGTAGCACGGCGAACTGCAGAAATACCCGCCGTTGCAGGTCTCGGCATTCTGGCCGCCCGCCACGGCGGCGTAACTCGAGGGCGACACGGGCTTCGTGCCGTACGTCCGCACGGGATTCGGGTAGACGTCGGTCGGACACTTGTAGGGCGCCATCTGCGTCTGGAGGGCGTCTTGCGCGAGTTTGAAACGCGCGCCGATCGGCGATGCCGTGTTGGCATTCAGCACGTTCTGCAGCTTGACGGTGCCGGACCCGAGCGTCTCGAAGAGCTTTCCCTGCTCCATGTAGGGCAGGATGAACACGGCCCAGCCCCAGGCCGCCTCATTCGAACCCTGCTTGCCCGAGGCTGTCTCCGTCATCATCACCGACGTGCCCGCCGGGAAGGCCCGCTTCGCGCTCTCGTGCACCAGCAGGGCCAGCCCTATCTGCTTGAGGTTGTTTTGACAGGCGGAGCGGCGGGCGGACTCGCGGGCCGACTGCACGGCCGGCAGCAGGAGCGCGAGCAACGTCGCGATGATCGCGATGACCACCAGCAACTCCACGAGCGTGAAGCCGCGCGGCCGCCCGCGGCGAGCCGCATCCGACGCTCTTTCGACAAGCTCACGAAACACGTCTGCACCTCTCCGTTTGAAGAACGCTCCACCCGCCATGACCACACCCTCCCGTGGGCGCCAGGCACGGGCAGCGAAGCCACACGCGCGACTGCACACCCTCGCCATCCGAAATCGTAACCTGCTTCATCCCCCGAATCACGAACATTGCACATCGACCACCACACCGTCGCTCCGCCGCGACGGATCACGCCGCCACCTCAACCGCCCGGCGCGTGCCGTTCGTCGAACACTCCAGACTCCGCGGCGGCGAGACGCTTGATCGACCGCCACCGTTCCCGCGACCGCGGCGCGTCGGCGTCGTCGTGGTACGGCAGCCCCGCGCGGGCCCGCGTCGCGTGGTCGGCGACCTCGGCCGGCGAGAGCGTGAAGTCGTAGATCGCGAACTCGTCGATCACCCCCGTGAAATTCTCCTGCCCGGCCGAACTGCCGACGAACGCCGGCGCCGGGCCGCCGCTGAGGATGATCGTGCCGCGGGGATACTGCCACTCCATCACGAGGCGGCCGTCGATGAACACGCACTTGCGGCCGCTGAAACTGTCGTAGGTGGCCGCCACGTGGTGGTAACGGCCGTCCTTGAGCGACGCCAGCGTGGGCCGGCCGTCGCGGCCGTCGAGCGGCACGTCGAGTTCGCGATAGCCGTATCCCGAGAGATGCAGGCCGAACGACAGGCACTGCTCGGCCTCCACGGCCGGCTCGCGGAGCGAGTCGTAGAGCGGGCTGTCGTTCTGAAAGGCGAGCAGCACGCAGTACTGGCCGTCTTCCTTGCGGTAGATCGCATCGTTGTCACCCTTCGACCCGCTCCACTCGGGACGAATGAGCGCCTCGATCGTGATGCCCACCGAGGACGCAAGCGAGCCCGAGCCGACCCGCGGGCCGGTGCCGCGGTCGATCATGGCGAATGAGTCGAGCGTGTTGTCGAAGCGAAGGCCGCCCGAGCCCACCCCCCCGTCCACGACCTCGACGCCCGCCGAGAGCATGATCGCATGACCGCCATCGTCGCTCGGCGATCGGCGCGTGACGGCATCCTCCGCCTCGAAACTCCACGACGCCACGGGCAGCCGGATCCGCGACTGCACGTCGACAACCCCCTCCTGAACGCTCACGACCACCCCATGATCGCCGACCCGCACCGCGCGGAAGGAGCCGCCCCGATCGACGATCCGCAGGTTCGACGCGATGATCGAATAGCCGGCCGCGTCGGCGGCGGACCGCGTGGACACGGTGCCCGAATACAACACGCCCACGCTGGGGCTGGCGAGCCCCAGGACGGCATTGCCCGACACGTCGATCACGGCGCCGCTCGCCGACAGGAGCCGAGTCTCCTCCTGCGGTCGCAGGGTGGTGACCGGCAGCCGCTGCACCATGTTGCGGGAGGTGTTCACGGCCACGTCGGCCATCGGCACCGTCCGGTCGTCGTAGCCGCCGGTGAACACCGCCGCCGAGGCCGACGGCTGGAAGGCGACGGGCCGTAGCCAGGCCACCCCGGCGGCGATCATGAAACCCGAGCCCACGAGGAGCGCGAGGCCCGACGCCACGCGGCCCCGCCAGCCGCGGCCGAGCGAGAGCCACCGCAGCAACGACTCCCGGGCCGACCGCCCCGCGGACCCGTTGCCGGCGCCACCCGCACCCGACTCGCCCCACGTCGACTCACCCCAGGCCCGAATGGCCGCATTCCACTTCGCATGCTCCCAGAACGCGCGGCGCACGTGGGCGGATGCGCGCAGCATGTCCTCCAACTCGCGCCGCTCGACATCGTCGAGCACGCCGTCGACGTGACGTTCCAGCAGCCGCTCGAGGCGTTCGTCGTCTCGCATACCTACCCCTCGATCTCGTGCCGAATGAGCCGAATGACGAGCCTGCAACGATCAGCCGACCGGCCGGGACGGACCCTCCGCGACCACCCGCTTTTCGACGCACTCCCGCAGGGTCTTCCGGGCCCGGGAAAGCGCGACGTGGATGGCGTTGGCCGTCCACCCCATCCGCCTGGCAACCTCGGCCGCGGAATGACCGTGGCGATACCGCAGTTCAACCGCGGTGCGGGCCTTGGGCGCGAGATCCTCGATGCAGGCGGCCACGTGCCGCTGCATCCGATCGAACTCGTTCCAGTCGAAGGCTTCCTCATGGGCGCACAGCGATTCGATCACGTCAGCCGCCAGATAGCGGTGCTTCCCGGACTTCCGCAGGGCCTCCAGGGTCTTCAGCCGCGCGATCGACCAGGCCCACGCCTTGAAATTCGTCCCGACCTCGAAGGTCGAGGCCTTGGCCGATATGGTCAGAAACGTCTCCTGGATGATGTCATCGACGAGGCCCGGATCCCCCGTGAGCGAAATCACGAACCCGCGCAGCGCCGGGAGGTGCCCGACGAACAACGTCTGCACACCCACGACCGCGTCGTTGGCGGGTGAATCCATGCGCTCCGATCCTGCCTCTTTATGTATGTCGAGGCGGTCGTTTTCCCTAGCATGTGGGCTGGCCGTGCGTGGCATACGGCCGTGTTCCGGCCCCGCGCAGCCCCGCGAGAGGCCTGCCGCGCCCCCCCAGTCGACCGGGCCGCCCCAGCCGACCCCAAGGCGTCCGGCTCAGGCGGCCCGCCGCCGCCGGGCGGCCCAGACGGCCGCACCCAGGCCGATCCCGGCCAGAGCGAGCGAGCCCGGCTCGGGAACCGCGGCGTAGACCACGTAGAGTTCGCTGCTCGTGCTCGAGCCGCCTGTTACGCCCGTCACCTGGTCACCGCGGGCCACGTAGAACGAACCCGTGTGGGTGTTTTGGAAATTCGTGGCCGTGACGTTGAACCATCCCGCGTTGAACGACGAGATCTCAGACCCGGCCACCATGAACTTCCAGGCGTAACCGTAGAGATTCTCGAAGTTCGCCGCCTCGCCGCTCCCCGTGCCCGCGAGACTCGTCACGTCGATGTTGACCTTGTTGGCGTCGCTGGCGAGGAACGTGATGTCGCCGGTGGCCACGAAGAGATCCCAGCCGTTCGGGCCGCCTGCCGTGCCATTGGCGTCGTTGACCTCGAACGTATAGGTCGACCCGCCGTTGAAGGCGACGTTGCCCGTATTGTCGAGCTGGCCCACGCTGCCGCCCGGCGACAGCACCGCGCCCGAGTTGAACGTCAGCGTCCCGCCCGTCACGTCCACCGTGCCGTAGCCGCCGAGCGTCTGGCCGCTCGGGATCGTGAGGCCCGCAGCCGCCGCCAGCGTGGTGGCGTCGTTGACGTCGATCCTGCTGGCCGACTGCAGGAGATTCGCCGCGCTCACGCCCAGTGTTCCCGCCTCGACGGTGAGGGGCCCGGTGAACGTCTGCACCGACGTCAGATCCAGCCGCGACGCGCCGGCCTTCGTGAACCCGCCCGAGCCGCCGATCACACCCGCGAACGTTCCCGTCTGGGTCATCGACGTCCGCAGGTCCTTCGAACCGAGCACCACGCTGCCACCCGTGCCCACGAGGTTCGTGACGTTCACGACCGCGGCCGACGCGGCGGCGACATCGAGCGCCCCACCGGGCACGATGCTCACCTGAGCGGCCGAACGGATGTCGCCCGCGCCGGAGAGGGCCAGCGTGCCGCCCGAGATCGTCGTATTGCCCGTGTAGGCATTCGACGCGGTGAGCGTGAGCGTACCGGCACCGCTCTTCGCGAGGCCGCCACCGGCACCGGCCAGCAGGCCGTCATACGTCGTGCTCTGTGCTCCATTGACGGTGAGCGTGTTCGCGCCGAGCGACACATCCGCCGCACCAGCCAGCGACGCGATCGTCTGATTGCCGCCCAGCGAGAGCGACGCACCGGACGAACCGCTCACCGACGCACTCGTCGACAGCCGATTCGCGGACGACAGCGTCAGCGTGCCGGCGTTGAGGTTGACCGTGCCCGCGCCGGATGAACCCGACAGCGTGGAGTTGCCGGTGACGTTCAGCGTGCCGGCACCGAGGTTGGCGGCCACAGTGCCGCCGCCGAGGCCGTAGGTCGAGGCCGTCAGCGTGCCTGAGCCAAACACCGAGCCGCTCGTGATCGTGAGGCTCGACACCGTGTCGGCGAACGTGGACATGTTCAGTCCGCCGCCAGCCACGGTCACCGCCGCGGTGTCGACCAGCCGATTCGCCGCCCCGAGGGCCAGCGTGCCGCTGTTGACGTTCACGGTCGCCGCCGCGGAGGAGCCGGTCAGCGTCGTCGCGCCAGTGCTCGCCGTGAGCGT
>CAIXGY010000027.1 GCA_903919035.1 uncultured Planctomycetaceae bacterium | reverse complement strand
CTGGTTGCCCAGAACAAGGACTTCGACGGCACCACGACGGCCACGGTCACCGGCACGCCGGCGTACGCGGGCCTCGTCAACGGCGAGTCGTTCGCGGTGACGGGAACGGTGACCTGGGCATTCCCCGATGCGGCCGTGGGCTTCGGCAAGACGCTCGTGCAGACCGGCACGTTCGCCGCCCCGTCGACCAACTACACCGTCACGCAGCCGACGCTCACGGCGAGCATCCTTGGCAGCGATCCGCCGCCGCAGCCCACGGTGCTCCTTGCCGAGGACTTCGCCACGCTCACCGCCGGTGGCAACACCGCGACGACCGGCGCGGGCTCGCCGTCGAGCACCGAGGTGACGACGAACCTCACGGCGAACTTCCCCACGTCCGTGAAGGCCTACTCCGCCGGCGGCGCCGTCAAACTCGGCACCGGCAGCCTGCCCGGCTCGATCACGAGCCGCTCCCTCGATCTCTCCGGCAACGGCGGCGTGTTCACCGTGTCGTTCGACGTGAAGGGCTGGACGACGGTCGAGGGCGACATCGTCGTCACGGTGTCCGGCCAGGCCCCGCGCACGGTTTCCTATGTCGCCACGGTCGCCTCGGCCTTCGAAAGCAAGACGCTCCAGTTCACCGGTGGACAGGCCGCCTCCACGATCACGTTCGCGACCTCGGCGAAGCGGGCGTTTCTCGACACCATCGTCGTGACCGGCGGCAGCGGCTCGACGACGGTCGTCGCCCCGTCGGCGCCGACGATCACCGGCATCACGCCGGCGAGCGGGCAGTTGTCGGTCGCATTTTCACCGCCCGTCTCCAACGGCGGGGCCACGATCACGGCCTACCAGTATTCGCTCGACGGCGGCGTCACGTGGGCCAGCCCGACGCCGGCGGTCACGACAAGCCCGCTCGCGATCACAGGTCTGGTCAACGGCCAGTCCTACGCGGTGCGGCTGCGGGCAGTGAACTCGGCGGGCCCCGGCGCGGCGTCGGCGACGGTGACGGGCAAGCCCGGGGCGATCGACTACCTGCGGATCGTCTCCTACAACGTGACCGCCGCCGACATTTCTGGTGTGCGGACGGGCTTCGAGACGCTCGTCCAGGCGATGGCGGCGGAGTCGTATGCCGGCCATGTCGACCGGGTCGATCTGATCGCGATGCAGGAGGTGCAGAGCCAGGCCACGACCTCGGCGAACCTCGTCACTCGGCTCAACGCGATCTATGGCGCCGGCACCTATGCCCGCGGCACGCTCGACGGCGACACCACCGGCAGCGGCACGCAGGGCGTGGTCTACAACACGGCGGCGCTCCAGTTGCTCGAGGAGACGGCGATCGGCACGGCGACGTCCACCGGCGCCCCGCGGCAGACGCTGCGGTACAAGTTCCAGCCGGTGGGCGGCGATGCGACGAGCGTGTTCTACGTCTACAACAGCCACCTCAAGGCGGCCGACGACTCGGAGTCGGCCGCGCGGCGGGCGGCCGACGTGCAGGTGATCCGCGCCGATGCCGATGCGCTCGGCGCCGGCACGAGCATCATCTACGCCGGCGATTTCAACCTGCAGACGAGCAACGAACTTGCGTACGAGCGGTTCCTTGCGGCGGGCAACGGCCAGGCCTTCGATCCGATCAACCGGCCGGGCAACTGGAGCAACAACTCAGCCTTCCGCGACATCTTCACGCAATCGCCCTCGGCCAATCCGCCGACGGGCTTCGCGGGGGGCGGGCTCGACGACCGCTACGACTTCCAGCTCGTGTCGGGCCCGGTGATGACCGGGGGCGGGATCGCCTACAAGACCGGGAGCTACCGCACCTTCGGCGTGGACGGGTCCGTGGCCGTGGGCGGCAGCGTGAACGCGGCCTCGAGCACGGCGCTGCCTGGGCTGGCCAACCGTACGCAGGTGCTGGATCTGCTGGTCTCCGTGGCCGACCACCTGCCCGTGGTCGTCGACTATGCGTACCTGGCGGTCGGCGAGCCGGTGTCGCCGACGATCACGGTCTCGCCTGGCACGCTGACCGCGCCGCTCACGACCACCGTCGGCACTGCGTCGGCGGCCGAGACGTTCGCGGTGTCGGGCGCGGCCCTCACCGGAAGCCTCACCGTGACGGCCCCGACGGGGCTCGAGGTGTCGCTCGCCGCCGCGAGCGGCTACGCCTCGACCCTCACGCTCACGCCGGCGGCCGGCGTCCTCGCCGCGACGACGGTCTACGTCCGGCTCGCCGCGACGGCCGCCGCGGGCAACTACAACGCGGCGGCGATCACGGTCTCGGGAGGGGGCGCGACGACCCAGACGGTGCTGACGACCGCCGGCGGCAACGTGGTGAACACGCCCTCGTCGACCACGCTCTTCGCCGAGGACTTCGCCGCGCTCACGTCCGGCGACAACACCTCCACGGGCGGTTCGAGCACGGCCTGGAGTGGGTCGGCGAACTGGTCCAGCGTGACCGGGGCCTACCAGGCGGGCGGCGCGGTGCGGTTGGGCACGAGTTCGGTGCCCGGTTCGATCACGACGCAGCCGCTCGATCTCTCCGGCAACGGTGGCGTGTTCACCGTGTCGTTCGACGTGAAGGGCTGGACCACGGTGGAAGGATCGATCGTCGTCACGGTGTCGGGCCTCGCGCCGCAGACCGTGACCTACTCGGCCACCATCGGCTCGGCCTTCCAGACCATCACGCTCCAGTTCACCGGCGGCCAGGCGAATTCCACGATCACGTTCGCGACCTCGGCGAAGCGGGCCTTCCTCGACAACATCGTCGTGACCGGCGGCGTGCCCGAGCCGGTGGTCACCGGCATCGCGGGATTCGTGTGGGACGATGCCGACGGCGACGGCACCTGGGACATGCCGACCGAGGCGGGCATCGCCGGCCGCACGGTGTATCTCGACATCGACCGCGACGGGGCCCTCGGTGCGGCCGAGCCGAACGTGGTGACCGGGGTCGACGGCGGCTACTCGTTCACGGGCCTCGGGGCCGGCACCTACATCGTGGCCCAGGTCGTGCCGCCGGGATGGGAGCAGACCTTTCCCTCGATCACGGTGGCGGCGGCGCAGGTTCGCTCGTCGTCGGGTGTGCAGGTGGCCACGTTCACCGACCCGGCCTACGCGCCCGACGGGCGGCAGCAGGAGAAGCGGCTCGTGCCGAACGACCCGCTCTTCGCCCGGCAGTGGCACCTGCGGAACACGGGACAGT
>CAIXGY010000026.1 GCA_903919035.1 uncultured Planctomycetaceae bacterium | reverse complement strand
GGCCCATCAGTTTCATTCACAGGCTGTCGTGCGGCTTGGCCGTTCACGCGCGAGACGTCGTCAGTCGGTCGTGGCGCGGTGGGCTCGCCGGTCTGCTCCTCGCGGCCATCGCCGCCACATCACTGCTCGCCGCAGCCCCGGCGGATCCGGCGCTTGCCGAGAAGGTCGCGGCGGCCTTCAGCCGATTCGACGTCGATCCACCCGATGGCGTGCTCACCGGCCGTGAAGCGGAGCCGGTCGCCGGCTACGACACCGACAAGGATGGCACGGTGACGGCGCGGGAATTTCTCGACGGCTATACGACCCGCAAGCCGGCGGCCGTGTGGAGCCGCCACGAATTTCGCAGCGAGGGCTTTTCCTGCGAGATGCCGGGCCAGCCGAAACACTTCGACGAAACAGGCCTCGTCGATTTCCAGGTGGCGTCATGGGTGGGTGACCCGCCGATCCTGTTGATGGCACGCGTTCGCGACATGCCCAGCCGCGCGGCCGGCAAACCGGAACTCCTGTTCGACTCGGTTGCGGAGTTGCTCGAGAAATCGGAGGCCAAGGTGCTCGACCGGCGGCCGGCGAACCTCGACCTGTATCCAGGCTGCGAGTTTCACGGGCGCCGGGCCGATGGCTCGGATGAGATGGTGCGCTCGGTCGTCGTGCGGCGCATGGTCTATGAACTCGACGCGGTGCTGCCCCCCGGCGCTACCGAGGCCGACGTCGCCATGGTGCGACGCTTTCTCGACTCGCTCGAGATCATCCGCTGACGCCGTCAGGTGCGGCGGCGACCGCCCGCCACTCACCGCACCAGTCGCGTTCCTCGGTGTGGGGCCAGACGCCCACATGCACCAACTTGTCGGGCTCGATCTCGGGGAGCGTCGGTGGCAGCCGCCGGCACTGGCCCCAGGCTCCGGAGTCGCCGCGTCGATCACGCCGCCAAAAGCTGCACGTCGCGCAGGTCTCTCCCGATCCGGGGATCATGGGGGTGTCTCTCATGGCGATACCCTACGACACAGCGGGCGTGCACGCCACAGCTCCGCTTCGGTCATCACTGGGCTCACACGATCGATTCGCGGGCCAGCTCCGCATCAAAGCCGTCCCAGCCGACGGGAGCGGGAAGGCAGGGCAGAACCACCTCCTCGCAGGCCGCACGTCGGGTGCGGGTCACTTCGGCAATCTCCTCGCGGAGGGCGACCACGTACCGTGCTTTCTCCTCCGCCGAGAACCGGTGACTCCTGCCGTCCGCGCCCGGTTCGGTCTTCATGACATGGTCCCACTCCCGGATCGCGGCCTCGCACAGGGCCGCCTGCATCGCGAACAGCGGCATCCGTGCGGCGCGCCACCGTGACTCCTGGCGGACAAACTCCCGCTCCGGCTGAAACGTCGCGGGCAAGCGGCCCGGCACGAGCGGCAGACGGCGGGTGAAACACAGACACAGCCTCGCATCCGCGAGATCACCGCAGAGCATCCCGACCGTGAAGTTTCGAACGTCCCGGCCCCGCATCGCGGTGAGCACGTAGCGCTCGTCGTCCATGTGCTCGCGCAGGGTCCACCAGATGGCATCAGGGTCGGCCCGCATGACCGCATCGATCGCCAGCCGAACCCGCTGCTGCTCGTCCCAGTCGTAGTGGGCCGAGAACGTCGGAACCAAGACCTGACCCCGGCGATCCAGCCTGGGCGGCGGGTTGGCGCTGGCCATGGCGGAAATCAGGCTGCCGAGTTCCTGCTCGGGCGTCTGGCTGGCGTGAAACCGCAGCAGATGCACAGGATCGAGCGGCGCCCGCACGCGCTCGATGGTGAAGCACGCCGGATGGACCGAGTCGGCATCCGCCCGGAGACACGCCTGCGCGGAAAAGTTGTCGGCGATCATGTGTTCGCGGAACCGCGCCAGGCTGAAGATCTTGCGCGTGAACACCATCTCATGCACTGCTGGACGGTGCACGGCCGCGTCGCGGGCCGACCCGCGGAAGGCGCGGACAAGTGAATCTGCCCCCAGGATGAAGCGATCCTCACCGAGATAGAAGGCGTTGCTTCCCTCCTCCCCAGCCGTCATGGCCTCGGCGCGGGCGATCGCCGCCCGCTGGGCGGCGTCGGGAGGTGCCCCGGCATGGAGTGCTTCCTGGTGGAACCGCTGCCGCAACAACTCGCGGCCGCGGTCAAAAAATGGATTGTCGAACCACACCTGATCGCCGGGCAGCAGCCGGCTCGAGTCGAAGTGGCGTCGCCAGAGGACGTCGTCGCCCCTGTTCGGCAGTTCTTCGGGAATCACGCGCCGGCCGAGGAGGCGGTTGATCGCCTCCAGGCCGAGGGCGTTTTCTGTGTCGTGAAAATGCCGGATGATGCCCTGAATCAGGACCAACGTCGTGTATTTCAGGCAGCGGATTCGCGGCACCGGAACACCGTCGGCGCCATGCAGCACCCAGAGATCCGCGATCGCATCGACCGGGGCGATTCCCGGGGCGACGACGAAGCGGTCGTTCACGAGGACCCAAAAGGCCGGATTCCGCATCTCCGGCGAATCGTCGGAGGGACGGATCACGGTGCCGGTCAGGGCGGCCCGCACGACGTGCAGCCGGACCCGGCGCTCGCCCTCGGTCATG
>CAIXGY010000025.1 GCA_903919035.1 uncultured Planctomycetaceae bacterium | reverse complement strand
GGGCCGCCGCGTCGCGACGCCGGCGTAGGGTTCCCCGCGGCCGCCGGCCGCGATCGCGAGGCGACACATGCCGCTGCGCTGGCGAAAGAAGCTCCTGCTCGGCCCCGACGACGTGCCTCCGTCACAGGACGACCTTCGCGTGGCCGGCGTCTTCAATCCTGGGGCCGTCGTCCGTGCGGGTCGGCTCCTCCTGCTTGCCCGCGTCGCCGAGATGCCCCGCGACACGCGGCCGGGGTTCGTCGGCCTCCCCCGTCACGATCCCGACGCGGAGCGGATCGTCTGCGACTGGATCCCCGAGGCCGAAATCACCCGCATCGACGTGCGGATGATCCGCCACACGCGCACGTCACGGGCGCGTCCCACGTCGATCTCGCATCTCCGCTGGATCGACTGCGGTCCGGACGACACGGTCGCGGCCATCGGCCCGCCGGTGCTCGCGCCGACCGGGCCGCTCGACGAGTATGGCGTCGAGGATGCCCGGATCACGGTGCTCGGCGGGCGGATGCACGTCACGTTCGTCGTCGTGTCGCGCCACGGGATCGCCACCGCCTTGGCCGTCGAGCGAACCGGCACGGGGTCGACGCCATGGCCGGCGCTGGAGCGCCGCGGCCTCCTGCTGCCCCCCGACAACAAAGACGTGGTCTTGGTTCCCGACACGGGCCGCGCCGAATTCCTGGCCATCCAGCGGCCCGAGACGGCGCTCGCGCCTCCGGAGATGTGGACGGCCGAGTCGACCGACCTCGTGGCCTGGGGGAAGCATCGCCCGCTCCACGTCGGCACCCAGTCGTGGGAGTGCGAGCGGGTGGGGGCCGGCCCGCCGCCATTTCCCTGCGGCGGGCGTTGGGCCCTCGTCTACCACGGCCGCGGCCGATCCGCGGCCGCCGGTCGCGTGGGCCGCTACGTGGCGGGGCTCCTCGCCCTCGAGGTGGATCCGCACCCACACGTCGTCGGCCGCCTTGCCGAGCCGATCCTGGAGCCGACCGAGCCGTTCGAGTGTGCGGGATTCGTGCCCGACGTCGTGTTTCCCACCGGGGCCGTGACTCGCGGTGACGAGCTCGTGCTCGCCTGCGGTGCCGCCGACACCGCCTGCACGCTGGCGGCCACCACCGTCGCCGATTTCGCCGCCGCGTTCGCCCAGGCCATCGCGGCCGGATCGGCGGAACGTTCGACATGACTGGAGTGGCCGGCCAGGGTCCGCGAGTCCGCCCCGCGACCGGCGGCCGTGGTACAGATGTGTTCGTGACCCCTGACTGGATCATCCATCGCGACGAGCGCCTGCTCGTGCTCGAGAAGCCCTCGGGCCTGCTCGCTGTGCCGGGCCGCGGGCCCGATCTCCAGGACTGCCTCGCGGAGCGCGTGCGGAGTCGGTTTCCGACGGCGCTCGTCGTCCATCGGCTCGACCGCGACACGTCGGGGCTGATGCTCATGGCCCTCGACGCAGACGCCCAGCGGCATGTGAGCGGACAGTTCGAGCGGCGGACCGTGCAGAAAACATATGAATGCGTCGTGCGCGGGGCACCCGGCGGCGACGACGGACTCGTCGACCTGCCCATCGCCCGTGACCCGGCGCGGCCGCCGCGCTATCGAATCGATCCGGCGGCGGGCCGGCCGTCGCAGACCCGCTGGCGGGTGCTGGCCCGCACCGGGAACACGACGCGCCTGGAGGTCGAGCCCCTGACGGGCCGGTCACACCAGATCCGTCTCCACCTGGCCACCCTCGGCCATCCGATCCTCGGCGACCCCCTGTATGCAGACCATGCCGGCATCGGCATGGCTCCCCGGCTCATGCTCCACGCCACCGGGCTCGCGATCGCCCATCCCGACGACGGTCGTCTCATCGGGTGGCGGTCCGCGTGTCCGTTCTGAGGTCGCGGGTGCCGATCCCTGGGGGGCTGAAGGCCGCTCGAATCCGGGTATGCTGGGCGGGGATTTCGCGGACACCACCACATGTTCAGTCGCTCGCACGAGAGGCCGTCGTTCATGGATGCTCGCCACGGGAGGCCCATCAGTTTCATTCACAGGCTGTCGTGCGGCTTGGCCGTTCACGCGCGAGACGTCGTCAGTCGGTCGTGGCGCGGTGGGCTCGCCGGTCTGCTCCTCGCGGCCATCGCCGCCACACCACTGCTCGCCGCAGCCCCGGCGGATCCGGCGCTTGCCGAGAAGGTCGCGGCGGCCTTCAGCCGGTTCGACGTCGATCCACCCGATGGCGTGCTCACCGGCCGTGAAGCGGAGCCGGTCGCCGGCTACGACACCGACAAGGATGGCACGGTGACGGCGCGGGAATTTCTCGACGGCTATACG
>CAIXGY010000024.1 GCA_903919035.1 uncultured Planctomycetaceae bacterium | reverse complement strand
GTTCGCGGCCAGCATGGCGCGGACCTCGAGCCGCTCGGCATCCAGCGGACGGCAGGAGTGACACGACCGTCGTCGGCGACGAAGTGAACGGCTCATCGACGTGTCTCCACCCGGGTCCGCGCGGCTTGGGAGTATACCCCCCGTCCGAAGCAAGGCGGCGACGCTGTGACATTCATGGGCGACTTCTCCTGAAAATGGGCGTTACCGAGTCGCCGTGACCCGCCGCGGGGTGCTCGTGCCACTCGGGGACGCAGCCGCGGACAATGCCGCGAACGCCGCGGCAGATACCGTGGGCGATGCCGGCACGATCGCCTTCGCCGTCGAGAAGGCGGACGAGGTGGTGGCCGGTGGACGGAGGTTGGTCGCCATCACGGTGACGAAGTCGCCGAGTTGAGACACGCCCGCCGGCACCTGGATCGAATACGCCAACATTCCGGCGGTCTTTGCCGAAACGGTGGCACGCCCCAGGTAGAAGCGGCCCCCGTACTCGTCGCCGTTGCCATCCTCGGGTCTGCTCGCGTAGACGTCAAGTTGATACTGCTGCCCCGCCGTGACGCCGGCCAGCGAGCCTTTGACCACGATCTGCGGCACGCCCCGGCTCGGCGTCAGTCGCTGCACCGAGGTGATCCGGGGCGTTGCGGCCCCGGCGTTGGTGCCAGGCGCACGATCGATCGCCCCGCCGACGTTGTCCACGATCGTGTTGCCCTGCAGGCTCACCTGCTGTACCGCCTCTCGCAGGGCGATGCCCGCCCCGGCGTTGTCGCGGATGGCGTTGCCGAGACCGCTCATGGCGCCGGCCGCGCTCGTCATCCCGATCACCGTCGCCACCGTCTTGGAGCCGCTGACCGCGATGCCGTCGCCGGCCGAATCGGTGATCGTGTTACCGGTGACCACGTTGCCCCGGGTCGTCGCCGTCTTGCCATCGACGAGGTCCGTCACCTCGACCCCGATGCCGTTGCCCACGAGTCGGTTGCCCTTGCCGACGGCCAAGGATCCGATCACGTTCGAGGAACTGGCGGCCACCGAAACACCGGCCAGCGCGTTGTCGCTGATCGTGTTTTGATCCACGACGTTCGCCGAGCCGCCGTTGATCCGGACACCGTTTCCGGTGTTGCCCAGTTGTGATTGCGATGCGTCGGTGCCGATGAGATTGCCGCGGACGAGGTTGCCGACCGGCAGGTTGCGGCCCGAGGCCCGCAGCGTCACGCCGTCTCCACCGTTGAGCGTGATGGTGTTGCCGAGGCCCGCACCGCCGACCGTGTGGAACGCGCCGCCCGCGATCACCACGCCCTCGGCGTCGTTCTTGGTCACCAGATTGCCCTCGACGCGGTTGCCGGCAGTCAGTTTCGTGGCCACGGCGTCGAGAATCCGGACGCCGACGCCGTTGAAACTCACCGTGTTGCCGCCGCGCACCACATTGCCGAGGGCGCCGGTCATCAGGATCCCATCCTCACCATTGCCCAGGTCCGTTCCCAGGGCGTCGGTGCCCACCGTGTTGGCCACGACGGAAGTGCCACTCGCCGCACCGTCGATCCGAATGCCCGCCCGCACGTTCTCGCCGATCACATTGCCGTTCGCGGCCCCGCCGACGAACGTGTTGGTGCTGGCCGTAATCTGGATGCCGTTGGCATTGTTCGCCAGGATCTCATTGAGCCTGACGCTCGTGGGCTGCGCTGCAGTGCCCGGACTTGCCGTAACCAGCAGCCCGTTTGCAGCGTTGAACCGCACTGTATTCGATGCGATGGTCGTGCCGAGGGCGTTGTTGACCTCGATTCCGTCGCTGCCG
>CAIXGY010000023.1 GCA_903919035.1 uncultured Planctomycetaceae bacterium | reverse complement strand
TCATCGAGTTACTTGAACGGTCAGAACTATCTCACCGATGTTGGTGCGTTCACGAATAGTGCGTCGTACTACGGCACGTTCGACCAGAGCGGCAATGTCTCGGAGTGGGCGGATTTCGATCCAGAGTTTGCGGACGGGGTGGATTTTCGGGTGATGCGGGGCGGCCTATGGACCGAAAATCCCGACATAGACATAACGTCTTCCGGATTCGCGAACCCCTTCACGACGTTCGATAGTTACATGGGATTCCGCCTCGCAAGTCCGGTTGCCGTACCCGAACCATCCACGTGGGTGATGGCTGCAGGCGGAATCGCCTGTGCGGCGTTCGGCGCATGGCGGCGACGCCGAGCGTCCCGGTGACCGCAAAGGCGACGTGTGCACCGGCGTTTGCCGACGATCAGGTCTTGCTGCGTCGGCGTCGGTCGGATCCGACTCACACGCGCTCCTCTTGCGACAACGCGCGCAATCGGCTGCATGAAAACCCGTGCCCTCGTCTGGCCTGACACGATCGGGGCAGGATCGGGTCTGCCCATCCCCTCGAGACGGCGTAGACGGCAAGCGAAGCCTGGAGGGCGAGAGCGCAGCCGTCTCCGAGCGAGCGAAGCTCAGGATGAGCGCAGCGAGTGTCCGGCGAGAGAGTGTGGGCAGACCCGAGCCGGTTAGGCGCAGGGACCTGCTTCACACGACACGCCCCGCCCTGACGAAGCGTGAGCCGACGGACGCTTCACCCCGCATCCGCGGCGGTTTGGCCAACGACGCGTTCTGCGCGTGGCGGTGATGCCGAGCGCGCCGGTAATCGAGGCCGGGATCACAGGGTCAGCGGTCGCCGAACGTGACATTCAGACCGGCGGCTTCACCAACTGCTGCAACGCGGGCGTAAGGCTGGACCAGAGCCGAGGATGCGCCTCGACGAGTCGCACGATGTCGGTGAAATCCTTCGCCTGCTTGCTCTGACGCCGAGCGGGCTCGGCCCAGGCCTTCATTTTTCCGGCGAGCGTGTCGTTCAGCGAAGCCACGCGGAGGAGGATGCCGTGAACGTCCGCCGGCACCGCCCGCCCCGGAAACTCCCGGTAGAAGTCCTCGGTCGACAACTGGATCGAGATCGCCGACCGGCCCTTCAGGTTCACCGACCAGTCGAACCGCTCGCTCTTGAAACCAGCCTCCTCCAGCAAGCGCACGACCCGATCCACGGCATCCAGGGCAATCACCAGATCGACGTCGCGAGTGACCATCTGCTGCTCGGCCCAGTGGTTGACGGCCACGCCGCCGATGCAGCACCACGGCACGTCGGCCCGCTCCAGGCAATCGACCAGCCGCATCACGTCATCGGTGCCGCCCGATGTCTGCCAATCGAAGAACTGCTTGCCGGTCATGTGAGTTGCCAAGCGGCGGGATCGCACCGTCGGATTCGCATGTCGAGCCGCACGTCGACGCGACGAGTATACGCGGGCAAACCGCCCATCCAGCGAACGGTGCACGCCGCCGCCGATGCAGCGGGCCGCCGTGCCGGCCTTGAAACACCCGGTGCGACACGCGACAACACGTGCGACAAGGCGACGGTCCGTCGCCGTTGTGACCGTCGTTTCCGAGGAGCCACCACATGACCGAGCACGACCTGATCCGCGAACTGGCCGAAAAGAACTCCACGAAGATCGTCATGCTCGTGGCCGACGGCCTCGGTGGCCTGCCAATGGAGGCGGGCGGCAAGACCGAACTCGAGACCGCGAGCACGCCCAACCTCGACCGTCTCGCCGCCCGCGGCACCTCGGGCTCGAGCGTGCCCGTGCTGCCCGGCATCACGCCCGGCTCCGGCCCCGGCCACCTGGGCCTCTTCGGCTACGACCCGCTCGCGTTCAAGATCGGCCGCGGCGCGCTCGAGGCCACCGGCATCGGCTTCGAACTCGGGCCCCACGACGTCGCCGCCCGCGGCAACTTCTGCACGCTCGACGCCGCCGGCAAGATCACCGACCGCCGTGCCGGCCGGATCGCCTCGGATGAGAGCTTCAAGGTCGTCGAGAAACTCCAGGCCGTGAAGGTGCCGGGCGTCGAGGTGTTCGTGAGGCCGGTGAAGGAGCACCGCTTCGTGGTCGTGTTCCGCGGCCAAGGGCTCGACGGCGGCGTGGCCGACACCGATCCGCAGGCCACGGGCGTCGCGCCGCTCGATCCGCAGCCCCACACGGCGGCCGCGGCGAAGACGGCCGAGGTGGCGAAGGCCTTCGTGGCCGCGGCCCGCACACTCCTGAAAGACGAACCCAAGGCCAACGGCATGGTGCTCCGCGGCTTCGCCGCCAAGCCCGCCCTGCCCTCCTACGAGGAGCTCTACGGCCTCCGTGCCGCGGCGATCGCGGTCTACCCGATGTACAAGGGGCTCGCGCAGCTCGCCGGCATGAAGCTCGTCGGCACGTCGCAGACGCTCTCCGAGCAGGTGGACGAACTCGCGAAGTGCTGGCAGAGTTACGACTTCTTCTTTCTGCACTTCAAATACACCGATTCGACCGGCGAGGACGGCGCGTTTCCGCAGAAGGTGAAGCGGATCGAGGAACTCGACGCGATCCTGCCGCGAATCGAGGCCCTGAAGCCCGACGTGCTGATCGTGACGGGCGACCACTCCACCCCGAGCAAGCTCAAGAGCCACTCCTGGCACCCGGTTCCGACGCTGCTCGTGGCAGACACCTGCCGGCCCGACGGCCTCACGAAGTTCTCGGAGCGGGACTGTCTGCGGGGCGGCTTCGGCATCTTCCCGGCCAAGCACCTGATGCTGCTGGCCATGGCGCACGCACAACGGTTCGGCAAATACGGGGCGTGACGACCAAGCCCCGCCGCCCCCAATCGACACGCCCGGTGGGCGAAAGCCGAAGGAGCCTTGGAGCCATGGCCCGCGTGGACGGGCCACACCGCATGGCATGCCGCCATGGATCCACAGCGACGGAGTCTTTTGCCCACCGGGCGGACCATGCGAGCGGTGGGCGAAAGCCGGAGGAGCCTTGGAGCCATGGCC
>CAIXGY010000022.1 GCA_903919035.1 uncultured Planctomycetaceae bacterium | reverse complement strand
GATCGTCGTGCCGCGGAAGCGAGATCTCGACCTCACGGTGGAGGCGGATGTCGAACGGCTGTACGAGACGGCCCGGCCCGACGTGGTCATTCATCTCGCGGCCGAAGTCGGCGGCATCGGGGCCAACATGGCACATCCGGGCCGGTTCTTTCACGCCAACATGGCGATGGGGCTGCATCTGGTGGAGCACGCCCGGCGCCGCGGCATCGCGAAGTTCGTCCACACCGGCACGGTATGCGCGTATCCCAAGCACTGCCCGGTGCCGTTCGGCGAGGATGACCTCTGGAACGGCTACCCCGAGGAGACCAACGCACCCTACGGCATGGCGAAGAAGGCCCTGTTCGTCATGCTCGACGGCTACCGACGGGAATACGGCCTCCAGAGCGCGGTCGTCGTGCCGGTGAACCTGTATGGCCCGCGCGACAATTTCGATCCGGCCACGAGCCACGTGATTCCCGCGCTCATCCGCAAGTGCGAGGAGGCCCGCGTGGCGGGCGCGGACTCGATCACCTGCTGGGGCACGGGCTCGGCCACGCGGGAGTTTCTCCACGTGGACGATGCGGCCGAGGGGATCGTGCGGGCCGCGGAGGTGATGGACGAGCCGGTGCCGATCAACCTCGGGGGCGGCGTGGAGATCCGGATCCGCGACCTCGTGATGAGGATTGCCGCCGCGTGCGGCTTCGCCGGCCGCATCGAGTGGGATGCCTCGAAGCCCGACGGCCAGCCCCGCCGGAGCCTCGACATCTCGCGGGCGAAGCGACTCCTCGGCTGGACGCCCCGGCAGGATTTCGACTCCGGACTCGCAGAGACCGTTCGGTGGTGGCGGGAGCACCACGGTGTCGGCTGATCTCGGCTACCTTACTTCCGTCAGGCCCGCATCCGCTGGAAGGGAATCGATGGATTGCCGCGAGGGTCGTCCCCGGCGAGGCACCCGAGTGCGTCGCTGGTTGCGCATGGCGTGGTTCGCCGGACCGCTGCTCGTGCCCGTCGCCAGTTGGGCCGGCGCGCCCGTGTCCGGCACCTTCACGTTCACGGGCTCGACCGGCAACGTCGCCTCGCTGGCCTACGACGGCACGCCGATCGGGAACCTGACCATCGGCAGCCTCGACAAGGTGGGCGTTCCCTCGTCGGCAAGCACGGGAAATTTCCGGGCCAGCGACTGGCCGCTCGACGGGACTCCCCCGGGAGCACTCACCGGTGCGGCCGATCCCGGAGCCTACGTCGGCTTCTCGATTGCTGCCGACGCCGGCTACACGTTCGACCTCGGCAGCCTGACATTCGGATTCGGACGCAGCGCCACGGGTCCGCGGACGTCCGAATGGCGATCCAGCCTCGATGGCTACGCCTCGGCCATCGGCAGTTATGCCTCCTTGGGATCCAGCGGACTGTTCAGCCGATCCGCCGATGGACTCGTTATCAGCGATACCAACGCGGGCGGCACCGACGTGGTGCTCGCCCTGTCGGGAAGTTCGGCCGCCTTCAAGGGGCTGTCCACGATCGGCCTACGGTGGTACGCATACAACTCGGAAGGGAACGCCGGCACGGGCGGCTTGCAGGGACCGCTGAGTTTCACCGTGACGGTGAACGCCGCCACCGCGGGCGTACCCTACGAGTCGTATCAGCCGCCGGCCGGCTATTACGCGACGGCGACGGGAACCGGTTCCACCCTCAAGGCCCAGCTCAACTCGATCATCGACGGCCACGTCGCGTTGAGCTACGACGACCTGCGGACGGCGCTTCAAGTCACCGACTCAGATCCGGCGAATCCCGGCCACGTGCTGCTCGTCTACGACCGCGCCAGCCTCGACGTCTCGGCGATCAATCCGGGTGGGCCGCTCCCGGGATGGGACGGCGGCATCTCGTGGAGTCGCGAACATACCTGGCCGAACTCGCGGGGCCTGGCAGGCTCCGGTCCCGACTACACCGACCTGCACCACCTCCGGGCCATCGATCCCTCGGTGAACTCGACCCGGGGCAACAAGAACTTCGGCGGCGCCTACGGCGCCCAGCCCGCCGGCGCCGTGGTCGACGACGGTGCGGCCGTCTGGTATCCCGGCGACGCCGACGCGGGCATGATCGCCCGGCACGAGTTCTACGTGGCCACCCGCTACGACGGGGCCGACGCCAGCACCGTGGATCTGGAGCTCCAGCCCGGCGACCCGAGCGAGGCCCAGGGGCTCGGCAACCTCACCCGCCTCGTCGAGTGGCACTACCAGGCGCCGCCCGACGAATTCGAATTGCGGCGGAATCAGACGATTTACACCGACTATCAGGACAACCGGAATCCCTACATCGACAATCCGGAATACGTGTGGAGCGTGTACGTCGACCAGGCCAACGACAGCCAGTTGCATGTCGGCGGCAGCCCGGCCCTGTCAGGCTCGTCGTCGCTCGACGTCGACCTGGGGCGGGTCATCACCAACGCCGCCGTGCCGGCCGCCCAGAGCGTGGCCCTGCGGCGCACCGGACATGACGGCACCTACTTCCAGGTGACGGCATCCGGCAGCGCGACATCGAGCCTGCTCGGGAAATTCAACGCCTTTCCGATCAACACGACCGGTTCCGACTTCCGCTCCCTGTCGGTCGGCCTCGACACCTCGACGGCCACGTCCGGCCTGAAGTCCGGCACGGTGACCATCGACAACTTGGACATCACGAGCGGAGGCGGCGACGGCCGCGGAGCGAACGACGCGGATGACCGCATCAACGTGTCGCTCTCGGTGCTCGACCACGCCATTCCATCGTTCGTCTCCGGCAGCACGAGCGACGCTCTGGTTTTGAACTTCGGCACGCTGACGCAGGGCGCCGCGGCCGGGTTGCTCCCGTTCGACGTCTTCAATCGCGTTGGTAGCCAGGGGAGCCTTTGGACGGCCGGCCTCGATCTCGACGGGATCGTCGAAACCGACCCGAGCAACGTGTTCAGTTCGTCGCTTGCCCAGTTTCGCACCCTGGCCGCCGGGGCGTCGACGTCGGCGTTCGTCAGCATGGACACGGCCGTGGTCGGGGATTTCACGGCGTCGTATCTGCTGAATTTCTCCGACGAGGACCTGGCGGGAGCGACCACCCGGTCCATGACCATTTCGATGATGGGTAGCGTCGTGGCGGTGCCCGAACCGGCGACGCTCGGCATGCTCTGGATCGCCGTCGCCGCTGGCCTGCTGCGGAGGAACCGTCGTATCCTCGGCTCGTGTCGGCCGAAGGCGTGGCCGGGCAGCGACGCGCCCGTCGAGGGCGCCACCGGCTAGCCGGCGGCGATCTCGTAGCCCTTGCGGCTCTCGCGGGCGAGAAAGCCCGCGGCCTGCTCGTCGCCGACGATCTCCCGGCGGATCGGATCCCAGGCGAGTTCCCGGCCCAGCCGCATCGCGATGTTCGCGAGGTGGCAGATCTCGAGCATCCGATTGTGCGACCAGACGTCGGACACCGGCTGCTTCCGCGCCCGCATGGCCTCGATGAAGTTCGCCACGTGGTTGGCGCTCACGGGGCCGCCGTAGACCTGCTCGATCGCATCGTCCGGCAGAGGGTCGTCCGCGAGCGCCTCCACCGGCTTGCCCGCCAGTTTGGCGCGGTTGACGAAGAACCGGCCCTTCGTGCCCTCGAAGAGAATGCCGTTGTCGCCCTCGCTCCGGATCACCATCTCCACGTCGCCGGGCATCGCGACGCGGATCGTGAACGACGTGGCCGCGTTGAACCGGTCGGCTTCGAGCGGCTGGCCGTCCTTGTGAGGCACCGGGAGCGTGAACTCGACGGGCGTCACCCGACTCGGCCCCGTGTCGGTCGCTCCCAGGGCCCAGCAGGCGATGTCGACGTGATGCGCGCCCCAGTCGGTGAGCTTGCCGCCCGCGTACTCGTGCCAGCTGCGGAAGGAGTAGTGGCAGTTGCTGTAGAGCGGCACGCCACCTCCGTAACCCTCGCGCATCTCGGGGAGGGCACGGTACGGCACCGCGGGAGCCGGCCCGAGCCAGGCGTCCCAATCGAGCCCCTCGGGCACGGCCGTCTCGGGAATCACGGGCGATGGAATCATGCCGTCGATGCCGCAGGTCACCGTGCGGACAGTGCCGATCCGCCCGGCCCGGATCAGGGCGATCGCCCTGAGGAAATTGCCGTCGGACTCGGTCCGCTGCATCGTGCCGACCTGGAACACGCGGCCCGTTTCCTTGACGACCCGCTCGATCAGCTTGCCCTCGTCGATCGTGAGCGTCAGCGGCTTCTCGCAATAGACGTCCTTGCCGGCCCGCATCGCCTCCACCGCGATCTTCGTGTGCCAGTGGTCCGGCGTGGCGATCATCACCGCATCGACGTCCTTCCGTTCGAGCACCCGCCGGTAGTCGGCGAAGGCATCGGGTCGCCGCCCCTGCCGCTGCCCGACCTTCTCGACGTTGGCAGCGAGCACGCGGGCATCGACGTCGCAGAGCGCCGCGAAGTCGGCGAACTTCAAAGACTTCTCGGTGATCGCCCAACCCTGGTTCCGCAGTCCGATGGTGGCGAACACCGGGCGGTCGGCGAGCGCTGCGGCCTCCAGGGAACGGCGGGCGATCGGGCCGAACAGTGCGGCGGCAGCCGCCGAGCCGGCCTGGAGAAAGCGGCGACGGGAAGGGGCGCTGGAGGGCATCACGGGCCGGGTCCGCCACGGGAGGGGATCGAAGTCGATTCAGCCGACGACTTCAAAGATGCGTGCTGCGCCGCGGCCGTGCAACCCGAACGGTCGCGGAATCGGGAAGGTTCCACGCCAGCGAGGCCCCTGCAACCCGCCCCGGCGGCAAGCCCTGCCGGACTGGGGTATGCTGGATGGACGTCTCGTAAGGATGCGAAGTACCGATGGCCGACCCCGTCATGCAGCCGGCCCTGGAGCCGGTGCCGGCATCGATCGTCGATGTGAGCCCGGGATCGCGGGCCGTCTTGCGGTCGGGGCGACCCGCCGAAGCCTCAACGCTCGCGGTCACCGTCGTGATGCCGACGGTCGGTTTTGACGGTGACTTTGCCGTCTCTGCCCGGCGGGTGATCGAGTGCCTCGGGCGGGCGTCCGCGCCGGCCGAATTCATCGTGGCTCTCGACGGGGCTGCCGCCACCGCGCTCCCAGCCTGGCTCGATCGTCCCGACGTGAGGGTCGTGGCGACGGGGGTTCGCTCCGGGCCGGCGGCTGCCCGCAATGCGGCGGTCGAGGCTGCCCGCGGAGACGTCGTCATGTTCGTCGATGCCGACGTGGAACTCGCCCCCGACGCGCTGGAGCGGGTCATGGCAGCGTTTGCAGCCGAGCCCGACCTCGACGGCATGTTCGGCGCCTACGACGACGAACCTACGGCCCCGGGCCTGGTCAGCCAGTTCCGCAACCTGCTCCACCACCACACGCACGTCTCCCATCCCGGTAGCGCGGTCACGTTCTGGACCGGGTGCGGGGCGATCCGCACCGCGAAGTTCCTCGACGTGGGCGGATTCGACGCCGACTTCGCCTGCCCGAGCGTCGAGGACATCGATCTCGGGATGCGGGTCACGGCCGCCGGCGGGCGGATCGCGCTCGACCCCGGGCTGCGGTGCAAGCACCTCAAGCGGTGGACGCTGTCGTCGATGATCCTCACCGACGTGTTCGCCCGCGCGGTGCCCTGGACGAAGATGCTCGTCACGCGACACTCGATGCCGACCACGCTCAATATCGACTGGAAGAACCGTGCCTGTGGCGTGCTGGCCGTCGCGCTTGTCGCGGCGCTCGTCGTCGTCCCGTGGTTTCCTGCCGCCGCGGCCATCGCCGCCGCATGTGGCCTGGGCATCTTCTCGTGCCATCGGGATTTCTACGGGCTCTGTCTGCGGAAACGGGGCCTGCGCTTCGCCCTCGGCGCCTTCGCCCTGCACGTCCTGTTCTTCGTCTACTCGTCGATCACCTTCGGGATCATCGTGGTCGCACAGGCCTGCCCATGGCCGTCGCGGCGTCCGCATGCCGCGGGGAGCCCGGAGTGACACCTGAGGGACCGTGGGGGAAAGTCGTCCCCTGGCTGCTGGCCGGCTGTCTGGCCGTTTCGGCCTGCGGTGCCTTCGGCATGGGCCTGTGGCAGGCCTGGGTCCGCAACGGCGACGATGACATGCACATGCGTGTCGCAGAGTACGCCGCGTTTCGCGTGGGCGACTACCCGAACAAAAGTGTGGACATGCCGAAGGTCATGCGGACGGTCCCGTTCACCGTCTACCCTCCATACGCCTTCCCGATGTTCGTGGCGTTCTTCGAGCCGGGTGGCCGGCTGCAAGGGAGGATCGTCGTCGAGGCGCTGACGATCGTCGCCATCGTGATCATGGGGTTTTATGGCTACGAGCGGCTGAAGTCGTTCGGCACCGCGTGGGCGACGGTCGGCGCCCTCGCCGGAGCCGGCATGGCGTGCAACGGCACCACCGTGGCCCTCGGCCAGTTCTCGACCGTGTGCGCGGGGCTGCTCGTCCTCCAGGTGATGGTGCTGGAGCGAGGATGGGCCGCCGTGGGCGGCCTCTCGTGGGCCGCTGCCATGATCAAGCCGCAGGTCGGGGTGGCGTTTTCCGTGCTCTTTCTCGTCAACCGCCAGATCCGCGGTCTGGCGTGTGGCATCGGGGTGCTCGTGGCTCTCGGTGCCGTCGCGCTGTGGTGGACGGAGACTTCTGCGGCGACCATGCTCCATTATTGGCTGTTTCGGATGCAGATGAAATTCGCCGTCGAGTCGGGGGGCGTCGGACCCGGGCACGTCGCCGAGTGGCTGGGCGTGAATCATCGGCTCGCCCAGTACGCCGCCCTGGTCGCGCTGGCGGGGCTCGGGCTGGCCGCGGTGATCGTCGCGCGGCTCGTGCAGCGCGACATCGCCGTGCCCGATCTCTTGCCGTTGGCGGGCATGTCTGCCGTGCTCGGCCGCGTGCTCACCTACCATCGTCACTACGACAACTCGATGCTGTTTCCGCTGCTCGTGGCCTGGCTCTCGGTCGCCCTGGCCACCCCGACCGCCGCGAACGTGGCGACGGCCGTCGCGGTGGGGCTCACGCTGTGGATTCCGATGCGTGTGCAGGAGTGGGTGCCCCTGATCCAGTTCATCCAGCCCGCCATCTGGATCATCGCCGGACTCCGGTTGGCCAGCGTCGCGGTCAGTGGCTCACCGCCACCGGACGCGGAGCGCCCGGGCGATGGCTGACGCCGGCCTGCGTCCCGCGTGGGCCGGCGTCAGCGTCGCCAGAGCAGTTGCAGCGACAGTCCCAACCCGGACTCGAATCGGACCACGTCGGTGCGATCGGAGAGAAAGTTCGTGCCCTGGAACAGCTGGCGGTCGAAGACGTACGACGCCGTCGCCTCGAGTGCGAAGCCTCGGCCCAGCGACCGCTCCAGGCCCACGGCCGTCCGTTGGTCGAAGACGTAGAACCGCTGGTCATCCTGCAAACGGTCGGCGAGAAAGTAGATCTCCGTGTCGCTGCGGTAGAAGGCGATCAGGGACAGCCCGTCGGCGAGCCGGCGCCGGACCGTGGCGTTGAAGTTCACGAGCGGAAAGTAGTTGGCGGTGAACGTCCAGGCGTCGCTCGGCCGCCACTCGAGCGCCGGCGGCAGGCCGATCTTCGCTTCGAGTCGCTCGCTCGGCCGCCACACGTAGGCGATGCCGGGCAGCGGGTAGGGCAGTTGCGAGGTGGGCGAATAGAACACGCTGAAGCTCCATTCGTCGGCACCGTCGGCGACGGGGCGGTTGTAGAACCCCACGGTCATGAGCGTGAGGTCGCGGCCGGCGGCATAGGGTCGGTCGCTCGCGGAACCGAACAAGAAATTGCCGCCGATCGAGCCACCGCCTGCCAGTGGTCGCACGTGCATGAAGCCGGTCTCGACGAGCCAGAGTTGATCGGGCACGGGCTGGCCCGAGTCGGGTAGCACGGCGTCGGTGACGAGTTCGAGCCGGCCGAATTTCGCGATCGCCAGCCAGAGCGGCCGGCCCTCGGACGGCAGGCCGAGCGGCATCGAGATCCGTGCGAACTCCGCGTTGACGGCGAGATCGGCGGCCTGCCCGTCGACGGCGACGGCGGGCGCCCAGAAGGCCCCGAGCGAGACGGGGGCCGATGCGCCGAAGGTTGGGCCGGCGCGACGGCGTGGGACGACGATCTCGGGATCGGCATCGGAGATCGGCTCGTTGGCGAACGTATCTTCTTCGAGATTGAAATCGATCGGCGGCAGGAGCGCCACCCGCGCGTCGTCGCGAGGCGCCGGCGGCTCTGCCGCCGCGGCGACCGCCAGCCAGAGCCCGATCAGCGTCGCCCTGAACGGCGATCGCGGCGATGCTGCGTGGAATCGCGGGTTCACGATCCGGCTCCCGCCCCCGGGCGAGGGCCCGAGTTTGTACAGGGGGTAGCCCCCGCGGGTAACCGCAAAAGCCGGCGAGAAGTGTGGCTCGCGAGACATCCGTCCCGTCCGAATGGCGGCGATCGACGATCGGCTCGCAGGCGCGGCACCCATGCCGGGATGCGCGGGCTCCCCCGGAGGCTGGCCGGGTAGACATGGCGGACGCAGGACGCGAGGCTCACGGCATGCATCCGATCGCAATTTCACGCTGGCTGGCGCGGGAGGTCGCGGGCCTGCGGTTCGGACGCCCGACCGCATGCGTCTACAATCCGCTCGTCTATGCCCGCCGGCCGCACGAGGCCTACCTCGGCACCTATGCGTTCCAAGGCGTCGACGCGCTGCTCGTGGGCATGAACCCCGGGCCCTGGGGCATGGCGCAGACGGGCGTGCCGTTCGGCGAGGTCGGCCTCGTGCGGGACTTCCTGGCCATCGACGAGCGGGTCGATCGGCCCGCCGTCGAGCATCCTGCCCGACCGGTCCAGGGCTTCGCCTGCACGCGCAGCGAGGTGAGTGGTCGACGCTTCTGGGGATGGGCGCGGGACCGCTATCGCACCCCGCGCCGGTTCAGTCGGGCGTTTCTGGTCTCGAACTACTGTCCGCTCGTCTTCATGGAGGCATCGGGTCGCAATCGCACGCCGGACAAGCTGCCATCCCGGGAGCGCGACCCGCTGTTCGCCGCCTGCGACGAGGCGCTGCGGCGGCTCGTCGCATGGTGCTCGCCGCGGCTCGTGATCGGGGTCGGGGCCTTCGCCGCCGATCGGGCCCGCGAGGCCCTCGGCGACGCGGGGCCGAGGGTCGGCGCGATTCTCCACCCGAGCCCGGCGAGCCCTGCAGCCAATCGGGGCTGGGCACCGCAGGCGGAGCGACAACTTGTCGCCCTGGGCGTCCGGCTCCCGGCCGACCCGCGTGGAGCCGGCGCCCGCCGTCACTGAGGTGGGCCGCGGTTGGCGTCCCCGACCGGCTCCTCCGGTGCCGCCCGGCAGCGGTGCAGCGCCATGAGCGCGAAGCCCGTGCCGTACTGCTGGTGGTAGTCGTAGAGCGGGAAGTCCCACCAGGACCCGTCGGCATCCTGCACGGCGAGGAGGATCCGGGCCAGCGCGTCCCGGTGCCGCGGGCGGGCGGACGCGGGCAGGTGCTCGATGACGCGAGCCGCGTAGTAGTGTCCGAAGTAGTAGAAGTAGCCGGCCACCTGGGCGAACGACTCGTGGGGCACCGGTCGCTTGCGGCCCATCTCCAGCCAGCCGTTGCGGTCCACGAGCCGATCGAGCCACTCCTCGAGCACCGCGTCGGTGACCGTCTCGTCGCCCCACAGCCGAAGCGCCAGGTTGCAGGCCTGGCTGCGGCCGAGGCTGCCGGCGGGCCGATTCACGTCGCGGCGCGGCTTCCACCTCAGATACGAGCCGTAGAGATAACTGTGGTCGGGCAGTTGCTGGAGCTGCGTCGCCTCGACCGCCCGCTGCACGAGCGCCTCGGGCGGCTCGACGCCGATCCTGCGGGCGTCGGCGCAGGCGACCAGCACCGCTGCGTTCACGAAACTCTGCGACGAGGAATTGGGCCGCTGCGTGCCCGCGCCGAAGTCGTAATATCCCCAGCCTCCTTCGGCCGACTCGTAGCGGCCGAGCAGCGCGTACTGCCCGCGGATCAGTTCCTCGAGTTGCGCACGGCGGCCCGCGTCTTCGGGACGCCGGCCGTGGAGCGCGACGAGGGCCTGGATGCCGTAGGCGTGCGCCCAGACGTTGTAGATGAGCATCGGATCGTGGCGGCGGACGTGGGGAAGTTCCGCGACGAGCCAGGCCTCGCCCCGGTCGATCGCCCGGGCCACTCCCGGTGAGCCGTCGTCCTCCTCGACGAGCGCCTGGACGGCCAGCGCGGTCGTGGCCGCGCGAAAGCCGTGGTGGGAGCCCACGCCCGCGAGGATGTTGAGATCCTTGGTGCGCTGGGGTGTGCCGAACGAGCCGTCGGCGTTTTGGTCGGCCACGAGAAACGCCACGCCGCGGGCGATGGCCGCGTCGAGATCCACCGGCGCCACGGCGGCCGCGTGGCCCGCCCATGCGGCCAGCCAGACCGCCAGTGCCCCGGCCGAAACGTGTCGACCGCGCAGGCCGCTCACGGCTTGCTGGTCCGGACGCGGTCGCCCGCGGCGAGACCCTCCAGAATTTCCGTGCGGCCGGCCGACGTGAGGCCGGCCCGCACGCGCCGCTTCTCCGGCTGTTCACCGTCGCGGACCACGTAGACGATGCTCGCCCCATCCCCGTCGCGACTCACCGCCGCCTCCGGGACGGTGAGCGCGTCTGGCCGCGACCGGAGGATGAACCGGGCCATGCCGGTCATCCCGGGATGGATCACGGGCCCACCCTCCGGCATCGTCGCGGCGAACGCGGCGTCGTACCGGCCGTCGGAGGGCACCGGCACGAACACCGGTTCGAGGGTCACGGCGGCCCGCGCGTCGGGATAGCCCGTCGGTGTCACAACTCCCTTCAGACCTGCAGTGATGAGATGGAGTTGCGGTTCGTCGACTCTGGCGCGGAACCGTCCCGGAACCGCGTCGCACACCGTGAAGGAGAGTTCACCGGGTGCCACGGCCTGCCCCACCACGGCCTTGGTCGTCACCGCCGCGGTCGCCCAGGCACCGCCCTGCAGGCGGCCGTGGTAGAGAATGCCCTCCCGCGGCGCCCGGAGCGTGGCGAGGCCGCGGTCGTGCCTCAGATCGTCGAGCTTCCGCAGACCCTGTGATCGCTCGTGCTCCAGTTTCGCGAGCCCCCGCCGCTTCTGTTCCACCTGGAGCGCCAGCGTGGCCCGGGCCTTGGCCAGCGACAGTGCAGCCCGGTCCACCGCCCGCTGCAAATCGACGGCCCGTCGCGGCAGGTCGAGCGTGAGGGCATCCTCCGACGCGATTCTCGTCTGCCGCAGGAATTGCTCGGCCGACGCCACGTCGAACCGCGTCCGTTCGAGGATCATCTCCTCGGTCTCCTCGGTGAGATCCTTGTCGGCGTACATCTTCTCGAGTTGGGCGAGCTCCTCCCGCGCCGAACGCAGCCGTTGCTCCGCCGCCCTCACGCCGAAGGCCGCCGCCTCCTCCGCGGCCTTGCGACCGACGACGGTGAAGCGATCCAGATCCTCCGCCGCCGTGCGATCCTCGCGCTCCGCGTCGGCGAGATCGAGCGGCAGGGACTTTTCCGCGGCCGCGAGATCGCGGCGGGCGATCTCCAGCTCCTTCTCACCCACGGCGAGATCGACCTCGAGGTCGGCGATCGCCCGGTCGATCCGGTCGGCGTCGAGTTGCAGGATCACGTCGCCCTCGGCCACGCGGCTGCCGTGCGGGACGACGCGGACGATCTCCAGGGGCTGGGGGGACGATTCCGCACGGCCGTCGACGACCACTGCGGCGAGCGGTTCGAACGTGCCCTTGAGTTCCAGCACGGCCTCGAACGGACGGCGTTCCACCGCCACCACGTCGGCTGGGGCGGTGCCCGACGTCGTGCCCGCCTCAACCCCCGCCGCGAACCCCGTCGTCGCGATCCATGCCAGGCAGGCCACGCGGGCCCATCGCTCCCAGTTGCCCCGCATCGCCGCCTCCGTGCCCGGTGCTCGCCGCCCGCGTCGCGTGGCGATGTGAGCCCGGGTTGTACCACGGCCGGCGGCCCGGCCGCTCGAGACCGGTGAAAAGTGGCCTTGCCCGTCGCCCCGGTCGCCGCGATCCTTCCCCACTCTCCCGCGCGGATCGGATCATGCCAGCGCCCCGTTCGATCGTCATCGTCAAGCTCTCGGCCATCGGGGACGTGCTTCACGGCGTGCCCGTGGCCGTGGCCTTGAAGCGGGCGTTTCCCGGGGTGCGGATCGGCTGGGCCGTCGAGGGTCGCGCGGCCGACGTGCTCGCGGGCCACCCCGCGGTCGATCACCTGTTTCGGCTGCCGCGCGGCTGGCTGAAGGCGCCGCGACACGTCGTGTCGCTCCGCCGCCAACTCCGCTGGTTCGGCGCCGACGTCGCCATCGACCTGCAGGGCCTCTTGAAGAGCGGCGTCGTGACGCGGCTCTCGTCAGCCCCGCACCGCATCGGCCACGCCCGACCCGAGTCGCGGGAATGGTCGTGGCTCGCGTACACCGATCCGGTCGCGTCGGCCGCGTCACACGTGGTCGACCGGAATCTCGCGCTGCTCGCACCGCTCGGCGTCGAGGCTGCCGATGTCCGCTTCGACATGCCGTGCTGGCCCGTCAGTCGCCTTCGCGTGACGCGCTGGCTGCAGTCGCTGCGGTTGCCGCGGCCGCCGGTGCTCTTCAATCCGGGAGCCGGATGGGCCTCGAAGCGCTGGCCCGTGGAGCGGTTCGCCGCCGCGGCCCGCGCCGTGTCGAGGCTCGACGGCCAGCCTGTGGTCGTCGTCTGGGGCGGCGATCAGGAACGTGCGGCCGCCGAGCGAATCGTGGCCGATGCCGGCGGAGGCGCGTGCGCCGCGCCCGCCACCTCGCTCCAGGATCTCGGCGAGTTGTGCCGGCTGGCCAGGGCGTTCGTCTCCGGCGACACCGGTCCGCTCCACCTGGCCGCCGCTGTGGGCACCCCATGCGTGGGCTTGTTCGGTCCGATCGCCGCCTCCCGAAACGGGCCCTATGGCGGCGGCCATGTGTGCGTGGAGCCGCCGCCCGAGATGCGGCCGCCGTGGCACGAGCGGAAGACCGACATGGCCGCCATGCGCGCGATCGCCGTGGATCGCGTAGTGGCGGCCACCGAGACCGCCCTGGCCCGGTCGCGGGCCGCCTGACACCCGTTCACCGGCGGACAGCGGCCGCGGATTTGCCGCCCCATCCCCGGCGTGGTAGGGTTCTTGGATCGAAGGGGCGGCTTTCTCGAACGCCGCCACATGTTCCGCCGCCCCGGCGTTTCCGGTGGCGGGCCACGCCGCGGGCCGTCGAGCGCTCGCCGCAGGTCATGGAACGTCGCAGCGCGAGCAGTCACCCCAGGGGAAGACGAGTGCATTTGGACGACAGGACGAGTCGCCCGGCGGAGTCGGGCAGGCCGGAAGGATCGCAGGGGCGGTCCCGCCGGCGGCGTGGTGGGCGGCGGCGCAGTGGCGGCCCCTCCCGAGACCAGGGAGCCGACCGCCGCGACCACGACCGGCCTCACGGCGAGAGCCGCCCGGTCGACAGGTCCCACGACGACCGTGAGGTCCGACCCGCCCCACGGCGGCCGGCAGAACCGTTGCCGCCGGCCGCGGGCACGCCGGCCGCGATGGGCGACGCCAGCGTGGCCGACTTCCGCACGCTCGGCCTCTCGGCCACGTCGCTCGCCGCCCTCGACCTGGCCGGCTACACGCAACCGACGCCGGTGCAGGCCGGCTTGATCCCGCGGGCGCTCGCGGGCGTCGACGTCCTCGGCCAGGCCCGCACGGGCACCGGCAAGACCTGCGCCTTCGTGCTGCCCATCCTCGAGCGGATGGTCGAACCGGGGCGTGGAGGCGGGCCGCGGGCACTCGTGCTCGTGCCGACCCGCGAACTTGCCGTGCAGGTGAAGGACGAATTCGACAAGCTCGCCGCCGGCTCGCGCATCCACTGCGTGGCCGTCTACGGCGGCAAGCCGATCAAGGGGCAGATCGACAAGCTCGCCAAGCATCCCGCGGTCGTCGTCGGCACCCCGGGGCGGATCCTCGACCACATGAGCCGGGGCACGCTCTCGTTCTCCGCGCTCGAGATCGTGACGCTCGACGAGGCCGATCGGATGCTCGACATCGGCTTCCGGCCCGACATCGAGAAGATCCTGCGGCGTTGTCCCGAAAGCCGGCAGACGCTGCTCCTCTCGGCCACCGTTCCGCCGCCGGTCCAGAAGCTCGCCACGCGCTACATGCGTGATCCAGAGATCATGGACTTCTCCACGAACGAGTTGGCGGTTGAGACGATCGAACAGCGCTACTTCACCGTCGATCCGACGCGAAAGTTCGATCTTCTCGAACGGCTCCTCGACCGCGAGCAGCCCCGGCAGGCGATCGTCTTCTGTCGGACGAAGCGGGGCACCGACAAGGTCCACGACAAACTCGCCCGCCGCCGGTCGCGAAGCCCCGATGAAGTGGGCTGCATCCACGGCGACCTGTCGCAGAGCGTGCGCGACCGGGTGATGCGGGCGTTCCGCGACGGGACGGTGCGGATCCTCGTGGCCACCGACGTGGTGGGCCGTGGGATCGACGTGTCGAGCGTGTCGCACATCATCAACTATGACATCCCCGAGTTCTGCGACGACTACGTCCATCGCGTCGGGCGCACCGGCCGCATGGGGCGCGAGGGCGTGGCGTTCACGTTCGTGGGCCCCGAGGAGGGGCCGCAGTTGACGCGGATCGAGATGCGGATCGAAAAGCTGCTCGAGCGCGACGAGATCCCGGGCTTCGAGGCCTTCGACCGGCGGCCCAAGCCCGCGCCGATCGAGGCCGTGCCGACGGGCGGCTTCGAGCGCGCGGCGGCCGCACCGGTCGAGGCGCCCGAGCCCGAGCCCGCGAAGAAGCCGCCGGCGGCCACGCTACTCGGCAAGGGACGCGGTCCGAAGCGGCACCGCCGGGCCCTGTGAGCGACGACGCCCGCGACGCCCGCGCGCTCCGGCAACGGCTCGAGAGCCTGGCCGGGGCGGGCGTGACGTCGCTCCCCAGGTCTGGTCGCCGCCCACCGGGCGTGGCGCCGCGGCCGGCGGCACCGGCGACGCAGTCCGCCGGGGGCGATCGGGCGAACGGGCTGGCGATCCTGCGGCAGGAGGTGGTCGGCTGCACCCGCTGCACCGAACTGGCCGCCATGCGGACGCAGACGGTGTTCGGGGTCGGCGACCCGGCCGCGCGGCTGTGTTTCTTCGGCGAAGCCCCCGGGGCCGACGAGGATGCCTCCGGCGAGCCCTTCGTGGGGCGGGCGGGCCAACTGCTCACGAAGATCATCGAGGCCTGCACGCTCCGCCGCGACGAGGTCTACATCCTCAACGTGCTCAAGTGCCGGCCGCCGAACAATCGCTCCCCGGCCGCGGACGAGGTCGCGAACTGTCGCCCCTTCTTCGAGCGGCAGTTCGAGATCATCGCGCCGGAGTTCATCTGCTGCCTCGGCACCTCGGCGGCCCACGCCCTGCTCCAGACCACCGAGCCGATCGGGAAACTCCGCCGCCGCTGGTTCGCGTACGGCCAGGCCCGAGTGCTGTGCACCTACCATCCGTCGTACCTGCTGCGGAATCCCGCCGCGAAGAAGGACGTGTGGGAGGACATGAAGATGCTGATGGCCGAGATGGGCGTGGTGCTCTGAGCGGGATCACGCGTGAGGCTCGGGCTTCGCGGCGGACCGGACGGTCCGTTCCTGCCGGGAATCTCCGCTGGGGCCGCTTTTTCTGAAGATTCCGGTCGTGACGACCCGATCTTCTGTCGGGGTCGGGGGTGGGGGAACAGCCGCTGAAAGGGCCGCGCCATGCGCGGCCGGGCCCGACCGCGGGCCCGCAGGGTTCCGCAGGCGCGAGGATGGCCCGCGACATGAGACGGAGTTCGATGTCGAGACCCGTGCGACGCCTCGCCGCCGGGTGGATCGTGGTCGTGCTCTGCGGCGCATCGGGCTGCACGATCTGCCCAGACCCCTTCGACTACTCGGGTCCCGTGCCCGACGGATCCGCGCCGCAAAACGACTTCCGCGCCCGGGCCAACGGCATCGCCCCGATTGGCGGCGTGTCCCGCCCGTGGCCCCCCGTCGTGCAGGCGGCTCCCGATGACCACGATGACGAGGCGGCGCCGGTGGCCATCGGCGTCGCCGTCGCCGTCGACGCCGCGCCGGCCGACGGTGAAGACATGCCCGCGGCTCCCGACGACTCGGCCGCGACGGCTGTGCAACCCGTGGCGGCGGAAGCCGCCGAGCGTCCGGCCGCGGGCGACGGTGTCGCGGACCGGTCGGGCGACGAGCCGCCGACTCTCGAGGAGATTTTGCCCGCGGCTCGCGCGCCGAGGCCCGAGATCGCGCCGCCGCTGCGGGAGACTCCCGGCTGGCGTCCCCGCGGCTGACGCCGTCTTCGTGCCTGCGCCGACCGATCCGCCAGCGGCGGAACGGTGCCCGGTCAACGCCGTCTCCAGGGAATGGGCAGACCCGATCCTCCCTCTCGTCCATCGGGCACGGCGGAGGGGATGCCCGTGCCCACGAGCGGGCTATGGGAGCAAGCGAAGCCACGATGGCGAAGCGCAGCGGACATGCAGAGAGCCGAGGCCTTGGACGGCCGAGGCGAACGTCAAGCGAGAGGGTACGGGCGTCCCCGACGCCGGGACAGGCGCGTTGACGCGCGAGCATCACGTGGCGGCCGGATCAGCCGCCGTGCACCGTCTCCGGGCCGGGGGTCCAGCCTTCGGGCACCACCGCGTCCTTCGGCACCACGGCCACGCCGTCGCGGACGGTGAACCGATCGCTGTCGGCCGTCACGTCCCAGCCGTGCTCGTTGACGATCCTGGTTCGCCGGCCGATGCGGACGTTCTTGTCGACGATCGCTCCCTCCACGACCGACCCGGCGCCGATGCCGACGGGAGGCACGCCCCGCGCGGCGGCGGCGGCGAGTTCCTCGCCCGTCTCGTAGAAGTCGTTGCCGAGGATCACCGAATTGCGGATCACGACGTCGCGTCCGATGCGGCATCGCAGCCCGATGACGCTGTTCTCGATCACGGCGCCCTGCTCGATCACGCAGCCGTCGGAAACGAGGCTCTGGCGGACGCTCGCGCCGTCGATCCGCGACGGGGGCAGGAAGCGGCCGCGGGAGTAGATCGGCGCCTCGGGATCGGCGAGGTCGAACGGCGCGTCGGTTCGCGCGAGATCGAGATTGCACTGGTAGTAGGAGCGGATGGTGCCGATGTCCTCCCAATAGCCGTCGAACGCGTGGAGGTGAACCTTCTTGGTGCGGATGGCGGCCGGAAACACCTCCCGACCGAAATCGCGGTAATCGGTCTTCGTGAGCAGGTCGAGGAGACACTCGCGGTCGAACAGGTAGATGCCCATGCTCGCCATGAGGCTCCGGCCCTTGGCGGGAATCGCCTGCCGCTCGATCCAGGCCGGGTCGGTGCGCACCATCTCGAGCTCGGCCTGCGTCTGCGGCTTTTCGAGGAAGCCGACCACGCGTCCAGAGTCGTCGAGTCGCATGACGCCCAGGGCCGAGGCCGCCTCGTCGGCCACCGGGATCCCGGCGATCGTCACGTCGGCGCCGTGCGCCTGGTGGGTCGCCAGCATGTCGGCATAGTTCATCCGGTAGAGCTGATCTCCCGACAGGATGAGCACGTGCTTGATGTCGGGCTGCTGAAGGTAGCGAATGTTCTGCCGGACGGCGTCGGCGGTGCCCTGGTACCAGCCCGAGTTGTCGAGGGTCTGCTGGGCGGCGAGGATCTCCACGAAGCCGCCGCTGAAAGGGTCGAAGGTGTAGGTGCGGCGGATGTGGCGGTGGAGGCTCACCGAGTTGAATTGCGTGAGCACGTAAATCCGCTGCACGCCGCTGTTGATGCAGTTGGAGAGCGGCACGTCGATGATGCGGTATTTGCCAGCCAGCGGCACCGCCGGCTTCGACCGGTCGCGGGTGAGCGGATAGAGTCGGGTGCCGCGGCCGCCGCCGAGCACGAGAGCGAGGACGCGACGAACCATGGAAGGGTCGTTCCCGGGGGAGTGGCCATCAGATGGCTCCATGCTACGGAACGGTGGGGAACCCGCCCAGTGGACTGTCGGGCGAACCGAGGCCCGTCAGTCGCAGATCCAGCGCATCCAGCCCTCGACTCCCCGGCGCCCCGGGGCGTCGAGCCAACGACACAGCGGGTAGGCCAGCGCGAGAAACAGCACCGCCAGGCCGAAGGCCGTGGATGCCGGCAGGGCCCGCTGCCAGATGACGGTGACGTCGTCCGCGCCGGTCCAAGCCGCCCAGATCCACAGTGGCCACACATGCACCGCGTGATGCAGCAGGTAGATCGTGAGCGAATGGCGGCTGAACGTGCCGGCGACGCGGGCGAGCCGGGAGTCCGGGCCGCGGTCGTCGAGCAGCTGGTGTGCGAGCGACATGAGGACGAGCGCCATGCCGAGGGTTCCGCAGACGTATTCCAGGGACGGCGGAAACATCGTCCAGCCCTGCACTCGGAACCAGGCTGGCGCCGTCATGCCCAGCCGACGGGCGAGCACGCTCGCGGTTGTCGTCAGCACCAGCACGGCCCCGGTGAGACCGGGCCGCAGCGACCCGCGTTCACCGGGTCGCGGAAAGACGCCGGGAGCCGCGGCGTAGCCGGCGAGCGGATAGGCGATCCACGGAAAGACCGGAAAATAGCCGACGCACAGGAAGCCGAGGGCCACGTCGCCGAGCGTCAGGTCGGGATCGTAGAAGCCCTCGGTCCAGAAGGATGGGTAGTCGGCGAGTTGCCGCAGCGCCGGGCTCACGCCGACCGCGGCCACGGCCATGAGCACGAGCACGGGAGGGGGAGCCCCGCGACAGGCCGTGAGCAGCAGGAGGGCCGAGCCGATGAACGTGAGCACGTCCCAATTGAAGACGTCCGCCGGGAGCCAGACAAGCACGTTGAACGCGAAGCCGAGTCCGATGAGGAACAGCCCACGCCGAATGCCCGCCTTCGTGATCGCCTCGTCGGAGTCGTGGCGATCCTCTCTGCCGCGCACCCAGAGCCGGTAGCTGACGCCCGCGAGAAACGTGAACAGCGGCGCGGCCAGTCCCGTCGGCCGCCAGAATCCGTCCAGCGACAGGCCGCCGTCGCCCTGCGCGCCATGCCATGCCGACAGGTTCTCGACGAAGTGGACGACCACCATCATGACGATGGCCAGCATCCGCAGCACGTCGATCGAAGGTTGCCGCACGGCTTCAACTTCCGCGCGAGGCCAGCAGGTCGACGAGGATGAGCGCCGTCTCGACGGCCAGCAGCACCACGACGGCCCACTCCAGCCCCCGCGAACGATGGGCGAGCGACCACTCGCTCGCGCGCTGGCCGCAGAGGTCGTAGACGCGTTCGTGCACCTCCAGTTGCATTCCAAGGTGGCCGGCCCGCTCGGCCATCCGCGCCCGCTCTCGGAGCCGTTCGCCCACCTGGCTGGCGAGCGTGGGCGGATGCAGCGGTGGCCGATCGAGGTGCGGCACGAGCCGGACGAGCCTGGCCCGCAGCGCGACCAGCCGCCGGAACCGCTCCCCGAGGCCGGCCCGCCGCTCGGCGTCGCGGTCACGAAAATCGAACGCCAGCGGCGCGTCGGACTCGAGGTCGGCCCAGCCGGCCGCCACCTCGGCCTCGAGTTCCCGCAGGTCGCGGTCGTGCATGCCGAATTCGATGAGCGCCGCCCGCACCGCCTCGCACCGCGTGGGCTCGACGAGCAGCGCGGCCCGCCCCGGTGCCCACGCGATCGCGGCCCCGTGGATCGCGATGGTCTGCGCCGGTCCGGTCGCCTCCACCCAGGCGAGGGCCTCCGCCGGCAGGGTCGCCGCCTCGTCGGGCCGCGCGGAGACGACGAGCAGGGCGAGTTCGAGCGCGGAGATCCACTCGACGTTCGCCGCACCGCAGGTGCCCTCGGCCGGCAGGGGTACGGTGGCGGGTGCAGTTCGTGGCGCGGCGGTCTGCGGGGTCATGCGACGGCCTCGCGGCGGATGGCGGTGAGATCTGCGATCCAGCCGGCGACGTGCTCGGCGGAGTCGAGCACGCCGTTGAGCGTGGCGTCGAAGAGATAGTCGCCGACGATGAACAGGCCCGGATGGTCGACGGGCTCCGGTCGATGCCGGAGATCGAGTGGCACCGGTGTCGGCCCGCCGGGCATGCCGCTGACGGCGCCGAGCCACCGATGCACGTGCGCCTCCAGAACCGGGGGCGCGCCGGCTGCGAGGAAGTCGGGCAGCGAGGCGAGGGCCGCAGCCACGACTTCGTCGTCGGCGAGGCGGCTCATCTCGACCGCGGCCGCGCCGCCGAGCAGCCAGCCGAGCGTGCCGTGGGTGGCCCCCGGATCCCGCGCCGACTCGTCGTAGAGACAGCACCCGCCGAAGCGGTCGAGCATCGAGAAGCTGTCGGCGAGCCAGGACCGCCAAAACGGCCGGTCGAACAGAGCGGTGATGCGCAGGTAATGAGCGGGGTGGTCATGATGCGCGAGGTGGCGCCGCAGCGCGGCCGCGAGCCTCGGCCCCGCGAATTCGACACGCTGCAGGTGGTCGAGGGGCAACGCCACGACGACGATGTCGAATTCCTCCTCGTGCCGCCGGCCCGTGTGCTCGGCGACGACGCACAGCCGGCGGCCGCTGCCACCGCCGATCCGCACCACCCTGTGCTCGAGCCGCCGCGTCGCTCGGATCCGCCCGTCGAGCCCGGCCACCAGCCGCTCGTTGCCCCCCTCGATCGCATACAGCCGCAGGTACGTGGGGTCGTTCATGAGATAGTTGTCGAGTCCGTATGCGACCGTCGTCGCCCCCGGCTCCGTCGCCAGGTCGCTGTGGATCATCGTCTCCACATAGCGGCGGGCTGCGGGCGAGCCGATTCGGGCGAGCATGGCATCGAAGCGTGGCGACGTTCGCGGCGGCGCGGTGCCCCGCTCGCCGTGGTAGAAGTCGAGACAGCCGACCGCGTCGCGCGCGGCGCGGTCGAAGGCGATGAACGCGGCCGCCGCGTCGGCGCCGAGCGCGTCGCGGACGTCGTCGAGGTTGGACAGCACGTGTTCGCCCATCACGAGTGCCGATCCGCCCATCGGCACGATCGGCAGTCCCAGATCCGCGACCAGTTCCTTGAGCGGATCGGGGCCGACCTCCGAGTAGTCGTAGATCTCGGCGGCGCCGGCCTCGTACCGTGCCGGCAGGCGAGCGAACGACCGCGTGAGCACCTTGCCGCCAAGCCGGCTCGACGCCTCGAAGATCGTGAGTTCGACCGGCACCCGCGCCTCGCGCTGGAGCGCGTCCGCGGTCATGAGGCCGCCCGGCCCTCCTCCCACGATCGCCACCCTTGGGAAGCGCATCGGCGCCGCGTGTCCTTGAAGCGAGAAGAGCTGGCGATTCCTGCTGTTCCTTCAACGGCGGACCGCCGCGGAAGTTGCGGGCCGGTTGGCCGCGATCACGGCCCGGCGTCGGCAACGAGGACGAAGTTGACCAGCCGCCCCGGCACGGCGACGACCTTGGCGATCCGCCGGCCGGTGAGGTGTTCGGCGATTCTCGGATCGGCCGCGGCGGCCGCCTGCATGGCCTCGACGTCGGCCCCGGCGGGCACGACGACGCGGCCGCGGAGCTTGCCCTGCACCTGGACGGGAATCTCGATCGTGTCGTCGGTCAGCCACCGCTCCTCGACGACGGGCCATGGGGCCAGCGAGACGGGAGCCGGCCGGCCCAGCACCTCCCAGAGTTCCTCGGCCAGGTGCGGCGCGAAGGGGGCCAGAATCGTCACGAACGGCTCCAGGATCGCCCGCGGCCGCCTTTCGAGCGGCGTGCAGAAGTTGACGAACTCCATCATGCGGGCGATCGCGGTGTTGAACGACAGGGCCGGGATGTCGCGGGTCACCTTGTCGATCGTGCGGTGCAGCTCGCGGAGCTGCTCGTCGGTCGGCAGGTCGTCGCAGACCTGCGGGGCGAGGACGATGTCGTCGGCCCGCTCGTCCACCACGAGCCTCCAGCAGCGGTCGAGGAACCCACGCACACCGCTCACACCGGTGGTGCTCCACGGCTTGGTCGCCTCGAGAGGCCCCATGAACATCTCGTAGAGGCGGAGCGAGTCGGCCCCGAAGTCGCGGACGACGTGGTCGGGGTTCACCACGTTGCCCCGGCTCTTCGACATCTTGTAGGCCCGGCTCTCGACGCGGATCTTCGGCGCGTCGCGGAGCACGAAGTGCTCGCCCTGCTTCTCCACCTGGTCGGCCGGCACCTTCGCGGGCACGTCCTCCGGCCCCCGCTTCTCGGCCGATACCCAGCCCCCCGTCGCGGCGCGGTAGCCGGTGAACTCCATCTCGCCGAGGATCATCCCCTGGTTCACGAGCCGTCCGAACGGCTCGGGGCATGACAGGTGGCCCCGGTCGTAGAGCACCTTGTGCCAGAACCGAGAATAGAGCAGGTGCAGTACCGCGTGCTCGGCCCCGCCGACGTAGAGATCGACCGGCATCCAGGCGCGTTCGACATCGGCCCCCACGAACCGCTCCGCGTTGCGGGGGTCGAGAAACCGCAGGTAATACCAGCACGAGCCGGCCCATTGGGGCATGGTGTTGGTCTCGCGGCGGTAGCGGACGCCGTCGCGTTCGACATAGAGCCACTCGGCGGGAGCCCGTGAGAGGGGCGGATCGGGGGTGTCGCCGGGCTTGAAGTCGGTGAGTTCCGGCAGGGCCACCGGGAGTTCCGACTCGGCCACGGCACGGATCGCGCCCGTCGGGTTCCCCGCGGCGTCGAGTTCGTGCAGGATCGGAAACGGCTCACCCCAGAACCGCTGCCGGCTGAAGAGCCAGTCGCGGAGTTTGTAGTTCACCGCCGCCCGGCCGAGGCCGCCGGCAGCGAGGTCGGCGGAGACCTTGGCGATGAAGTCGCGGGTCGCCAGGCCGGTGTAGGGCCCCGAGTTCACGGCCACGCCATCACCCGTGAAGAGTTCGCCAGCCGCGGCCGGCCGATCCGGCGGCTCGACGACCGTCACGACGTCGAGACCGAACGTCCGGGCGAACTCGAAGTCGCGATCGTCGTGGGCCGGCACGGTCATGATCGCGCCGGTGCCGTAGGTAGCGAGCACGTAGTCGGCCACCCACACGGGCACGGGCTTTTCCGTGAGCGGGTGGATGACATGTGAGCCGGTGAAGACGCCGGTCTTCTCGCGGGCCAGATCGGTGCGGTCGAGGTCGCTCTTGCGGGCGGCGGCCTCGCGGTAGGCGTCGATCGCGGCCCGCTGGCCGGCGGTCGTCAGGGAATCCACCAGCGGGTGCTCCGGCGCGATCACCAGGGAGGTCACTCCATAGAGCGTGTCGGGCCGCGTGGTGTAGATGCGGAGAACATCGGTGTCGGGCTTCGCCGGGAAGCCCGCCGCCGCCCGCGCCCGCTTCCAGGCCCCGAACGCTCCTCCAGCCGATCCAGCCGGCGCGATCAAAAAGTCGACCTCGGCGCCCGTGCTGCGGCCGATCCAATCCCGTTGCAACTTCTTGATGCTGGCCGGCCAGTCGAGATCCTCGAGTTCGCGGTCGAGCCGGTCGGCGTAGGCCGTGATCCGCAGCATCCACTGCCGAAGCGGGATGCGGACGACCGGATGGCCGCCCCGCTCGCTCACGCCCCCCACGACCTCCTCGTTGGCGAGCACCGTGCCGAGGGCCGGGCACCAGTTCACCGGTGCCTCCGACTGGTAGGCAAGCCGGTGCTGGTCGCGATACGCCGCGACCGCCGCCGCGCCGGCCGCGACGACGTCGGTCGGGATCGGCAATTCGGCGATCGGTCGCCCCTTCTGTGTCGCCGGGTCGAACCAGGTGTCGAACAGCACGAGGAAGATCCACTGTGTCCAGCGGACGTACTCGGGGTCGGTGGTGGCCAGCACCCGATTCCAGTCGTAACTGAAGCCGAGCATCTTGAGTTGCCTGGTGAACGTCGCGATGTTCCGGTCGGTGCTCTCGCGGGGCGGCGTGCCCGTGCGGATCGCGTGCTCCTCGGCCGGCAGCCCAAAGGCGTCGAAGCCCATCGGGTGCATCACGCTCGTGCCCCGCATCCGCTCGAATCGTGAGACGATGTCGGTCGCGGTGTAGCCCTCGGGGTGGCCGACGTGCAGGCCGTCTCCGCTCGGATAGGGGAACATGTCGAGCGCGTAGAAGGCGCGGTCCGCGGGCAGCCGCGGCGTGGCGAACGTGTCGTGTGCGTCCCACCACGCCTGCCACTTGGGCTCGATCCGGGAGGGCTGGTAGCGGGGCATCCGGCGGGTCCGTGTGGCTTGTGGCTGGGTGAAGGCCCGGAGTCTAATGTGTGGCGAGCATGCACGGCACCACCGCTTCCGCCGAGCCCCCGCCGATCCTCCAGCGGCGGATGCTGCGCGCCTGCCGCTCCGCCGCACGCCGGCTCAAGATGGCCGACTCGCTCGGCATGCGACTGACGGGCCGAGACCTGCTCGTCCGCACGCTCGTTGCCAAGCGGGTTCTGGATCGGACGCTCGGGCCCGACGAGAGGATGGTGGGCGTCATGCTGCCGCCGACGGCGGGGGCCGCCATCGTCAACGCGGCGCTCGCGCTCTCGGGTCGCGTGGCCGTGAATCTCAATTACACCTCGACCCAACCGATCCTCGATGTCTGCGTGGAGCGGGCGCGGCTGAAGCATGTGATCTCGAGCCCCCAATTTCTGGCGCGGGTCAATCTCACCCTCGGCGACCGGCTGCTCGACGCCGGCTTGCTCAAGACCCAGGCCACCGCCGTGGACAAGGCGGTCGGCTTCGTCCAGGGGGCGCTCGTGCCGGTGACCGTGCTCGAGCGGATCCTCGGGCTCGACCGCATCCGGCCCGACGACGTGCTCACCGTCATCTTCACGTCGGGCTCCACCGGCGACCCCAAGGGCGTCGTGCTCACGCAGGACAACGTCGGCTCAAACGTCCGCGCGATCGATGCCCTGCTCCATCTGTCGCCCGGCGACGTGGCCCTCGGCGTCCTGCCTTTCTTCCATTCCTACGGCTACACGACGACCCTCTGGACGCCGCTGACACTCGAGCCGGCGGTCGTCTACCACACCGACCCGCGCGACGCGAAGGTGGTGGGCAACCTCGCGCGGGAGCACCATGCCACCATCCTCATGGCAACGCCCACGTTTCTGCGGATCTACACCCGCCGGACGCCGGCGGAGGATTTCGCGTCGCTCGAATGCGTGTTCGGTGCCGCCGAGAAGCTTCCGAAGGAGGTCTGTGACGCCTTCGAGCGGAAGTTCGGCATCCGTCCCAGCGAAGCCTACGGGGCCACGGAACTCTCGCCGCTCGTCGCGGCGAATGTTCCTCCCACCCGGCACGTGCCGGGCCGGCCGGTCGATGCCCGCGAGGGCACTGTGGGCCAGCCCATTCTCGGCAGTCGGGCCAGGATCACCGACCGGGACGCGACCCGCGACCTGCCGGTGGGCGAGGAGGGCCTGCTCTGGATCGCGGGACCGAACGTCATGCAGGGTTATCTCGACCGCCCCGACCTCACGGCGAAGGTCGTGAAGGATGGCTGGTATTGCACGGGCGACATCGCCCGCCTTGACCATGAGGGCTTCATCACGATCACGGGCCGCGAGAGCCGCTTCTCGAAGATCGGCGGCGAGATGGTGCCGCACCTCTCGGT